>NZ_PSMQ01000009.1:39994-41408 GCF_040290245.1 Thermus sp.
GACATTCGGGACTCCAGGAGGGCCACCCCCCTGCACCGGGCCGCCCGCTACAACGCCAACCCCGAGGTCCCCACCGCCCTGGTCAAGCTGGGGGCCAAGCTGGACGCTCGAGACAAAGACGGCTGGACCCCCCTGCACTGGGCAGCCCTCAACCCCAACCCCCAGGTCCCCACCGCCCTGGTCAAGCTGGGGGCCCGCCTGGGGGATCGAAACCAGCAGGGGGTCACCCCCCTGCACCTGGCGGCCCTCAACCAGAATGTCCAGGTCCTCACCACCCTGGTGAAGCTGGGGGCCGATCTGAAAGCCAAAGATGATGATGGCGCAACAGTCCTGCACTATGCGGCTTTCGCCAACCCCAACCCCGAGATGATCTCCACCCTGGTGGGGCTGGGGATGCAGGTGAACGCTCGAGACCGGACTGGCGACACCCCCCTGCACTACGCGGCGCGGAACAACGAAAATCCTCAGGTCATCACCGCCCTGCTCAAGCAGAAGGCTGATCCCAAGGCCAAGAACTCCGAGGGGCAAACCCCCCTGCACTTTGCCGCGGCTTTCAACCCCAACCCCGAGGTCATCACCATCCTGGTCAAGGCAGGGGCCCAGGTGAACGCTCGAGACAATAATGGCCGGACCCCCCTGCACTGGGCCGCAGCAGAGAGCCAGAAGTCCGAGGTGGTGCTGAAGCTCCTAGAGCTGGGGGCCGATCCCAAGGCCAAGACCAACATTGGCCGGACCCCCTGGGACCTGATCCAGTTCAACCCGGCCCTCCGCGACAGCCCGGCCTACTGGAAGCTCAACCAGCTGCGCTACTGATGGACCTCGCGGCCTACGAGCGCTACCTGCTCCAGGAGACCGGCCTGCCGGGGTCCGGCGCAAGTGGACCAAGGCCCAGTAGTTGGGGCGGTGGCGTCCCCACCTGCGCACCCGCGTAGGGGAGAACGTCAAGGCAACCAAGATGCAAAGGATAGCAAAGATGCAAGCCGACTTGAACCAACTCTTCGACAGTGCCCTGGCCGGTGGGGTGCGGATCGTGGCGGAGCGCTATGGCTTCCCCCCCGAGGCCATGGACGGGGCGATCACCCGCCTCACCCTGGTTGCTTCCCGAAGGGAACACCGAGCTGCTTCGCGAAGCGAACACCGAGAAGCAACCGCCCGGTATTTTCCCTTCAACCCCCTGTGGACCCGCCTTAGAGCCGGGTCCACCTCGAGGGAGGGCACAAGCCCCCCCTCCCCATCCTCTTGGTGTTCGCTACGCGAAGCAACGAGCCACCCCCAGCAGAGGTGGTCCTCGAGGAGGCGGAGGAGGGCCCGGGCTTCCTCTCGGCTTATAACCAATGTCCGGCAAGACTCGAGCTCGAACATCTCGCCTCCTTTTGAAAAGCGATCCCCCCCCTCTAAAGAGGGGGGGAGATCC
>NZ_PSMQ01000085.1:0-5327 GCF_040290245.1 Thermus sp.
CCACCCCCACCACCAGCCCCTCCTGGATCCCCCGCAGGCTCGCCTGGAAGGCCAAGGCCTCCTCCCGGGAAAAAGCGAGGAGGTCGGGGGGAAAGCCCGCGAGGACAAGGCGGCCCCGGGCCTTTTCATAAAGGGCCTCGAGGCCCCTCAAAAACCGATCTGAACCCGGCGAAGGAAGCTCGGCGAAAGCCAAAAGGGTGCCCACAGGAAAGGCTTTTTTCCGCGGGTAGAACCGAACCCCCACCCGAAGCCGCCCCTCCTCCACCCCCTGCCCCTCCAAGGCCGCATACCCCGGGCCCGGAACCTCGCCCTGCACCACCGCCCCTGAAAAGCCCAAAAGCCGGGCCTGCCGCTCGGCAAAGGCCTTAAGCTCTTCGGTCCCTTCCACCACCACCCCGCCCAGCCTCACCCCCTGGCCTAGGCGGTCCAAACTCTTGGTCAGGGCCTTCTGCCTTTCCTCCGCAGCCCTGGCCTGGGCCTGGAGGGCCCTTAGGCGCTCCTCCTGGGCCAGGGCTTCCCTCTTGGCCTGGACCAGGCTTTTTTGCAAGGCTTCCTTCTCGGAAAGGATCCGGTCCATTTCCCGCCGCAAGGTGACCAGGGCTTCGGTCTGGGTCTGAAGCTCCTTCAAAAGGGCCTCCTTTTCCAGCCTAGCCCGGCGGGCCTCCTCGGCGAACCGCCCCTGGGTGGCTTCCAGAGCCCGAAGGGCGGCCTCTTTTTCCAAAATCTGCGCTTCCTTTTCCCTAAGGGCCTCCTCCTTAAGGGCCACCAGCCCGGAAAGCTCTGAAAGCCGCCTCTCCAAAGCCCCCTGGCGGGCCAAAAGCGCGCCCAGCTCAGCCCTCAGCCGACCCAGCTCCTCCTCCAGGGCCTTTCTTCTGGCCTCAGCCCTTTCCAGAAGGGCCGAGCGCTCCTCCCCTTCTATCCTCAACCGGTTGAGCTCGGCCAAGGCCCGGGCGGCCTCTGCCTCCAGGGCCTTGCGGGCCTCTAAAAGCCGGTCCCTCTCTAGAAGGAGGGCGTCCCGCTCCTTGCGCACAGCCTCCGCCTCGAGGATCGTCTCCCGGGCCTGGCGGTTGACCAAAAGAAAGAGGCCAAACCCCATGAGGCCGATGACCACTCCGGTGACGACCGCCACCAGGGTGGCCGTCTGCCGGGGGCGAAGGTGAAAAACCCGCCAGTGCCGCTTCCCCACCCACTTGGCCACCCGGTCCCCCAGGTAGGCCACCAGGCCGGAAAGCAGGGCCAAGAGAAGGAGGAGCCAGACCAGGGTCAAAGCTCGTAATCCTCCCCTAGGTAGTACCGCCTGACCCCCGTGTCCTGGGCGAAGGTGCCGGGGTCACCCTCGAACTCAATCCGGCCGTCGTACATCAGGTAGACCCGGTCCGTAATGGCCAGGGTCTCCCGCACCGCGTGATCGGTGATGAAGACCCCCACACCCCGCCTTTCCCGAAGCTCAAAGACCAGCCTCTGGATCTCCCGCACATTCTTGGGATCCACCCCGGTAAAGGGCTCGTCCAGGAGGATAAAGTCGGGGCTTGTGGTCAGGGCGCGGGCGATCTCCAACCGGCGCCTTTCCCCGCCGGAAAGCCTTTGGGCGTACTGGTCCTTTAAGTGCAGGATCCCCAGCTCCTCGAGAAGGGAAAGGGCCCGGTCCATCCGCTCCTTCTTGGAAAGGGGTTGGAACTCGAGGATGGCCAGGAGGTTTTCCAGGACCGTCATCCGCCGGAAGGCGCTGGGCTCCTGGGGAAGGTAGCCCAACCCCCGGCGGGCCCGCTGGTGCATGGGCAGGCGGCTCACCTCCTCGCCCTTTAAGAAGATCCGCCCCCCGGTGGGCCGGATGAACCCCACCACCATGTAGAAGGTGGTGGTCTTTCCCGCCCCGTTGGGTCCGAAAAGGGCCACGATCTCCCCCCGCCTAAGGGAAAGGCTCACCCCCCGGACCACCTCCCGGGCTCCGTACCGCTTTCTAAGCCCCTCCGCGCGAAGCTCCATGCTCCTTTAGCCTAGCCCAGGCCCCTTAAGCGCGAATGAGAGATAATGGGGGGGTATGGTCGTGACCCGGATCGCGCCAAGCCCCACGGGGGACCCCCATGTGGGAACCGCGTACATCGCCATCTTCAACTACGTCTGGGCCAGAAAGAACGGGGGCCGGTTCATCGTCCGCATCGAGGACACGGACCGCGCCCGGTACGTACCGGGCGCGGAGGAGCGCATCCTGGCGGCCTTGAAGTGGCTTCAAATCCCTTACGACGAGGGACCCGACATCGGGGGGCCCCACGGGCCCTACCGCCAATCGGAACGGCTTCCCCTCTATCGGCGGTACGCCGAGGAACTCCTCAAGCGGGGCTGGGCTTACCGGGCCTTCGAAACCCCAGAAGAGCTGGAACGGATCCGGAAGGAGAAGGGCGGGTACGACGGTCGCGCCCGGAACATCCCCTTCGAAGAGGCGGAGGAGCGGGCAAGGCGGGGCGAGCCCCATGTGATCCGGCTCAAGGTGCCCAGGCCTGGGATCACCGAGGTCAAAGACGGGCTCCGGGGGGTGGTGGTCTACGACAACCAGGAGATCCCCGACGTGGTCCTCCTGAAATCCGACGGCTACCCCACCTACCACCTGGCCAACGTGGTGGACGACCACCTGATGGAGGTCACGGACGTGATCCGGGCCGAGGAGTGGCTGGTCTCCACCCCCATCCACGTCCTTCTTTACCAGGCCTTCGGTTGGGCGGTGCCCAGGTTTTACCACATGCCCCTGCTCAGAAACCCCGACAAGACCAAGATCTCCAAACGCAAAAGCCATACTTCACTGGAGTGGTACAAGAAGGAGGGGTTCTTGCCGGAGGCCCTTAGGAACTACCTCTCCCTTATGGGGTTCTCCATGCCGGACGGGCGGGAGATCTTCACCTTGGAGGAGATGGTCCAGGCCTTCAGCTGGGACAGGGTCTCCCTGGGGGGTCCCGTGTTTGACCTGGAGAAGCTTCGCTGGATGAATGGGAAGTACATCCGGGAGGTACTCCCCCTGGAGGAGGTGGCCGAGAGGGTTAAGCCCTTCCTCGAGGAGGCGGGGCTTTCCTGGCCCGACGAGGCCTACCTCCTCCGGGCGGTGGAGCTCATGCGGCCCCGGTTTGACACCCTGAAAGAATTTGTGGAAAAGGCCCAGTACCTCTTCCGGGAGGACTACCCCATGAGCGAAAAGGCCCTGGCCAAACTGACCGAGGGCCTAGCCCTCTTTCCGGAGCTCGAGGCCCGCCTGGAGGCTCTTCCGGAGTGGAAGGAGGAAGGCCTTGAAGGCCTCTTCCGCACCTTCGCCCAGGAAAAGGGGCTGAAGCTCGGCCAGGTGGCCCAGCCCGTGCGGGCGGCCCTAACCGGGGTTTTGGAGACCCCAGGGCTTTTCGAGATCATGGCCCTTCTGGGAAAGGAGAGGGTTCTAAAGCGGCTCAGGCGGGCGCGGGCTCTTGTGAAGGCCTGAACGTTCTGCTAGGCTGGGCCTGGTATGCGGAAGATCCTCCTCCTTCTGCTGAGTCTAAGCCTTTTGGGCCACGCCCAAAGCGCCATCCAGATGCGGATCGGGTACGGGGAAGGCACGGGGCTTTCCTTTGGGGCGGGCTTGGAAAGCAACTTGAGGCGGAACCTCACGGGCCGCCTCTACCTGGACCTGGCCCCCGCAAGCCCGGGCTTGGCCGTGGGGGGAGATCTCCTTTTCAAGCCGGACCTGGGCCAGTACGACCCCACCTGGAGGGGTTCCTTCCCCTACTTCGGTGGGGGGCTTTCCGGTCTTCTGGGCCCTCAAAGCACCTTTGGGGTGGGGTTCAGCCTCGGCCTGGAGCAGCTTCTCGACCCTGACACCGGTCTGGCTATCGAGGCGCAGTACGTCTACGGGATCGCCAACGCTCCCAAGACCTGGCGGATGCTTCTGGGGGTGAACTTTCGCTGATGGCTTGGCTGGACCGACTGAAACAAGGCCTGGCCAAAACCCGGGAGGCCCTTTCCCGGGGCGTCCTTTGGGGAGGAAGGCCGGAGGAGGTCCTGGAGGAGCTGGAGATGGCCCTTCTCAGGGCGGACGTGGGCCTCGAGGCCACGGAAAAGATACTGGAAGAAATCCGAAAGAGCGGGAAAAAAGACCTGAAAGAGGCGGCCAAGGAGGCCATCGCCCTCCTCCTAGAACCGGATGAGCGCCGGGCTGCTCTGCGAAAGCTGGGCTTCCGCCCCGATGCCACGAAAAAGGCGGTGGAACCCGCAGGGCATGTGGTGATGGTGGTGGGGGTAAACGGGGTGGGCAAGACCACCACCATCGCCAAGCTGGGCCGGTATTACCGAAGCCTGGGCAAAAGCGTCCTCCTCTGCGCCGCGGACACCTTCCGAGCGGCGGGAGGCGAGCAACTCGCCCTCTGGGGGGAAAGGCTGGGCCTTCCCGTCGTCAAGGGGGCCGAGGGGGCCGACCCTGCCGCTTTGGCCTTCGACGCCGCCCAGGCCCGCAGGGCACGGGGGATCGACCTGCTCTTTGTGGACACCGCAGGCCGGCTTCACACCAAGCACAACCTCATGGAGGAGCTTAAAAAGGTTAAGCGAGCTGTAGGGAAGGCTGATCCCGAAGAGCCCAAGGAGGTCTGGCTGGTCCTGGATGCGGTGACCGGGCAGAACGGCCTGGAACAGGCCAAAAAATTCCACGAGGCTGTGGGCCTCACCGGGGTCATCGTCACCAAGCTGGACGGGACGGCCAAAGGGGGGGTCCTGATCCCCATCGTCCAGACCCTGGGGGTGCCGGTGCGGTTCATCGGGGTTGGGGAAGGGCCGGAGGACCTCCAACCCTTCGACGCAGCGGCCTACGCGGAGGCCCTTTTGGGGTAAGGTGGAGGCGTGGACCGGCGCACCGCCCTTTTGGCCTTTGCCTTTCTGGTCAGCTTGGTGGCCACGCTGGGAAGCCTCTATTACTCCGAGGTCCGGCTCTTCCTCCCCTGTGAGCTCTGCTGGTACCAGCGGATCTTCATGTACCCCCAGGCCCTCCTCCTTTTCCTGGCCCTATGGCGGGCGGACTACGGAATCTGGCCCTACAGCCTCGCCCTTTCCCTAGTGGGGGGAAGCATCAGCCTTTTGCACCTCGCCGAGCAGAAAATCCCCGGCTTTGCCCCCCTGGCCTGCAAACCCCCGGTCCCTTGTTCGGTGGAGTACATCCCCCAGTTCCCCATTCCCCTCCAGGCCTTAATCGCCTTCTCCCTCATCGCCTCGAGCATGCTTCTCCTTGCCCGGCAGGGCAAACGGTGAGGTTGCACTGGCCGCCCAAACGCCCGTGCTTTCGCGGTCAGCCGAGGTGCTTTTGCGGCAGCGAAACACTCCGA
>NZ_PSMQ01000086.1:0-2437 GCF_040290245.1 Thermus sp.
GGGGGTGGTGGTGGGAGAGGGTGTGGACGAGGCCGGGTCCCCTCGGCGCCTGCTAGGCGAAGCACACCTGCGTCACGCCATCGCCCTTCTGGACGAGAAGCCCTTCTTGAGGCCTCAGGAGATCGCCTTTTTGAAGGAGGCCGCCCGGTACCTCTTTGCCCCGGAGGGCCTGGTCCTGATGGACCTTCTTCCCCCGTTCCCGCCCCTGGACCACCGGGTGCGGCTCCTCCCCCAGGCCGACCCGAACCTCCTCCCCCGCGGCCTCGAGGCCCTCTCCAACTGGCAACCGGCCCGGGGGTTTGACCCCAGACTTCTGGACCTCCTGAGGGAGAACGGGGTTTTGGAAGAGGAGGTCCGGTTTAAGCGCCCCGGGGCTAGGCTTTGGCTCTACCCCGCCGAAAAGGACGGGCCCCTTTCCGAGGAGGAAGCACGGGCCTATGAGACGCTTCGCCAGATGGGGCAGGCCCGGAGCATGGCGGAGCTGGCCCAAAGGAGCGGGGTGGACGTGCGGGTGGTCCGGCGCCTCTTAAAGAGGGGGATGGTTCGCCTAGGGCCGGCCGGACTGCCCCCCACGGGGCAGCCTTTAAAGCCCCTCGCTTTGCCCGAGCTCCCCGGACGGATCAACGGAGGCCGGGTTTCCGATCGCCTGCGCCTGCTCGCGGGCCTGATCCAGGGGAAAAGGGCCCTAGTCCTCTTCCCGGAAGTGGTTCTTCTCGAGGCCTTCCTCTGCCACTTCCCCGAGGCCCGGCCCCTTCACGGGGGGCTTTCCGTGGAGGAAAGGACCCGGCTTTTTGAAGGCCCACCCGACCAGGTCTTCGCCACCTACCAGGGCCTCCTCCTCCCCTTTACCCCCGAGGTTATGGTGGTGGTGGAGGAGGGGAGCGAAAGCTACAAGCTCTCCTCGGGGAGCCGGGCCTTTATCCCCCCCTTGGCCGAGCTTAGGGCCCGGCTTTTAGGGGTCCCCTTGGTCTATCTAAGCCAGGTCCCCAGCGTGGAGGTCCTGGACCGGCCGGGCTATACCTTTCCCGTTTCCAAGCCCCGGCTTTACCTCATCGACCTGCACCGGGCACGGGGCTGGCCTTTCACCGGGGAGGCCTGGGCCCTTCTGCGCCAGGTGGAGGCCAAGGGCCGCCAGGCCCTGGTCCTTTCGGGGAGGAAGGGGTACAGCGCGGTTTTGCGGTGCAGGGACTGCGGGTACAAGCCCATGTGCCCCAACTGCGCCCTTCCCCTTCGCTACCACGAGCACACCCTTCTTTGCCACCAGTGCGGCCACGAGGAGCCCCCCCCTCCCCTTTGCCCCCGGTGCGGCTCGGACCTGATCGAGCCCAAGGGCCCCGGGCTGGACTGGCTTTACCAGGAGTTGAAGGCGGGGCTTGGCTTTCCGGTCTACCGGCTTTCCCGGGATAAGCGGGATAACCTCGAGCCCCTCCTAAGGGGGGAGGCCGGGGTTCTGGTCGCCACCACCTTGGCCCTACGGGGCCCCCTTCTCCCCGATCTGGCCCTGATCCTTCTCCCCTATGCGGACGGCCTCATCTACGAGGGGGACTTCCGCGCCCAGGAGCGGTACCACCGCCTCCTCTGGGCCCTTGCGGAGCTCCACCCCAGGAGGCGGCCTCTTTTGGTCCTCCAGACCTTTGAGCCGGACCACCCGGTCCACAAGGGGCTTCTGGAGGGCAGCGTGGAGGCGTACCTCCACCGGGAGAAGGCCTTGCGGGAGGCCTTGGACTACCCCCCGAAGACCCGGATGCTGAAGCTCGAGGTGGCCCATGCCAAGGAGGCCGTGGCCCGGGAGCGGGCTTTGGCCTTGGCGGAGGCCTTAAGGGGGGAGGAGGGGGTTTTGGGCCCCGCCCCCGCCCCTGTTCCCCGGGTGAAGGGGCGGTTCATCTTCCACCTCCTCCTCAAGGGGAGCACTGAACGGCTTTGGGCCCTTCTGGATCGCCTCCCCCACCGCCACTACAAGCTGGACCCCGATCCTTTGCGGTTTGTGGGGCTTTTGGAGGAGTGATGCGGTCGGCATGGCTGGAGATCGACCTGGAGGCCTTGGCGCACAACTGGCGCCTGATCCGGGAAAGGGCCGAGGGCAAGGCGGTCATCCCCGTCTTGAAGGCGGACGCCTACGGCCACGGGGCGCTTTTTCTGGCCCGGTTCCTTCACGAAAAAGGGGCCCGATGGGTGGCCGTGGCCCGGGTGGCCGAGGGGCGGGCCCTTAGGCAGGGGGGGTTTAAGGGGGAGGTCCTCCTCCTGGGAAGCCTCCACCCCTTGGAGGCGGAGGAGGCCCTGAACTGGGGCCTTGTGCCAAGCCTTTCCACCTGGGAGGGCGCCCTGGCCCTGTTCCATAGGGCTAAGGCCTTAGGGCTTCCCCCTCGAGCCCACCTGGAGGTGGACACGGGGATGCACCGCACCGGGGTGGACTGGCGGGAGGCGGCCGCCTTCTACC
>NZ_PSMQ01000086.1:2497-5206 GCF_040290245.1 Thermus sp.
CCGCCGGCTCGAGGAGCTGGGGTTCTGGGTGGAGGGCGTTTATACGCACCTCTCGAGCGCGGAGGAGGACCCGGCCTTTACCCGGCTTCAGATCCAGCGCTTCCAAGAGGTGCAAAGGGCCTTAGGAAAGGGTCCCCTCTACCACCTGGAGAACTCCGCGGGCCTTTTCCTCTATGGGCCAAGCGCCCAGGGGGTGCGGGTGGGGCTGGCGCTGTACGGCCTTTTCCCCGGGGTGGGGCTCCGGCCGGTTCTCCGGCTTAAGGCCCGGCCCACCCAGGTGAGGCGGCTGGAAAAGGGTGCCCGGGTGGGCTACGGGGGGGAGTACGTGGCCCAAGGGGGGGAGTGGCTGGCCACCTTGCCCGTGGGGTATGCGGACGGGCTTCCCCGGGGCCATGCGAGGTGGGTCCGCGGGCCGGATGGAGATCTCCTTCCCATCGTGGGGCGGATCTCTATGGACCAGATCACGGTGCGCCTTAAGGAGCCTGTGGGCCTGGATGCGGTCTTTGAGGTCATCGGCCAGGAGGGGAAGACGAGCCTCTTGGCCTTGGCCGAGGCCCGGGGCACCATTGTCTACGAGGCGGCCACCAGTCTCAAGCGCCTTCCCCGCCTTTACCGGATGGGGGGCGGGGTGGTGTACGCTGAGGAGGATGCAGGCGGTGCGGCTTTTTCAGGGCTACCTTTGGCACCCCCAGGGGATGGCGTTTGACCCCGGCCGGCTCCCGAGGGAGGTGGAGGGGGCCTACCTCCTTTTGGACGAGGTTCCCCCCCCCACCGCCTTTTTTGAGGACGGCACCCCCACCGCCACCCAGCGGTTCTACCAGATGACCGTCCTGGTCAAGACGGATACCCCACCGGAGGCCCTTCATCCCTGGGCTGAGCGGGTGGAAAAGGCCTTAAAGCCCATCTTGGAAGGCCTGCCCCTCGAGGTGGGCTGGCTTCTTCTGGAGGACCTAAGGCCCCTCTAGGGCGACTTGCGCAGAAGGAAGGCCAGGAGGAAGGAGACCAGCCCGAGGCCGAAGGCCAGAAGGGATGGGTAAGGCGGGGGGGTTTGGCGCGCGGGCGGGAGAACCCTTGTGCGGTAAGCCTCGGCCTGGTTCTGGGCCAGCACGTCCACCGCGTTGGGCATCCCTGGGGGGGCGGCAAGGGTCCAGGGGCCGGGCTCGAGGGCCGTGGGCCGGAAGAACCAAGGGGCGAAGGGGTCGTAAAGCCCCACGGCCACGTAGAAGCCGTACGCCCCAGGGGCAAGGCCGGTGTGGAGGAGGAGCTCCTCCCCCACCTTTTCCGCCTTGACAGGTGTGGACTCGCCCCTAGGGGTACGCTTTTCTGCTCCAAAGCCGGTGAGGAGAAAAGCCACTTCCCACCCTTCCCCCGCTGGGGTCTTGAACCCCGCTCCGGGAAGATCTTCCTCTCCTCCGGAGGCGGTGTCCAGGTAGACCGCCACCGTGGCCAGGGAGAAGCCCAAGGGAGCCCCCAGGGGGTTGGGGTAGCGGGCAAGCCGCACCTTCAGGACCAGTTCCCCTGAAGAAGCCTCCGCACCGAAGCCCAGAAGGTCCGCGTACCCCCGGCCCGCCTCCTGGAAGAGCGCCGCCATCGGGTACTGGTAGGCCAGGCCGTGGTCGTCGCCCGGAGGGTCGGTGAAGAAGAGCACCCTTCCCTTATACCAGGTTTAAGAGCGCCTGGACGAGTTTGGCCGGGTCGTGTTGGGCCAGGCCGCCTGCTTCCAGGAAATCGCCCTCCAAAACCTCCACCCGGTCCGCCCGGAAGGGGGCGGGGTCGTAGGCCACGGGGTGCTGCCCCTCTTTGGCGTAGCGCTGGAGCACCTCCTCTGGGATGGGGCCGGTGTGGACGAGGACCGCATCGGGCCTACGGCCCAGGTGGTGGCTCACCGCCTTGTAGTGGTCGTAGGCGTTCATCCCATCCGTCTCCCCGGGTTCGGTCATGAGGTTGACGATGTAGACCAGGCGGCCCGGGGCCTTGGCCAGGGCCTCCTTGAGGGGTAGGAAGCTGGGGATGACGCTGGTGTAGAGGCTGCCTGGGCCCAAGACCAGAAGCTGGGCCCGTCGGATGGCCTCGAGGGCCTCGGGCATCACCTTCTTCGGCTCGGGGTGGAGGAAGACCTCCTTCACCCTTCCCCCCGCCTCCCTTAAGGCCACCTCCCCCAGGACCTCCTGGCCGCCGTGCAGCAGGGCTTTGAGCCGGACCGCCTCCGGCGTGGCGGGAAGGACCTGGCCCCGGAGGTTCAGGATGGCGTTGGCCTCTTTGATGGCCAGGGCGAAATCCCCCGCCACCTCGTTCAGGGTGGCCAGGAAAAGGTTGCCGAAGGTGTGGCCTTTAAGCTCCCCCTTGTCAAACCGGTGGGCCATCAGCTGGGGAAGGCGGGGGTGGTCGGACAAAGCGGCCAGGCAGTCCACCAGGTCCCCCACCGCGGGGAGGCCGAAGGTGAGCCGGAGGCGGCCCGTGGAACCCCCGTCGTCCGTCACGGCCACGATGGCCGTGAGGTTGGCGGTGTGCTCCTTGAGCCCCTTAAGGACCCGGGAAAGCCCGCTTCCCCCCCCGAAGGCCACCACCCTTGGCCCTTGCTCGAGGCGCCTTCGGATGTAGACCCTTTCCGGTACCTCCTCAGGCTCGGTGATGGCGGAGAGGAGGCTCCGGTTCATCGCCCGGATGCCCAGCGTGGCCACGCTGCCCCCCAGAAGGAGAAGGGCTAGG
>NZ_PSMQ01000010.1:0-40742 GCF_040290245.1 Thermus sp.
GGGGAACACCGGGAGGCCCAGGCCGTTGCTTCCCGAAGGGAACAACAAGTTGCTTCCCGAAGGGAACAACAAGAGGAGGACTCGGACGACTTCGTGGGCCTGATCCGGTATGCGGAAGGGAGCGTGGTGGCGGCCTTTTTGCGCCAGAGGGAAGAGGGGGTGAAGGTCTCCATCCGGAGCCGGGCGGGGGTTTCCGCCCAGAACATCGCGATCAAGCTGGGTGGGGGCGGACATGTGCCCGCGGCGGGGGCCACCCTCAAGGGGCTGGACCTCGAGGCCGCCTACGAGAGGCTTCTCGAGGCGGTGGCCGAGGAGCTCAGGCGGGCGGGGTATCTCTAGGTTCTGCTCGTGGGCGGGGCCCAGGTCACGCGTCAGCGTACCTTGGTCACGCGTCAGCGTACCTTGAGGAGAGGGGGGGTTTGACCCCTATCACTATAGAAAGGTACGCCCTGGAACGTAGCCGCAGGTCACGGGCGCTGTGCTTTCGCGGAGCGAAACACCATTCCTTGCCCGTACCTTGACCGTAGCCCCTACCGGGGCTGACACGCGGCTGACCGGGCGTGACCCGGCGTGACCTTGGCCAGGTAGGTGACCAGGCCTGCGTGGCCGCTTCCGATGGGCGCCCTCTCGTAGACCTCCCCATCCAAAAGCTCCAGGCGTACCCCCTCAGGGGCCCTCTCCAACGCCTCGAGGTTCAGCCGGTGCCGGAGCATGCTTCCAGTCCAAGGTCACGCCCCGTACTTCTGCCACCGCAGCGCGTGGGCCAAAAGGAGGGGCATGAGCTCTACCCCCTTTAGGTGCCCGAGGCTTCCCCGAAGGGCCTCCCTTTCCGTGAAGCGCCGGGCCTCATCCGGCCGGAGGTAGGGGGCCCGGAGGAGAAGGGGCACGGGGTGCCAGGAGTGGGCCTTGAGGAGGGCGGGGGTGGAGTGGTCCCCGGTGATGGCCAAGACCTCGGGTCCGAGGGCGAGGAGCTCGGGCAGGAGGGCGTCAAAGCCCTCGATCTCCCGGACCTTTCCCCAGAAGTCCCCGTCCTCCCCTTTGGCGTCCGTTTTCTTGAAGTGGAGGTAGAAGAAGTCGTAGCGCGACCAGTTCTCCTTAAGCGCCTTCAGCTTGCCCGCGTGGGCGTCCCCCTCTCCTTCCACGGGGAGGACCTCCATGCCCACCAGGCTCGCCAGACCCTTGTACATGGGGTAGCTGGCGACGGCCGCCGCCTCGAGCCCAAAGACCTCCTTTAGGCTGGGGAAGCGGGGCTTTCTCGAGGCCCCCCGGAAGAGGGCGCCGTTCAGCCGGGGTTCGTCCTTTAGCGCCTCGCGGATCCTCTCGGAAAGGAGGTTGACCACCCGGGCGGTCTTGATCGAGGCCGCTCGGTGTTCGCTCCGCGAAGCAACGTCCAGGGCCTGGGCCGTTTGAGGCGGCAGCCCGGTTTTCTGCGGGTCGGTGTCCGTGATCCGATCGGAAAGCCCTTCGCCTCGCAGGATGACCAGAAAGCGGTGCTCGCTTTCCGTGTAGAAGTAGACCTCCACGTCCTCTATGCGGGGGATCGCCTCTTGGAGCTTGGCGATGACCCTCCGGTTCTCCTCGGTGGAAGGCCTTCCCGCCCGGCGGTCCAGGACCAGGCCCTCGGGGCTAAGGGTGGCAAAGTTTCCCCGAAGGGCCACGTCCTCCTCCCGGAAGTCCGCCCCCAGGCCCAGGGCCGAAAGGGCCCCCCGGCCCACCAGGAAGCGGAAGGGGTCGTATCCGAAAAGGGCCAGGTGCCCCGGCCCCGAGCCCGGGGTCAGGCCCGGATGGACGGGGGTGAGGAGGCCCAGGGCGCTTTCCTCGGCCAAACGGTCCAGGTTTGGGGTTCGGGCGGCCTCGAGCTCCGTGGCCCCTCCGGGTTCCAGGGGAAGCCCCCCTACGCCGTCTAAGACCACCAGGAGGATCCGGCCACCCTTTTGATGAAGCTCCTTGTAGACGGGGAAGAGGTCCATGGGGCTATTCTACGCCTGAAAGCGAGCCCGTCGTGGCCCGGATGGCGGCAAGAAGCGAGGTGTTTCCCAAGCCCTCCTTGGGAAGGGTATGATGGACGGGTATGGCGAAGGAGAAGGGCATCACTCCCCAGTCCCAGGATTTCAGCGAATGGTATCTGGATGTTATACAGAAAGCTGAGCTGGCGGACTACGGTCCGGTCCGGGGGACGATTGTAGTCCGGCCCTACGGGTACGCCATCTGGGAGAACATCCAAAGGGAGCTGGACCGGATGTTCAAGGAGACGGGCCACCAGAACGCCTACTTCCCCCTGTTCATCCCCATGAGTTTTTTGAAGAAGGAGGCGGAGCACGTGGAGGGCTTCTCCCCGGAGCTCGCGGTGGTGACCCACGCGGGAGGGGAGGAGCTGGAGGAGCCTCTGGCGGTCCGCCCCACCTCGGAGACGGTGATCGGGTACATGTGGTCCCGCTGGATCAAAAGCTACCGGGACCTGCCCCAGCTCCTCAACCAGTGGGGCAATGTGGTCCGCTGGGAGATGCGCACCCGGCCCTTCCTCCGGACGAGCGAGTTCCTCTGGCAGGAGGGGCACACCGCCCACGCCACGCGGGAGGAGGCGGAGGAGGAGGTGAGGCGGATGCTGGGCGTCTACGCCCGGCTTGCCCGGGAGTACGCGGCCATTCCCGTCCTCGAGGGCCTGAAGACGGAGAAGGAGAAGTTCGCCGGGGCGGTCTACACCACCACCATCGAGGCCATGATGCGGGATGGAAGGGCCCTTCAGGCGGGGACGAGCCACTACCTGGGGCAGAACTTTGCCCGGGCCTTTGACATCAAGTTCCAGGACAAAGACCTCGAGGTCAAATACGTCCACACCACCAGCTGGGGGCTTTCCTGGCGGTTCATCGGGGCCATCATCATGACCCACGGGGACGATAAGGGTCTTATCCTGCCCCCCAGGCTGGCCCCCATCCAGGTGGTCATCGTGCCCATCTACCGGGAGGAGAGCCGGGAAAGGGTCCTGGAGGCGGCCTATGAGCTTAGGCGCCGTCTTCTCCAGGCGGGGCTTTCGGTTCACCTGGACGACCGGGACCAGTACACCCCGGGGTACAAGTTCAACGACTGGGAGCTCAAGGGGGTTCCTTACCGGATCGAGCTCGGCCCCAAGGACCTCGAGGCCCAGGAAGCGGTTTTGGCGAGCCGCCTGGGGGGGAAGGAACGGGTTTCCCTTTCCGCCCTGCCCAGCCTTCTTCCCGGCAGGCTTTCCGACTTCCACGAGGCCCTTTACCGGAGGGCCTTGGAGTTCCGGGAGCGCCACACCCGGAAGGTGGACACCTACGAGGGGTTCAAGGAGGCGGTCCAGGAGGGCTTCGCCCTGGCCTTTCACTGCGGGGACAGGGCCTGCGAGCGGCTCATCCAGGAGGAGACCGCCGCCACCACCCGGTGCGTGTCCTTCGAGGCCGAGCCGGAAGAGGGCGTCTGCGTCCGCTGCGGCGGTCAAAGCGCCTATGGCAAGCGGGTGGTTTTCGCCAAGGCCTACTAGCCGGGTCCCGGAAGGGGGTGGGCTTGGGCTTGGGGCCTCCGGATTGATCGGGGAGGAAGGATGAGGGTTCTGGCCCGGAGGATCTACTGGCGCTGGTATGGGGAGGTGCTCCTCGAGGGGGGTGTGCGCCTTTTGATGACGGGGGATGTGGCGAAGTGGCTTAGGCCCCAGGACCAGGTCCGCCTGGCCACGGGGTTTAAAAAGCCCGTTCTGGGCTTTGACGAGTACGAGCTGAGGGGCCTTTTCCCGTCTGGCCCCCTTTTGCCGAGGAGCGGGTCCACCCCTGGGAAAGCCCCTTGGGGGGCGAGGCCTACCGCCACCGCCTGAGGGTGCGCGAGGCCATGTACGAGGGGGACTATGAGGCCATCGCGGAGCTGGAGCAGTTCCACTATGCCTCCGAGAAGGAGGTGGTGGCCCTTTGGGTCTGCCCCAGCTGCCAGAAGACCCTACCCGCCAACGCCAAGCCCCTTTGCGACTGCGGCGGCGAGGCGCGGCTGAAGGAGATCCGGGGCTCCACCCCGGCGAGCCGGTTTTTGGTCCTGGAGCTTTTGGAGCGCCTGCCCTTTGAACCCCGGATCCTCGGGTATCTGCGCCTGGACCCGCTCATTCCCAAGATGCACCGCCGGACACCAGAGGGCATAGAGCGGGATATTTTGGAGGGGATCTTCCTCAGGACTGGTTTCACCCCACCTTCCAGGGCGGGGCGGACTGGGAGAAGGCCCTGGACCGGGTTTACACCGCCGCCTCCCGCATCGCCCGGGTGGTGGTCCACCCCGACTACCGCTCGGAGGGCTTCGGGGCCCTTCTGGTCCAGGTGGCCCTGGAGTGGGCCAAGGCGCGGGGGGCTCCGGAGGGAAGGCGAAAAAAACACCTGATGTACACCATCGCCCAGATGGCCCGGTACCACCCCTTCTTCGAGAGGGTGGGCTTCCGCTACCTCTTTGACACCGCCTCAGGGAGACCCGTTTTGGCCTATCCCCTCACGGAAGAGGCCGAGGGGTACCTAAGCGGATTTCTCAAGACCGACCCCCACGCCCAGGCCCACGGGGGGAGGCTTTACCGGCCTCGGTTTGGCCGGGTGGCGGGGCTTAAGGAGCCCATCCGTCTTCACGGGGTGCATAAGGGCTACCGGAGCCTTCTGGATCTGGAGGGCCTTTCCCCAGAGGTCCAGGAGGCCCTCCTCGCCTTCGGGGTAAGGGCCAGGCGGGTGGAGCGGGCGGTCTTAAGGGGGGTGGAGTTGGAGATTCCCCCGCGAAGCCTTGTCGTCCTCTCGGGGGCCAGTGGGGCGGGGAAGACCACGCTTCTCAGGCTCCTTCTGGGTGAGCCCCCGGACCTTGGGGAGGTGGAGGTGCCCGCGGGGAAGCGGGTGGCCTACATCCCCGGGGAAAAGGAGGTGGGGCTTGGGGAAGACCCCATACTGGAACGGCTTTACCAGGACCTGGGGGATGTGGGGGCGGCCATCGAGGTCCTGAACCGGGTGGGGCTTTCCGACGCGGTGCTTTACCGGGCGCGCCCCCAGGAGCTTTCCACGGGGCAAAGGGAGCGGTTCCGCCTGGCCCTCCTCCTCGGCCAAAGGCCCGACCTCCTCCATCGACGAGTTCGCCGCCCACCTGGACGTCCCCACCGCGAGGAGGGTGGCTTTGGGTCTGGGAAAGCTCTGCCGGGAGGCGGGGATCACCCTGGTGGCCGCCACCCACCGCCCCGAGGTGGTCCAGGGCCTGGACCCGGATATCCTGCTCTTTGTGGGCTACGGGGGGGTCACCAAGGTACCCCGGAGAGGTCCACGAAGATGACCCGCCCTGGGCGCCGGGGCACGACGAGGGGCTTTTCGTACCGGAAGGCGTTCTTCAAAACCCAGGCGTAAAGGGGGGCCTCCTTTGCGTAGGCCCTGAGGAAGGCCTCCTCGGCCCGGTGCTTATCCCAGTGGGGGAGGAGGTCTTCCACGGTGAAGGGCCCCTCCACCCCCACCACCTCCGCCTGGCCGATGAGCAGCCCCCCGGTGAGGATGCCCAAAGGCCCCCGGTGGTGGGTCTTGCGCTTCCGGATCTCCCAGGTCTTCTGGCCGTCCACGATGAGGCTGGCATAGGGTTCCCGGACGATGAGGCCGAGCGTGGGCCGCTTCACACCCCCCATTGTAGAATCAAGGGCGTGTCGTGTCCGAGGGAGGGACGAAAAGCCAAGCGCCATCGAGCTCAAAAGATCCTCCAGGCCCTTAAGGAGGCCTACCCGGAAGCCCGCACGGAGCTTCGGTATGAAAACCCTTTCCAGCTCCTCGTGGCCACGGTGCTTTCCGCCCAGGCCACGGACAAAAGCGTGAACGAGGCCACCCCGGCCCTCTTTGCCCGTTTTCCCGACGCCTTTGCCCTGGCGCAGGCCAAGCCGGAGGAGGTGGAGCCCTACATCAGGCGCATCGGGCTTTACAAGACCAAGGCCAGGAACCTGGTGGCCTTGGCGAAAAAGCTCGTGGCGGAGTACGGGGGGGAGGTGTCCAAGGACAAGGAGGCCCTTATGGCCCTCCCTGGGGTGGGTTGGAAGACGGCCACTGTGGTTCTGGGGGCGGCCTTCGGTGTTCCGGGAATCGCCGTGGACACCCATGTGGCCCGGGTGAGCCGGAGGCTATGCCTGTCAGAGGCCAGGGCCCGGGAAAGGATCGGGGCCGAGCTGGAGGCCCTTTTCCCCAAGGAGGAATGGGTCTACGTCCACCACGCCCTGGTTCTTCATGGCCGCTATGTCTGTACGGCTAGGAAGCCTCGATGCGGAGCCTGTGTGCTCGCTTCCTACTGTCCAAGCCGAGAGTTGCTTTGAAAACATGAAAACATCGCCTGCTTACCGCTTTGTCCTAGCCAGCCTTCTTTGGTCCTTTGGGGGAAACCTGGTCTACTTCTTCCTAAACTTCCACCTCGAGGCCCTGGGGTTTTCCCGGCAGAGCATCGGCTACGCCCAGGCCCTTCTGCTCCTCGTGGGGGTGGGGTTGGCCCTCCCCTTGGCCCGTTTCATCCCCCGGGCCGGGTTTCGCACCAGCCTCTTTCTAGGGGCAGTCTCGGCGCTTTTGGGCGGGGTTCTTTTGGGCCTGGGGCTCTGGGTCTTTCCAGGGCTTGCCCTTTACGGCCTGGCCGGGGCCTTCCTTCAAGGGGCGGCGGCCCCCCTTTTGGCCCATCTGGTCCCCCCGAAAGAACGCGTGTTCCTGTTCAGCCTCCAGTCGGCCCTGACCACTGCGAGCGGCTTCTTTTCCACCCTTTTGGCCGGGGTGCTTTCCGAGGCGGTGGGGGCGCGGTGGGTGATCCTCTTTGCCTTGCCCTTTTTTCTCCTCGGGATGCCCTTGCTTAGGGGCCTGCCCGAGGTCCGGGGAGACCCTCCGCGGCTTGGAGGCCGGGTGGGCCTTTGGCTCCGCCTTCTTCTGCCCCAGGTGATCATCGGCCTTGGAGCGGGCCTGGTGATCCCCTTTTTGAACCTCTACCTGAAGGAGAAGTTCGGCCTCTCCTACGGGGGTACGGGGGTCCTCTTCGCCCTTTCTTCCCTGGCCACCGGCGTGGCCATGCTCCTCCAGCCCCTTTTGGTCCGGCGGCTTGGGAAGCTGGGGGCCATCGTCTTTGTCCAGGCCCTCTCCCTCCCATTCCTGGCCGCCTTGGCCTGGGCCCCGTGGCTTCCCGTGGTCACCCTGGCCCTTCTCGTGCGCGGGGCGTTGATGAACGCCGCCGGGCCGGTCTACGCCGCCTTGGTCACGGACCACCTTTCCGAGGCGGAGCGGCCCGGGTTTTTTCTGGTGGAAAGCGCCGTATGGAGCCTCCTTTTCGCCTTGGGAACGGCCCTTTCGGGGAGGGTGCAGGAGGCCTTTGGGCTTTTGGCCTTCGACTACCTTTTCGCCGTAACCCTCGTCCTTTACACCCTGGGGATCGGCCTCTGGGCCTGGGCCTTCGGCCCCTTGCGGCGTTTGCCCAAAGAAACCGGCTCCTGAAGGGGGGCCGGTTAGGCGCTTCGCGCCCGGCGGCGGCTCGAGCGGTCGGGCCGGCCGCTTCTCACCGGCTCCCAGGGGGCTTCGGGTGCTTCCCGGGCCCGGTCCACCTTTAGCTCGTCCAGGCCGGAGGCCAAAACCCTTTCCGCTTCCTCCGGCCTCAGGTCCACGTAGGCGGCCCTCTCGGTGAGCTGGACCCGCCCCACCTCCTCCACGCCCTCCCCCTTCAAAAGGGCCACCAACCGGCCCACGGAGAGCCTGGGGCCTTTCACCTGGAGCGTGACCCAGTCCTCCTCCCCGGTGAGGAGGCTTTTGGGCCTGGGGGCCCCGCCCAAAACCAGGGCTAAAAGGGCCGCCACCGCCTCCACCTGGCCCTCGAGGTGCGCTTGCGCGTGACCGGCGAAGAGGCGGCTTGCGAAGTCCTTCCAGATCCTCCGGTCCTCCTTAGGGGTCTTGCTCAGCCGGGCCAAAAGGTGGGCCCACTTGGCCTCCAAGACCTCCTCGGGGGTGGGGGGGTTGATGCGCTTGAAACGGCGGTTCAGGGCCTTTTCCAGCGCCTCGAGCGCCCCCTTCTCCCTTGGGCCAAAAAGGAGGACCACCCGGCCCGCCCGCCCCGCCCGGCCGGTGCGGCCCGAACGGTGTTGGTAGCTTTCCACCCTTTCCGGAAGGCGGTAATGGACCACCAGGTCCACCTCGGGGATGTCCAGGCCCCGCGCGGCCACGTCCGTGGCCACGAGCAGCTGGACCTCCCCTTGACGGAAGGCCTGCATGACCTTCTCCCGCTCCCGCTGGGTCATGTCCCCATGGATGGCCGCCGCCCGGTGGCCGAGCCTCCCCAGGCCTTGGGCGATCTCCTCCGTCTCCGCCTTGGTGCGGGTGAAGACGATGCCCCGCTTAGGGCCCCAGGTGTAAAGGAGGTCGGAGAGGAGGCCCTGGCGGCTTTGCAGGGGGGCCTGCAGGGCAAGCTCCTCGTAGGTCACGGCCTCGTCCTTGATGACGTTGACCAGGACGGGGTTGGTCAGGTGCCGCTCCGCCAGGCGCCTGGCCCAGGAGGGCAAGGTGGCGGAGAAGAAGAGGGTTTGGCGCCTTCTGGGCGTGGCCTCGAGGAGGGTTTCCACATCCTCTTCAAACCCCATGGAGAGCATCTCGTCGGCCTCGTCCAGCACGGCGATCTCCACCTGGGAGAGGTTCAGAATCCCCTGCTTAAGGTAGTCCAAAGCCCGGCCCGGCGTGGCCACCACCACGTCCACCCCCCGCCTTAGGGCCTCGGCCTGCTTGGTGTAGCCCGTCCCCCCGTAGATGGCCACCACCTCGAGGTGCGGCGCGACCCAAGAGAGCTCCTGCGCCACCTGTAGGGCGAGCTCCCGGGTGGGGGTGAGGACCAAGGCCCGGGGGGCGCGGCCGGGTGCGGTCTTTTTCTCTAGCCGATGGGCGATGGGTAGGGCAAAGGCCAGGGTCTTGCCCGTCCCGGTCCGGGCCTGGCCCAAGACGTCCCGCCCCTCCAGGGCCAACGGCAAGGCTGCGGCCTGGACGGGGGTAGGGGTCTTGAACCCCTTGGCCTCGAGGGCCGACAGAATCTCCTTTTTAAGTGGAAAGTCTTTAAATTCCATTCTCGTCCTTTCCGGGCTCCCCTCGCCCGTACCGGGACCCAAGGCTTGCCCGTAAACCTTTGCATCTTAGGCAGTCAAAGGACGAATGTCAAGGGGATGACCTCCACCTCCTCCCCTGCCTCCGCATTTTTGCCCTCAGGAAGGGCCACCAGGGCGTTCCCCTCCGCCATGGAGCGGAGGACGCCGCTCGACTGGTTCCCGGTGCTTCGCACCACAAGCCCATCCTGGAAGGCCAGGATGCCTCGCCGGAAAACCGTTTTCCCTTTAGCTCCCTTGAAGGGGGTCAGAGCGGTGGCCCAAAGCCGGACGTAAGGAGGGTCGGTTCGGCCGAGCAGGGTGAAGAGGAAGGGCCTACCGTAGAGGAAGAAGGTGACCATGCTCGAGACGGGGTTCCCGGGCAAGCCCAAAACCGGCATGCCCCGGTAACGGGCAAAAAGGAGGGGGCCGCCAGGCTGTTGGCGGACCTTCCAGAAGACCACTTCCCCTTCCTCCTCCAGCACCTTCCGGACCACGTCGTACTCCCCCATGGACACGCCCCCGGAGGTGAGGAGGAGGTCCAGGTCCTCCGCCAAAAGCCTTTCCCTAAGGGCCTCTCGGTCGTCTGGGGCCTTGCCCAAAAGGACCGGCTCCCCCCCCACTTCCACCACCAGGCCCATCAAGGCGTAGGCGTTGGAGTTGTACACCCCCCCGTAGGGCAACGCCTCTCCCGGCTCCACCACCTCGTCCCCCGTGGTGAGGATGCCCACCCGGGGCTTCCGGTAGGCCAGAAGCCGGGCGTGCCCCATGGCCGCGGCCAGACCCAGCCGGGCGGGGGTGAGGAGGTCCCCCCGCCTGAGGTAGACCTCGCCCTTTCTCAGGTCATCCCCTTTGGGCCGGATGTCCTGGGGTCTTGCGGGGGCAAAAAGGAGGACGAAGCCGTTCTCCTTTTGGGTCTCCTCCACCCGGATGACCGCGTCCGCCCCCTTGGGGATGGGAGCCCCGGTGTAGACGGCCACCGCCTCCTTGGGCCCCACCTGGCCCAAGAAGGGCCTTCCCGCCGGGGATTCCCCTACCACCTTGAGCCGCACCGGGGTCTTGGGGGTGGCCAAGAGGGTGTCCTCCAGGCGACAGGCGTACCCGTCTATCGCGGTGTCGTCCTGATCGGGGTGGTCCACGAGGCTTCTTAGGTCCTCCGCCAGGACCCGGTGGAGGGCCTCTTTGAGCGGGAGGACCTCGGTCTTGTCGTAGGGGCGGGCTAAAGCGACGGCCCGCACCAGATCCAGCGCTTCTTCCGCAGAGAGGTTCGTCCTCATGCCCTTTAGTCTACGAGCAGGGCGACCTTGGTGGCTTCCTTCCGGTCAAATAGGGCGTAGCCTAGGGGGGCCTCCTCCAGGGCTAGGCGGTGGCTGAAGACGAACCGGCCCTGGAGCCGGCCGGCTTTTTGCAGGGCCAAAACCTCCCGGATCCAGCGGGGGACGTTGGCCAGGCTCGAGCGAAACGCGATCCCCTTGCTAAAGGCGGCCAGCCAGGGGTAGGTGAACCTTTCCGCGGTGGGGACCCCGAGGCTCAAGACGCTTCCCCCAGGGGCGGCCAGGCGGAAAGCCAGGCCCAGAGCCTCCCCCTCTCCCCCCACCGCCTCCACCACCAGATCGGCCCCCAGCCCCTCGGTATGGGCTTTGACCGCCCGCACGGGGTCGGTGGCCTTAGGGCTTATGGGGATGCTCCCCAAGGCCTTGGCCTTTTCCAACCGCCTCTCGTCCGGGTCTACGGCCAAAACCACCCCTGCCCCCAGGACATGGGCCACGTGCTGGGCCAAAAGGCCCACCGGCCCCGAGCCCACCACCGCCACGCTTTGGCCGGGCTCGAGGTGGGGCCGCACCCCCCCGTAGGCGGTGGAGAGGATATCCCCGGCCAAAATCGCCTCCTCCGCCGGGAGGTCTTCCGGGATGGGGAAGAGGCTGGTTTTGGCGAAGGGAACACGGACCTTTTCCGCCTGGGCCCCTTGCAGGTTCCCCAGGGCCACGCCAAAGCCATACACCCCCCCCTTGGCGCAGGCGAAATACCGCCCCTTCTGGCACATGGGGCAGTCCCCGCAGGCCACGTGAAAACTCCCCACCACCCGGGTGCCGACGGGAAAGGGGACGAGGCTCCCCCTCTCCACCACCCGGCCTACGAACTCATGGCCGAGGACCATCCCCGGGGCTACTCCGGCGATCTTTCCGTGGTAGATGTGGAGGTCGGAGCCGCAGATGGCGGCAAGCTCCACCTTGACCAGGGCATCCGTTTCCTCGAAAAGGCGGGGTTCCTCTACCTCCTGGACCGCAACCTGGAAAGGCCCTTGGTAGACCACTGCCCTCACAGGACCTCCCGGGCCACGCGGACCAGCTCCCGGGCCGCCTGGACATAGGGGGCAAGGGCGGCCAGGCTGCCCTTCTTAAGCTCCAGCTCCCCCCGCATGAGGCTGACCAGGGGTTCGGCCCGGCCTTCCAAGACCTCCTGCCAGGTGGCGAGATCCCCTTCGATGACGAAGTCCGCGGCCATGGCCTCCTCCTCTGAAGCCGCCTTCGCTCCCCGGCAGTGGCCATGCCAGAGGTCCAGGACCACGGCCTTGGGGCTTTCCACCCCCATGGCGGGGTCGGCCCGCAGGAGGAAGGCCAGGCTTCCTTCCCAGGTGGCCGCCGCCTTCTGGTAGGCCTCGCTCCCGTTCAGCTTCCGGCAGTAGACCTGGGCCCATTCCTCCGAGAAGAGCTCCATTTCCGCCTCCTTTAGACTCAGTATAAGGGGATGGAACCCGCCTCCGTCAAGCCGCACCCGGGCCAGGCGCGCCGGGGAGGCCGATTTTGGAGGGGGTGAGGGCTTTGCCCAGGGCCTTCCGTCATATGTCCAGCTGGGCGAAGCGGGCGTGTTCCTCGATGAACTCCCGCCGGGGGGCCACCTCCTGCCCCATGAGCCTCTCGAAGACCTCGCTGGCCTCCAGGGCATCCAGGAGCTCTACCCGCTTTAAAACGCGCTTTTCTGGGTTCATGGTGGTCTCCCAAAGCTGCTCGGGGTTCATCTCCCCCAGGCCCTTGAAGCGCTGGACCTCGTAGCTTTTCCCATCCAGCTCCTTGAGGCGTTCGGAAAGCTCCTCATCGGAGTAGAGGTACTCCACCCTCCTCCCCACCTGGAGCCGGTACAGGGGAGGCTGGGCGATGTAGAGGTGGCCCCGTTCGATGAGGGGGCGCATGTACCGGTAGAAGAAGGTGAGAAGGAGGGTGCGGATGTGGCTTCCGTCCACATCCGCATCGGTCATGATGATGATCTTGTGGTAACGGAGGCCCTCGAGGTCGAAGTGGGTTTCTTGGCCATCCTCTCGGTGTTCCCCTGACGGGGAAGCAACCCCGCCGATCCCCACCCCGATGGCGGCCACCATGGCCCGAACTTCGGCGTTCTTCAAGGCCTTGGACAACCCGGCCTTCTCCACGTTCAGAATCTTTCCCCTAAGGGGAAGGATCGCCTGGAAGCGCCGGTCCCGCCCCTGTTTGGCGCTGCCCCCGGCCGAGTCCCCCTCCACGATGAAAAGCTCCGCTTCCTCGGGGTTTTCCGTCTGGCAGTCCGCGAGCTTCCCAGGCAGCTCATCCGACTCCAAAGGGTTCTGCCGCCGCACAAGCTCCCGGGCCTTCCGGGCCGCCTCCCGGGCCTGGGCCGCCCGGAGGCCCTTCTCGTAGACCAGCTTGGCCAACCGGGGGTTTTCCTCGAGCTTTTCCAGGAGCTTCTCGTAGACCACCTGGCTTACAGCGCTTCCCGCCTCGGGGTTTAAGAGCTTCCCCTTGGTCTGGCCCTCAAACTGAGGCTGAGGAAGCTTGACAGAGATCACCGCATAAACCCCCTCGAGGAGATCGTCCCCTGTGGGCTGGAGCTTGTCCTTGGCCAGGCCCGCCTTTTTGGCGTACTGGTTGAGGGCCCGGGTGTAGGCGGAGCGGAAGGCGGTGAGGTGGGTTCCCCCGTCCCGGGTGGGGATCATGTTGGCGTAGGAGAGGAGCTCGGTGTTGTACCCCTTGGTGAAGGCCAGGCCCACCTCCACCTCCACCTTGTCCTGCTGGCCCTTAAGAAGGAAGGGCTTCTCCGAGAGGAGTTCCTCCCCCTCGGCCAGGGCCAGGGCGAAGGAGGCTACCCCCCCCTTGTCCCAGAAGACCTCCTCGCGGCCGTGGACCTCGTCCCGGAAGACGATCCGGAGCCCCGCCACCAAAAAGGCCACCTCCCGGAGACGGGCGCGGATCTTGGCGGGTTCAAACCGGAGCTCGCCGAAGATCAAAGGGTCGGGGCGGAAGGTGACCCGGGTCCCGGTCTTCCCCTTGGGCACGGTGCCCACCACCCGGAGGGGTTCTGTGACCTCCCCCCGGCTGAAGGCGATCTGGTAATGCTTTCCATCCCGGAAGACTTCCACGAGGGTGAACTCGCTCAGGGCGTTGACCACGCTGGCTCCCACCCCGTGAAGGCCACCGGAGACCTTGTAAGCCCCCTCCTCAAACTTGCCCCCCGAGTGCAAGACGGTGTAGATGACCTCCACCGCGGGCTTCCCCTCCTCCGGCATGACCTCCACGGGAATACCCCGGCCGTTGTCCTCCACGGTCAGGCTCCCGTCCCTGTGGAGGGTGACGAGGATCTCCGTGGCGTAGCCCGCCAGGGCCTCGTCCACGGCATTGTCTAGGATTTCCTTAAAGAGGTGGTGGTACCCGTCGGACTGGGTGCCCCCGATGTACATGGCCGGGCGGTGGCGAACGCCCTCGAGCCCTTTCAAGACCTTGATGGCCGAAGCGTCGTAGCTCACAACCCTTAGTATACCACGCCTTGCCGGGAGGCGGTTTTTTCCGTAAAAATGGGCGTATGCTCTGGGTCAAGCTCCACGAATTTTTGGGAATATTCTTATTTATCTCCGGCCTTGCCCTCACCCTTTGGGCCCTTCCTTCGCTCTTCCGCGAACCCTCCCACCGGTTCTTCCGAGCCCTCAGGGGCCTGGCCTACACCGCCGTCTTCCAGGTCCTCTTGGGGATAGGCCTTCTCCTTTTTTTGGGCCTGCGCCCCAGGGACCCTCTGCACCTGGTGTACGGAACCCTCCTGGCCACGGTCTGGCACTTCCTGGGGGGGTTGGAAAAGGACGGATGGTTCTACCAAAGCCTTAAAAACCCCCCGGCCCGGACCGGCCCTTGGGTGGCGGGGGGGATGCTCTTCGCCCTCGGGCTTCTGATACGGGTTTATCTCACGGGAGGGTAAGGGCTATTTCTCCGTCAGGAGAACCCCGGGCTGCTTCCCCGTTAGGGGAACACCGGAAGGGGGATCCGGGCCAGCATCGCCCGGGTGAGGTGCTTGGCCAGATCCCGGTACAGCGCCTTTAGCTTCGCCTCCACCTCAGGGCTATTTAAGTACTCCACCAAGGCGGGCTCGGAAAATGTAGCGAACACCGAGTTGCTTCCCCGAAGGACGAGGTGGAACTCCTCCCGCCAGGGGTAGGCCCGCTCGTCGTAGGCCGCCACCACCTTCCCCGCCGTCTTCGTATGCCCCACGACCAGGTGCGGCCGTCCGTAAAACCCCCGCACCGCCTTCGCCTCCTTCCAAGGAAAGTACAGCCCCGAGTAGGGGGTCTCATAGTCGATCCTTCCCGGCCCCAGGTTCCGTCCCGTGAGAATGGGGACGAGCCCCCTCCCCGTGCTTTCGCGGAGCGAAACACCATCAGGCGCTTTCTGGGTCAAAGGGTGGCGGGCCCACTCCGTGCTCCTCGTCGCGAACCGGATCTCGTAGACCGCCCCCAAGGCCACCCCCGATCTTTCCCAGGAAAGAAGCGCCTCGGTCTCGAACCGGACCATCTCCCCCCGCCAAGGCTTCTCCAAGACCTCCTTGAGCTCGCCGTTCTCCCGGTCGAAAAGCCTTAAGACCCCCCGGGCCCTTCCCTTCCAAAACCGCACCACCACCGCCGTGACCCTCCGGTCCCTGAAGGCCCGGCCCAGGTAGTAGACCTCCGTCTCCCCCTCCTGGGCAAGGAAGGCCCTGAGGGCCTTGAACTCGTCCAAGACGAGGAAGCTTCCCGGAACGACGTAGACCAAGACCCCGCCCGGCTTTAAAAGCCGGACCCCCTTTTCCAGAAAGGCCCCGTACAGGTTGTACCGGCCCCGCCAGGTGAAAATCGCCTTCCGGTAAGCCGCCTTCTTCTCCTTAAGGGCGTGAAGGCTTTGACCCAGGATCCCGTACGGGGGGTTGGCCAAAATGGCGTCGAAGGGCCCCCCCTCATAGAGAAGGAAGTCCGCCACCACCCTCTCCGCAAAGGAAGGAGGGGAGAAGGCCTTCTCGTCCACCTCCAAGGCGGTGAACCGGTAGTCTTTTCCATGGGCCTCGAGGAAGGCCCGAAGGAAGGGGGCCTCGTGCGCCCCCGGCTCCAAGACCCAGCCCCCCTTTGGGACCCCCTCGGCCAGGCCCACCATGAACCGGACGAGTTCGGCCGGGGTCCCGACCCGGCCCAGGTTCTCCGGAGCGCCGCTCTGAAGGGACACCGGGGCTAGAGGATCCCGAAGGCCCGGCCCACCTTCTGGTAGGCCTCCAGGGCCTTATCCAGCATCTCCTTGGTGTGGGCGGCGGTGACGATGTTCCGGATGCGGGCCCTGCCCCTAGGAACGGTGGGGAAGCCGATGCCCACGGCGAAAACGCCCTCTTCTAAAAGCATCCGGCTCGCCTCGAAGGCCGCGCGGGCCTCGCCGAACAGGACCGGGGTGATGGGGGTCTGGCTTCCCATGGTGTCGAAGCCCAGGCGATGGAGCTCTTTCTTGAAGTAGCGGGTGTTTTCCCAGAGGCGCTCTACCCGTTCGGGTTCCTTCTGGATGAGCTCCAGTGCGCCCAAAAGCGCCCCCACCACCGCAGGGGGGTGGCTGGTGGAGAAGAGGAAGGGCCTGGCCTTGTTGATGAGGAGTTCCTTAAGCGCCTTGGCTCCGGCCGCATACCCTCCGATCACCGCCCAGGCCTTGGACAAGGTGGCCACCTGGATGACCTCCGGGTCCTCGTGAAAGCCGAAGTGGTGCACGGTGCCCTTGCCCATATGGCCCAGCACCCCACTTCCATGGGCGTCGTCCACGTAGACCACGGCCCCGTAGGTTTTGGCCAGGGGGACGATCCGGTCTAGTGGAGCGATGTCCCCGTCCATGGAAAAGACCCCGTCCGTGACGATGAGTTTCAGGCCTTCCGTGTCGTGGGCCTTCAGGAGCTGTTCCAGATGCTCCACGTCGGCGTGGCGGTAGACCAGACGGGTGGCCTTGGTCAGGCGGAGGCCGTCGATGATGGAGGCGTGGTTCAGCTCGTCGGAGAAGACCAGGTCCTTTTCCTGCAAAAGCGCCCCTAGGACCCCCTGGTTGGCGGTGAAGCCCGACTGGAGGACCAGGGCGCTTTCCGTGCCCTTAAAGCGGGCCAGGGCTTCCTCGAGTTCCACGTGGTAGGTAAAGGTGCCGGCGATGGTCCGGACCGCCCCGCTTCCCGCCCCCCATTCTTCCAGGTAGGCCCTGGCCTTCTCCTTGAGGTAGGGGTGGTTGGCGAAGCCCAGGTAGTTGTTGGAGGCGAGGTTGACCACCTCCCGCCCCGCCACCCGGGTCACGGGCTCCTGGGGGGCCTCGAGGACCTTGGGGCTGATGTACAGGCCTTCCGCCTTAAGCCGGTCTAGCTCCTCCTGGATGCGCGTGCGTAGGGCAACGCTCATGCCCTTAGTCTAGGCCGTATGGGGCCCGGGGCTTGTGGGATCCTCCCCAGGACGGTATCCTGTATACAAGATGCCGAGCTTTGCCCGCCCCAAGCAGCTCCGGGAAGCGGTGTATGAGCACCTCAAGGCCCTCCTCCTTTCGGGGGCGTATCCCCCAGGGGCGCGGCTTTCCGAGGTGGCCTTGGCGGAGGCCTTGGGGGCAAGCCGTACCCCCATCCGGGAGGCGTTTCAACGCCTGGCCAAGGAGGGGCTTCTGGAGCTCTTGCCGGGCCGGGGGGCCCGGGTGCGGCGGTTTGCCCCGGAGGAGGTGGAGGAGGTCTATGGTGTCCGGGCCCTTCTGGAGGGGGAGGCGGCCAGGGAGGCGGCCCTCAAGGCCACCCCTGAGGGGCTTGAAGAGCTCGAGCGCCTCCTTCAGGCCATAGACGAAGCCCCCCCACAGGACCACCTGGAGCAGATGCGCCGGGATCTGGAGTTCCACAAAGCCCTGGTGCGGCTCTCGGGCAACCGGACGCTTTACCGGCTTTATGAGGACCTCCTCTCCCCCTTGGCCCTCGTCCGGGCGGCCGAGCCCACCCGCTCACAGGACCCAGAGACCAAAAGCCAGCACCGGGCCATTCTGGAGGCCCTGCGGCGCCGCAACGCCGAGGAGGCCAAGCGGGCGGTGGAGAGGCACCTGGCCTACTTCCGCGATCTGGTCAGGGAGCAGCTTTTGCAAAGGGAGGAAGGATGGACTTGACCCTGGTTTACCGGTCCTTTGTGCTCCATGTGGCAGAGCAGCCCTGGGTGAAGGGGCTTATCCTCAAGCGGGGCCAACGCCTCTACCGGCGGTATGTGGCAGGGGAGACCCTGGAGGAGGCCCTCCAGGCCGCCCAGGCCCTCGAGGACCAGGGGGTCCATGCCATCTTGGACCTTCTGGGGGAGATGGTGCGCTCCGAGGAGGAGGCCCGGGCCTTCCAGGGGGAGATTCTGGCCCTGGTCCAGGCCCTAGAGCAGAAGCCCTGGCCCAGGTATGTTTCCTTAAAGCTCACCCAGCTGGGCCTGGACCTCTCGGAGGGGCTGGCCTTGGAGCTTCTGCGGGGAATTCTAAACGAGGCCAGGGCCCAAGGGGTTTTCGTCCGCATCGACATGGAGGACTCCCCTCGGGTGGAGGCCACGCTCCGGATCTACGAGGGCTTGCGACAGGAGGGGTTTGAGAACCTGGGCCTGGTCTTGCAGAGCTACCTCTACCGCACGGAGAAGGACCTGGACCGGCTTCTGCCCTATAGGCCCAACCTTCGCCTGGTCAAGGGGGCCTACCGGGAGCCCAAGGAGGTGGCCTTCCAGGATAAAAGGCTGATCGATGCCGAGTACCTGCATCTTATGAAACGGATGCTCCGGGAGGGGCTTTACGTGGCCATCGCCACCCACGACCCCCGGATCATCGGCGAGGCCAAGCGGTACACCGAGGCCATGGGCATCCCCAAGGACCGGTTTGAGTTCCAGCTCCTTTACGGGGTCCGGCCCTTGGAGCAAAGGCGCTTGGCGCAGGAGGGGTATACCGTCCGGGCCTATGTGCCCTATGGCCGCTTCTGGTACCCCTACCTCTCCCGGCGCATCGCGGAGCGGCCGGAGAACCTTCTGCTCGTGATGAGGAGCCTCTTGGGAGGCTGAAGGAGGTGGAGGATGACGGTGGAACCTTTTAAGAACCAGCCCATAGAGACGTTCCAAACCCCCGAGGCTAAGGCGGCGATGAAGGAGGCCTTAGCCCGGGTTCGGGCGGAGTTCGGCCGCCACTGGCCCCTTTACATCGGGGGAGAGTGGGTCGACACGAAGGAGCGGATCGTCTCCCGGAACCCCTCTGCCCCCAGCGAGGTGGTGGGGACCACGGCCAAGGCGGGCCTAGCCGAGGCGGAGGAGGCCTTGAAGGCGGCCTGGAAGGCCTTTGAGACCTGGAAGGACTGGCCGCAGGAGGACCGTAGCCGCCTCCTCCTCAAGGCTGCGGCCATCATGAAGCGCCGCCGCCGGGAGCTCGAGGCCACCTTGGTCTACGAGATCGGGAAGAACTGGGTGGAGGCGAGCGCGGAGGTGGCGGAGGCCATCGACTTCCTGGAGTACTACGCCCGCCAGGCGCTGAAGTACAAGTACCCTTCGGTGGAGGTGGCCCCGTACCCCGGGGAGGACAACGAGAGCTTCTACATCCCTCTGGGGGCTGGGGTGGTCATCGCCCCTTGGAACTTTCCCATCGCCATCTTTACCGGGATGATGGCGGGGCCCATCGCCGTGGGCAACACCGTGGTGGCCAAGCCCGCGGAGGACACGGTGGTCATCGCGGCCAAGGTGTTTGAGGTCCTAGAGGAGGCGGGCCTTCCCCCGGGGGTGGCGAACTTTTTGCCCGGGGTGGGCAGCGAGGTGGGGGCCTACCTGGTGGCCCATCCCAGGACCCGGTTCATCAACTTCACGGGCAGCCTCGAGGTGGGCTTGAGGATCCACGAGGCCGCCGCCCGACTGGCCCCGGGCCAGACCTGGATCAAGCGGGTCTTTTTGGAGCTTGGGGGGAAGGACGCCATCCTCGTGGACGAGACGGCGGAGTTCGACCTGGCGGCGGAGGGGGTGATCGTCTCCGCCTACGGTTTCCAGGGGCAGAAGTGTTCGGCGGCGAGCCGTCTCATCCTTACCGAGAAGGCCTATGAGCCCGTTTTGGAGAGGGTCCTCGCCCGGGCGGAGAAGCTCGTGGTGGGGCCGGCGGAGGAGAACCCCGATCTGGGGCCGGTGGCGAGCGAGGCCCAGGAGAAGAAGGTCCTCTCCTACATTGAGATCGGCCAGACCGAGGGAAAGCTCGTCCTGGGGGGGAAGCGGCTGGAGGGGGAAGGGTACTTCATCGCCCCCACGGTCTTCACCGAGGTCCCTCCCCAGGCCCGCATCGCCCAAGAGGAGATCTTCGGCCCGGTGCTTTCCGTCATCCGGGTACCCGACTTCAAGGCCGCTTTGGAGGTGGCGAACGGCACCGTCTATGGCCTCACCGGGGGGGTGTACTCGAGGAAGCGGGAGCACCTGGAACTCGCCCGGCGGGCCTTCCACGTGGGGAACCTTTACCTTAACCGCAAGATCACCGGGGCTTTGGTGGGGGTCCAGCCCTTCGGGGGCTTTAACCTCTCCGGGACGGACACCAAGGCCGGGGGGCCGGACTACCTCCTCCACTTCCTCCAGATGAAGACGGTGGCTGAGCGGTTCTAACCCCCTGGTGTATACTTAGGCCATGGCCACGCCGTTGGGGCGTACCGTTAGGGCCCTTGGCCCCTGGTGGCCCGGTTAGCCCCGGGGCGGTGGGCGTGTACCCCGGGGTGGACCCCGGGGGTTTTTTTAAGGAGGCCCATGATCAAACCCTACCGAAGGACCCTTCTGGCCGACCTCGAGACCCCGGTCACCGCCTACTTGAAGCTGGCGGAAAAGGAAAGGGTGAGCTTCCTCCTGGAGTCCGTGGAGCGGGGGCAGCAGGGGCGGTTTTCCATCGTGGGGGTGGGGGCCAGGCGCATCTTCCGCCTCAAGGATGGGACCCTGACCGTAAACGGTCTTCCCATGCCCACCCAGGACCCCTTGCGCACCCTTTACCAGGCGGTCCATGCCCCCATGGAGCGCCCCCCTGACCTTCCTCCCTTTTTTGGGGGAGTGGTGGGGTATGCGGCGTACGACCTCATCCGCCACTACGAGCGGCTTCCCAGTCTAAAGCCCGACGACCTGAACCTGCCCGACCTCCTCTTCGTGGAGCCCGAGGTGGTTCTGGTCTTCGACCACTTGAACAACCTCCTTCACATCGTGGCTCCGGCGGAGGAGGCCGAGGAGGCGGAGGCCCGGCTTTCCTGGGCGACGAAGCGCCTTAAAGGCCCCTTGCCCGGCGTACCGGGGGAGCGGCCCGGGGGGAGGGCCCGGTTTGAGCCCGACCTGAGCCAGGAGGCTTACGAAGGGGCGGTCAGGCGGGCCCTGGACTACATCCGCGCGGGGGACATCTTCCAGGTGGTCCTTTCCCTCCGGCTCTCCTCCCCCCTGACCGTTCACCCCTTTGCCCTTTACCGGGCCCTGAGGAGCGTGAACCCAAGCCCCTATATGGGGTATCTGGACCTGGAGGAGGTGGTTTTGGTCTCCGCGAGCCCGGAAAGCCTTCTTCGCTCGGATGGGAAGCGGGTGGTCACCCGGCCCATCGCGGGGACGAGGCCTAGGGGACGGAGCCTGGAGGAGGACAAAAGGCTGATGGAGGAGCTTTTGCAAGACGAGAAGGAGCGGGCGGAGCACCTGATGCTTCTGGACCTTTCCCGGAACGACATCGGCCGGGTGGCCCGTTTCGGGAGCGTAAGGGTCCTGGAGCCCATGCACGTGGAGCTCTACTCCCACGTGATGCACCTGGTCTCCACCGTGGAAGGGGAGCTGGCCGAGGGCAAAACCCCCTTGGATGCCCTTTCCAGCGTTCTTCCCATGGGTACGGTCTCCGGGGCTCCCAAGATCCGGGCCATGGAGATCATCGAGGAGCTCGAGCCCCACCGCCGGGGGCCATATGGAGGATGCTTCGGGTACCTCGCCTACGACGGCCATATGGACATGGCCCTCACCTTAAGGACCTTTGTCATCGCAAATGGGAGGATGCACGTCCAGGCCGGGGCCGGGATCGTGGCGGACTCGGTGCCCACCCGGGAGTACCAGGAGTGCATGAACAAGGCCCGGGCCCTGCTCAAGGCGGTAGGACTGGCCGAGGAGGGGCTATGAGGGTTTTGGTGGTGGACAACTACGACAGCTTCACCTACAACCTGGTCCAGTACCTGGGGGAGCTTTCCGCCACCCCCATCGTCTGGCGGAACGATCGGTTCGCCCTGGAGGAGGTGGACCAGTTGGCCCCGGACCGGATTCTGATCAGCCCGGGGCCTTGCACCCCCTTTGAGGCGGGGCTTTCCATCCCGGTCATCCAGCGGTACGCCCCCAGGATTCCCATCCTGGGGGTCTGCCTGGGCCACCAGGCCATCGGGGCGGCCTTTGGGGCCAAGGTGGTGCCCGCGCCCGTCTTAATGCACGGCAAGGTGAGCCAGATCCACCACGACGGCACAGGGGTTTACCGGGGCCTCCCCAGTCCCTTTTCCGCCACCCGGTACCACTCCTTGGTCATCGCGGAGCTTCCGGAGGAACTCCGGGTGAACGCCTGGGTGGAGGAGGCGGGTGGGAGGACGATTATGGGGGTGCGGCACACCGCCTACCCCGTGCACGGGGTCCAGTTCCACCCCGAGTCCATCCTCACGGAACTGGGTAAACTCATCCTCAAGAGCTTTCTGGAGGACCCATGGTCTTAAAGGCGCTTTCCGGGGAACGGCTCACGGAGGAGGAGGCCTACGGCCTCATGCAGAAGATAATGGCGGGGGAGCTTTCCCCTGTGGAGACCGCCGGGGTTTTAGTGGCCCTTCGGACCCGGGGGGAGACCCCAGGGGAGATCGCCGCCTTCGCCCGGGCCATGCGGGAGGCGGCCCGGCGAGTGGAGGTGAAGCGGCGCCCGCTTTTGGATATCGTGGGCACGGGCGGTGACCACCAGGGCACCTTGAACCTGTCCACCGCCGCGGCTTTGGTGGTGGCCGCCGGGGGGGTTGCGGTGGCCAAGCATGGGAACCGTGCGGCCACCTCCAAAGCCGGGAGCGCGGACACCCTCGAGGCCCTGGGCGTGAACATCCAGGCCCCGCCGGAGCGGATGGCCGAGGCGGTGGAGGAGGTGGGCTTCGGCTTCTTCTTCGCCCGGCTTTACCATCCCGCCATGCGGCACGTGGCCCCGGTGCGGGCCGAGCTCAAGGTGCGCACCGTCTTCAACCTCCTAGGCCCCCTCACCAACCCGGCCGGGGCCACCCACTACCTCCTGGGGGTCTTCTCCCCAGCCTGGCTTGAGCCCATGGCGGAGGCCCTAAAGCGGCTTGGGGCAAAGGGGCTGGTGGTCCACGGGGAGGGGGCGGATGAGCTCGTTTTAGGGGAGAACCAGGTTCTGGAGGTGGGCAAGAGGGCCTATACCCTCCTTCCGGAGGAGGTGGGCTTAAGGCGGGCTCCCCTCGAGGCCTTAAGGGGGGGAAGCCCAGAGGAGAACGCCCTCCTCCTCCGGAGGCTCCTCAGGGGAGAGGAAAAGGGGCCTCTTCAGCAGGCCGTGGCCCTAAACGCAGGGGCGGCCTTCTACCTGGTGGGCCGGAGTCCCTCCATCCGGGAAGGGGTCCGGCTGGCCCTGGAGATCCTCGAGGCGGGTGCAGCCTTCGAGGTCCTGGAGAGGTTCATCCGCAAACTGGCCTAGACCCAGCTCACCGCGCCAAAGGTGTCCTCCCGGCGGGGGCTGGTGGAGAAGAGGACCACTGGGACGCCGGTGTACTCCTCGATGCGCTCGATGAGGCGGAGAAGGGCCTTAGGGAGTTCCTCCCGGGAGCGGATGCCCGAGACCTCCCCCCAGCCCTCCAGGGTCTCGTAGCGCACGGCCTCTGGCCGGGCCTCCCCGGGCCGGCTCCCGTCCAGGTACTCCACCGCCACCTTGACCTCGGGAAGGCCCGCCAGGACGTCCAGCTTGGTGAGGGCCAGGCCGTCGAAGCCGTTCACCTCGCAGGCGTACTTAAGGGCCACCAGGTCCAGCCAGCCCACCCGGCGGGGCCTTCCGGTGGTCGTCCCATACTCCCCGCCCTTTTCCCGCAGGTGGTGGGCCAGCTCCCCGTGGATCTCCGTGGGAAAAGGCCCTTCCCCCACCCGGGTGGCGTAGGCCTTGGCCACCCCGTAGACCTTGTGGATGGCCTTGTGGCTCACCCCTGTGCCCACCAGGACCCCCCCCACCGTGGGGTGGGAGCTCGTTACATAGGGGTAGGTGCCGTAGTTCAGATCGAGGAGAGTGGCCTGCGCGCCTTCGAAAAGGGCCCGTTTCCCCTTCTTCAGGGCTTCCCGGAGGAGGCTTCCCGTGTCGGCCACATAAGGAGCGAGGATCTCCCGCATCCGGTAAAGCTCCTCCAGGGCCTTCTCCTCCGTGTCCCAGCCTGCCTCCCGGGTGGAGTTGGGTTTTTCCAGGAGGAGCCGTCTGACCCGTTCCCTCAGGACGGCCTCGTCCAAAAGGTCCCCCACCCGGATCCCCACCCGCCGCGCCCGGTCCGAGTAGGCGGGTCCGATCCCCCTGCCCGTGGTCCCCACGAAGTTGTGGCGGCTCTCCACATGCTTGTGATGGGGGAGGACCAGGTGGGCCCGCTCAGAAACAAAGATCTTGGGGTCAAACCCCTCCTGGCGGAGGTTTTGGACCTCCTCCTGGAAGCGGAGGGGGTCGATCACCATCCCATCCGCCAGGATGTTGACCGCATGGGGATGGATGACCCCGGAGGGGAGGAGGTTGAGCTTGAAGGTCTTCCCCTGGGCCACCACGGTGTGACCCGCGTTCGCCCCTCCCTGGTAACGGACCACATAGTCCGCTTCGGGGGCCAGGGCGTCCACCACCTTGCCCTTGCCTTCGTCCCCCCACTGCGCTCCGATGATGGCGATCCCCGGCATCCCCCTAAGCTTACGACCTTTCTTCCAAAAGAGCCATCTCCTCCGGGGAGAGCACCACCTCGAGGGCTTCTCGGTGTTCGCTCCGCGAAGCAACCGCGTTGAGCCGGGCCTGGGCTTCGTTCTTGGCCCCCGGGATAGGAAGGGCACCTTCTGGATCAGATACCGGAGGGCGATGGCGGCGGGGTTTGTCCTTTTGGCCTGGGCCAGGTGCTGGAGGAGGGGAAGGACCCGGCGGACCTTCGCCAAGTAGGGCCGGTACCTCTTCCCCCGGTAGCCCCCAGGGGGGTGGTGCGGGTCCAGCTTTCCGGTGAGCCAGCCCATGGCCAAAGGGCTATAGGCCATGAGGGCGATGCCCTCCCGGCGCAGGCCGGGCAGGTGGGCCTCCCAGTCCCGCTGCAGGAGGTTGTACTCCACCTGGTTGGCGAGGAGGGGGACCCTGTGCCGCTCCAAAACCGCCTGGACCACCTCGAGCTGGGCAAGGGAACAGTTGGAGACCCCTACCCCACGGGCAAGGCCCTGTTCATACGCCTCCGCCAGGCCTCGAGGGGAACCGGGGGCCAGGGCCAATGGAGGAGGTAGAGGTTCAAGGCTTCTAGCCCGAGCCGATCCAGGCTCCCCTTGAGCGCTCTGAGGAGGGTTTTTCTGGAAAGGCGCCAGGGATAAGGGGAGAACTTGCTCACTACAAAAGGCCTTTCCCCGGTTTCCGCCATGAAGCGGCCAAGGAGGCGCTCTGAGAGCCCGAATCCATAGAGTCGGACGCCCGCCTCGAGGCTCGCCTGGAAGGCCTGCTTCAGCTCTTTCTCCCCGTAGGCCTGTCCATAGCCCCAGAAAAGCCGGTCCCCCCAGGCCCAGGTGCCCACGCCTATCCTGTGCTCGAAAAGCGCCTTCACGTCAGGCGGAAGGGGTTAAAGTCCGTCTGGTAGTCGTAGTAATCCTCCTGTTCCCGGCGCTTTAGGAAGCCCACCACGGCGTAGGTGAAGGGGGTCATGAGGGCCTCCACCCCCACCTTGAATACGTAGTTGGAGATAAAAACGGACCAGAGGAGCTCGTTCGGCCAGACGCCCAGGAAGGCCACCAGGAGGAAGACCCCGGTGTCCAAGAGCTGGCCCACCAGGGTGGAGCCAATGGTCCTAAGGGCCAGGAAGCGGCCACGGGTGGCGATCTTGAGCTTGGCTAGAACAAAGGCGTTGGCGAACTCCCCCAGGAAGTAGGCGAGGAGGCTTCCCAGGACGATCCGCGGCGTGAGGCCAAAGAGGGTGGAAAAGGCCTGGGCGAAGGTCTGGCTGTCCTGGTCGGTTGGGCTTGGGAGGGCGTTGACCAGGCTGAAGGTGAGGGTGGCGAGGAAGAGGAGGAAAAACCCCGTCCAGATCACCCGGCGGCTCCTCTTGTACCCGTAGACCTCGGTGAGGACGTCCCCGAAGATATAGGCCAGGGGGAAGAGGACCGTTCCTCCATCGAAGGTGAAGGGCCCCAGGAGGACCACCTTGGTGGAGGCGATGTTGGAGACGATGAGGACCGTCACGAACAGGGCGGTGATCAGGTCCAGGTAGCGGTAGACCTTCATTCCTCCTCCGGTTGAATGGACGTGATGAAAGGCAGGTTCCGGTCGAACTGGGCCCGGTCTAGGCCGTAGCCGTAGACGTAAGCGTCTTCGATCTCAAACCCCAGATAATGGATGGGGACCTCCACCTGGCGGCGGCTCGGCTTGGAGAGAAGGGCCACCACCCGGACGGAGCGGGGTTTACGGGCCTCGAGGTATTCCAGAAGGTAGCTGAGGGTGAGGCCGGTGTCCACGATGTCCTCCACCACGAGGACATCCTTCCCATGGATGGGCAGGCGCAGGTCTTTGATGAGCTCCACTTCCCCGCTTGTCCGGTAGGCGTTCCCATAGGAGCTGATGGAGATGAAGTCTAGGGTGAGGGGCAGGGGAATGGCCCTGACCAGGTCGGCCATAAAGATAAAAGCTCCGTTTAGGACGCAGATGAGGTGGGGGGTTTTGCCCTGGTAGTCGCCCGCGATGGCCTCTCCCAGCTCCTTCACCCGGGCCCTAATCGTCTCCTCTGGAATCTGTACGGGTCCGTTCCCGGCCGTGAACATCCGCTTCAGTATACAGGGCCTCCACTTCCTCAGGGCGTAGCCTCCGCCACTTCCCGGGGGGAAGGTCCCCCAGGGGGATGGGCCCCACCTGGAGCCTAAGCAGCCGGGTTACGGGGCGGCCCACTGCTTGCAGCATCCGGCGCACTTCCCGCTTGCGCCCTTCCGCTAGGACCAAGACCGCTCCTCCGGGGGCAGGCCGGCAGGAGAGGGCCCGGGCTGGGCCGTCTTCCATGAGGACCCCCTCCATGAGCTTTTGGCAAAGCGCCTGCGGCAGGGTCCCCCCCTTGGTCCAGACCCGGTAGACCTTCCGGACCCCATGCCGGGGATGGGTGAGGCGGTGGGTGAGGCGGCCGTCGTTGGTGAAGAGGAGGAGCCCCTCCGAGTCCTTGTCCAGCCGCCCTACGGGGTGTAGGCCCGGGATATCGGGAAGGAGTTCATAGACGGTCCGTTCCGCGTGGGGGTCGCTCCGGGTGGTCGTGTACCCCCGGGGTTTGTGAAGGGCAACGACCACCGTTTTCGGGAGTTCCAGCCGCTTCCCGTCCACCTCCACGAGATCGTTTTCCCCCACCCGGGTGGTGAGGTCGGCCGGCTGGCCATTGACCCGCACCCGCCCTGCCCGGATGAGCGCCTCCGCCTTCCTGCGGCTTAAAAGGCCGGCTCGAGCCAGGTATTGGTTAATCCGCATCGGCCTCCGGTTGCACGAAGGAGGGTTTCCGCTTTTCCTTAAGGGCCCTGAGCCCCTCCTCGACCTCTTTCCCGTAAAAGCCCAAGAACTCCAGGGCCAAGGAGGCGTCAAAATGGGGGAGGAAGCTCCTCAGCCAGTGGTTTAGGGCGTGCTTGGTGAAGCTCAGGGCCTCTTTTGGCCCCTGGGCGAGCCTCTCGGCCACCTCGAGGGCCCTATCGTAGACGGCTTCGTCCTCCACCGCTTCGGCTACGAGGCCGAGCCTTTCTGCCTCCTCTCCGGTAAGGGGTTCGTTGAGGAGGAGGTGGTACTTGGCCTTGGCCATCCCCAAAAGCAGGGGCCAGAGGAGAACCGCGTGATCCCCCGCCGCCACCCCGAGCCGGATGTGCCCGTCCAGAAGTCGGGCCCTTTTCCCCACCACCACCACGTCCGAGGCCAGGGCCAGGGCCAGCCCGGCTCCTACGGCCACCCCTTCCACCGCGGCCACCACAGGGCGTGGGAACTCCAAGGGCCCGAGGACCAAAACCCGGGCTTCCCAGAAGACCCGGAGAAGGGCTTCGCGGTCCTGGCGCATCTCCTCGATGAGGCCAAAGGAGCCCCCGGAGGAGAAAACCCCCCCTTCCCCCCGCAAAAGAACGGCCCGCAGGCCCGGGAGGGCCTCGAGGTCCTTCCACACCCCAGAAAGCTGGCGGTGGAGGGCCGGGGAGAAGGCGTTTAAGCCGGGGGCGGACCAGCGAATCTCCAGTACCCCCGGTCTGGGCCAAAGGAACCGGAGATCGGGGTAGGCGGAGAGCTCCACCCCTTCATTTTAAGGACGCCTCGCCTTGAGCCGGAGGAAGGGATGGCTTAGAATCCCTAGGGCATGGCCCTTTTTGCGGTGGAAAAACCCCTGGGCCTGACCTCGCACGAGGCGGTGGAGGAGGCAAGAAAGCGGCTCGGAACCCGCCGGGTGGGGCACACGGGCACCCTGGACCCTCTAGCCACTGGGGTTTTGGTCCTGGTCTCCGACCAGTCCACCAAGCTTGTGCCCTTCCTTTCCTCCGAGGACAAGGAGTACCTGGCCTGGGTTTCCTTCGGCGCCACCACCCCCACCCTGGACGCGGAGGGGCCAGTGGTGGAGGAAGCCCCGGTGCGCTTTGCCCTAAAGGACCTGGAGGCCGCCCTTTCCTCCTTTCTCACCCTCACCGAGCAGGTACCCCCTCTGTTTTCCGCGGTCAAGGTGGGGGGAGTGAGGGCGTACGAGGCGGCCCGGGAGGGGAGGCCCCTAACGCTCGGGCCCCGGCCGGTAAAGTACCTGGAGGTGGAGCTTCTCGCCTTCGACCCCAGTCCGAGGCCCTACCCTATCGCCCCCTCCGCCCGCGGGTGGCGGATCGCCGAGAGGGGTCGAAAGGTGGCGCTTCCCAGGCCCCTGGGCCTTTATCCCACCGCGGTCATCCGGCTGGTGGTGGCCTCAGGGACGTACATCCGGGCCTTCGCCCGGGACCTGGGGGAAAGGCTTGGCACCAAGGCTTTCCTGGCGGGCCTCGTCCGCACCCGGGTGGGGCGGATCGGCTTGGAAAAGGCGGTTTCCCTTTCCGATCTGGCCCCGGACCGGGCCATCCCTGAGGTGGAGGCCCTCCCTTTCCCAGTGGTGGAGCTTTCCCATACCGAGGCCCGGAGGGTCTTGGAGGGGGTGCCCTTGCCCATCCCCGTGGTGGGGTATGTGGCCTTGGTGGACTCGAGGCGGCGACTTCTCGCCATCGCCGAAGGGGACGGGTTCAAGCTTAAGATCAAGCGGGTGCTCAGAAAGGAGGAGGCATGATCATCGGGGTGCCTAAGGAGATCAAGACCTGGGAGAATCGGGTGGCCCTCACCCCCGGAGGGGTGGAAAGCCTGGTGCGGCGGGGGCACAAGGTCCTGGTGGAGCGAAGCGCCGGGACGGGTTCGGGCCTTTTGGATGCTGAGTACGTACGGGCCGGGGCGGAGCTGGTAAGCCGGGAGGAGGCCTGGGGGGCCGAACTGGTGGTCAAGGTCAAGGAGCCCATCCAGGAGGAGTACCGCTTTCTGAGGCACGACCTGATCCTCTTCACCTACCTTCACCTGGCGGCGGACCGTCCCCTCACGGAGGCCCTCCTCAAGGCGGGGACCGCGGCCATCGCCTACGAGACCGTCCAGCTCGAGGACGGCTCCCTTCCCCTCCTCACCCCCATGAGCGAGGTGGCGGGCCGGATGGCTCCCCAGGTGGGGGCGCAGTTTTTGGAGAAACCCAAGGGGGGCCGGGGGGTCCTCCTGGGCGGGGTCCCGGGGGTGGCCCCGGCCAGCGTGGTCATCCTGGGTGGGGGCACGGTGGGGATCAACGCCGCCAAGATCGCCCTGGGGATGGGGGCCCAGGTGACCATTCTGGATGTGAACCACCGTCGGCTCCAGTACCTGGACGATGTCTTCGGAGGACGGCTGGTCACCCTCACCTCTACGGAGGCCAACATCAAAAAGAGCATCCAGCACGCGGACCTCCTCATCGGGGCTGTTCTGATCCCGGGGGCCAAGGCCCCGAAGCTCGTCACCCGGGAGATGCTCTCCTTGATGAAGGAGGGGAGCGTCATCGTGGATGTGGCGGTGGACCAGGGGGGGTGCGTGGAGACCATCCGCCCCACCACCCACGCGGACCCGGCCTATGTGGTCGACGGGGTGGTCCACTACGGGGTGGCCAACATGCCGGGGGCGGTCCCCAGGACGAGCACCTTCGCCCTTACCAACCAGACCCTGCCCTATGTTTTGAAGCTGGCGGAGAAGGGCCTTTTGGCGCTCAAGGAGGACGCCTCCTTGCGCAAGGGCCTCAACACCTATAAAGGCCGCCTCACCCATCCCGGCGTGGCCGAGGCCTTTGGCCTGCCGTATACTCCTCCTGAAGAGGTCCTATGAGGGGGAATGTGACGGTCACCGAGGCCGCCTTGGCCACGATTTTGGCCCTGGCGGCGCACGAGGTCCCGGGGGTGGTGGGGATGAGCCCCGCGGGGCTTAAGGACACCCTGGGCCGGATCCTGGGCAAGCATGAGGCGAGCGAGGGGGTGGTGGTCCGCTCTGACCCCGCAAGTCCGGGAAAGTACCAGGCGGACTTCTACGTGGTGGTGGCCTTTGGGGCCCGTATCCCCACCGTGGTGGAGTCCCTGGCCGAGCGGGTGGCCCACGCGGCCCGGGCCCTGGCCGGGGTGGAGCTTTCCCAGGTCCGGGTCCACGTGGTGGGGGTAAGCCGTGGCTGACTGGGGGCCAAAGGAGGTGGCGGAGGCCTTTCGCTACGCCACGGATTGGTTTTCCGTCTATGTGGAGGAGCTCAATGCCCTAAACGTCTACCCCGTTCCCGATGGGGACACGGGGACGAACATGCTCCTCACCCTCGAGGCCGCGCGGCGGGAGTTAGATCTCGCCGACCCTTCCCGGATGTCTGAGGTGGCCCGGGCCCTGAGCTACGGGGCCCTGCTCGGGGCCCGGGGCAACTCGGGGGTCATCCTCTCCCAGATCCTGAGGGGGTTTGCCGAGGCGATCCGCAAGGCCGAGCGGCTTTCCCCTCCCCTTCTGATTCAGGCGCTTCGGATGGGGGCGGACACGGGGTACAAGGCGGTGATGAAGCCGGTGGAGGGGACGATCCTCACCGTGGCCCGGGGGGCGGCGGAGGGGGCCTCGGGGAGTACTCTGGAGGAAGTATTGGAGACCGCCCTGGAAGGGGCCCGGCAGGCCCTGGAAAAGACCCCGGAACTCCTCCCCGTTCTCAAGCGGGCCGGGGTGGTGGACGCAGGGGGCGCGGGGTATGCCCGGCTTTTGGAGGGGCTTTTGGGATATACCCGGCGCCTCCCACTTCCCGACCCCCCAAAGGTGGAGCGGTACGCCCAGACGGCCTTTGCCGCCGAGGCCTACGGGTACTGCACCGAGTTTCTGATGGAAGGGGTGGAGGCCCCCATTGAGGAGATCCGCCAGGCGGTGGCCCCCTTTGGGGAGTCCTTGCTCGTGGTGGGGGCCGAGGGGTATGTCAAGGGGCATATCCACACGAATGACCCCGATGGCCTCCTCGCCGCCGCGGCCCGGTTTGGCCGGATGGTCCGGACCAAGGTGGAGGACATGTCCGAGCAGCACACGGAGATCCTGGCCATGGCGGGCGCCTTAGAGGAGGCCCCACCCCCCACGGCCCTGGTGGCGGTGGCCCAGGGGTACGGCCTGGTCAAGGCCTTCCGGAGCCTGGGGGCCCGGGTGGTGGCCGGGGGGCAGACGGACAACCCCAGCGTCGAGGACCTCCTTTTGGCCCTCCGGAGCGTACCCAGCCCAAAGGTCATCCTCCTGCCCAACAACCCCAACGTGCTGATGGCCGCCCAGCAGGCTAAGGAGCTTGCCCAATCCTTTGGCAAGGAGGTCCACCTCCTTCCCACCCGGACCATGGGGGCGGGGCTGGCCGCGGCAATCCGGTTCCAGCCGGAGCTTTCCCCAGAGGAGCTCCTTCCTGAGATGGAGGAGGCGGCCTCGCGTTCGGCGACCCTCGAGGTCACCTGGGCGAGCCGAGAGGCGGAGCTGGACGGGCTAAAGGTGGAAAAGGGCCAGCCGATTGGGCTTCTGGAGGGGAGGCTCGCTCTGGTGGGAAAGACCCCCAAGGAGGTCCTGAAGGCCCTGGTCCGGACCGCCCAGGAAGGCAAGGAGGTCCTGACGGTCTTTTACGGGCCGAACGCGGAGGAGGAGGGGCTTGCCGAGGAGCTGGCCCAGGTTTTTCCTGAGCTCGTGGTGGAGGTCCTGCCCGGGGGGCCCGAGCCTTACGCCTACCTGGCGGTCTTGGAATAAGAAAACCTTAAGGCCCTCCTCCCTTCCTCAGGGTATCCTGCAGGATAAGGAGGGTTTATGCGGTTAATATGGTTGCTGCCCTTGGCCCTAGTGGGGTGCACCCTCGAGGTGGTTCTTCCAGACGGGGACCTCCCCGTGGGAAGGTCGGTCGACGTGGCTCTGAACGCGGCAAGCCCGGCGGGGGGTGAGCTCCGCCCTAGCGCCAAGACCTACCGGGTGCAGATAGACCGAGACGGGGCCTTCCAGGTGGCGGCGGTCTCTAGCCACCTCCAGCAAAGGAGCCGGCTCCGCCTTACCCTTAAGGACGCCCAGGGGGTGGTGCAGGCCCAGAGCGTGGCCCGGAACTGGTTCGGCCTGCCCCAGGTGGCCCTGGCCTCTTGCTGCGCCGTCGCCCCCCAGGGGATAACCTCCGACCCCGGCTACCGGCTCAACTTCAAGGCCCGGGCGGGCGACGTGTTCTATGTGAAGGTGGAGAACCTGGCGGAGGACCGGGACCGGGTGACCCTCTCCCTGCGCTCATTCCCCCCCAACCCTTCCGGCCAGGGGGAGGCCTTCACCACCGGGACCAAGCAGGGGGCGATCGAGTTTCTTGGGGAGTTTGACCGGTACAATGTCTCCAACCCCCCGGAGAATCTGTATCTCCGCTTCACCTACACCGGGCCCTTGGACCTGGTGGCGCTTTTGTACACCTCGCCGACCGATTCCAATCCGGTCCGCCTGGATTCCGTGGTGAGCTGTGCCCCGGTCTCCCCCGCGGTTCTTCTGGTGGTCCGGGACCGGGGCCTGGCCCGGGCGGGGTTTGACGAGCCTGGGAGTGGGCAGTATACCCTGGCGCTTTCCTCCTCCTGTCCGTGAGGGGTCGGCTTTGAACAGGATTAGAGTTGGATAAAGGGCCTTAATGCATTTCTAATGGAGCAGGGGGGCTTTGAGCTCCCCTGTCGCCGATTTTCAAAGCTTTTTGGAAATGAACCAAAGGGCTGGGTTATTATGAATAATGAGTGCATATATGCGCATTTCTTAGGGAGCTTTAGGGAAGGCCCGGATACTGAGCTCTGCGATGCGGTCTTGGGTGCTGATCTCGGGTCTGCTCTTCTCAGTGTTCCCTTCGGGAAGCAACTCCCTGGCCTGGGCCGAGATGCCCAAGAAGCTGGTCCTGGAGGCCACCGCTTACACCTCGAGCCCCCGGGAGACCGACCGCACCCCCTTTGTGACGGCCACCGGGATGCGCACCGCCCTTGGGGTCATCGCAGTGAGCCGCGACCTTTTGAAAACCCTTCCCTACGGGACTAAGGTGCGTCTGCGGGACCTGGGTAGCGTGTACGGCCGGGGCCGAGGGAGGTTTGACCACCTCTTTCAGGGGCGGGTCTTTGTGGTGGCGGACACCATGCATCCCAGGATGCGGGAGAAGCTGGATGTCTGGCTTCCCGACCGGGCCTTAGCCCTCCAGTTCGGGCGGCGGCTTCTCGAGGTGGAGGTCGTGGCCTACCCTAGGTAGACTGTCCCCGTGGGCTTCGCCTTCTTCCTGGCCCTGCGCTACCTCTTCCGGCGCAAAACCCAGACCCTGATCGGCCTTTTCGGCATCGGGGTGGGGGTGGCGGTCCTGCTTACGGCCTTGTCCCTGGCCAACGGCTTCACCACCGGCCTCATCCGGTCGAGCCTGAAGGCTTTGCCCCATCTGGTCCTGTTCCGCCTGGGCCAGGCCCTGCCCCCCATGCCCAACCACCCCGAGGTGGAAGCCTGGGCGCCTTTTTCGGCCACCAAGGCCCTCCTCACCCGGCGGGCCGAGCCCGGCCGGGGGGCGGGGGTGGACTTCGCCACCTTGGTGGGTCTGGGGCCAGGGAAAGGCCAGGTCTACCCGGAGCTTGGCCCCCCGCCGCGACCCGGGGAGGTCGTCTTGGGCTCGGCCCTGGCCCAAAGCCTTTCCGCCTTTTTGGGGGATGAGCTCCAGGCCTTTTCCGCAAGCCAGACCCGGATCCCCCTGAAGGTGGTGGGCCGGTTTAGGACGGGCAACTACCTTCTGGACTCAAGCTACGCCTTCACCGCTTTGAAGGATGTGGAAAAGCTTCTAGGGGAGGACGGGCCCTTGGGCTACCAGGTTCGCCTGAAGGACCCCTGGCGGGCCAAAGAGGTGGCGCGGGCCTTTTCCGACCGGTTCTTCGTCCAGACCTGGCAGGACGCGCAGCGAACCCTGCTGGAGCAGCTGGCCCTGCAGAAGGAGGTGCTTTCCCTGCTCCTTTTCCTCATCGTGGTGGTGGCCGCCCTTGGGGTGGCCAACGTGATGGTGTTGTTTGTGGTGGAAAAGACACCCGAGATCGCCCTTCTTAGGGCCATGGGGGCCTCGAGGGGGCAGGTGGCGGCGGTCTTTGCCCTCCAGGGGATTCTTCTCGGGGGGATGGGGGTGGGTCTGGGCAATCTCCTAGGGCTTCTTCTCTCCCTCTCCCTGGCCCAGAGGCCTGTGCCCTTGCCTGGGGATCTCTACTTTCTCACCCACCTGCCCGTGGAGATCCGGCCTGCGGAGTGGGCCCGGGTCTCCGCCTTGAGCTTCTTCACGGTGGTTCTGGCCTCCGTTTTGCCCCTCCTTCGGGCCTGGCGCATCCGGCCGGGGGTGGTCCTCCGCTAGGTGCTTCGGGGATCGGGGTGCTATACTTACACGGGTTTGGCCGGGGTACCCGGCCCAGCTCTCGCGGGAGGGACCTCGAGGAGGTGGGGCATTGTTGAGACTGGTGACGTCCGAATCCGTGACCGAAGGGCACCCGGATAAGCTGGCGGACCGGATCTCCGACGCCATTTTGGATGCCCTTCTCGCCCAGGATAAGAAGGCCAGGGTGGCCGCGGAGACCTTGGTCACCACGGGGCTGGTCTTTGTGGCGGGGGAGATCACCACCGAGGGGTATGTGGACATCCCGGGCCTGGTGCGCAAGACGGTGCGGGAGGTGGGGTATACCCGGGCCAAGTATGGCTTTGACGCGGACACCTGTGCGGTGCTCACCGCCATAGATGAGCAGTCCCCGGACATTGCGGGAGGGGTCAACCTTTCCTACGAGTGGCGGGTCCTGAAGTCCACCGACCCCCTAGACCGCATCGGCGCGGGGGACCAGGGGCTCATGTTCGGCTACGCCACGGACGAGACCCCCGAGCTCATGCCTTTGCCCATCGTCTTGGCCCACCGGCTGACCATGCGGCTTGCAGAGGTGAGGAAGAACGGCGTTCTCCCCTACCTCCGCCCGGACGGAAAGGCCCAGGTCACCGTGGTCTATGAGGGGGAGAGGCCTTTGTACGTGAAGACGGTGGTGGTCTCGAGCCAGCACTCCCCTGAGGTGGACCAAGAACAGCTTCGGGAGGACCTGATCCGGGAGGTGGTCCGCCAGGCCATCCCCTCGGAGTATTTGAGGGAGGGGGAGACGGAGTACCTCATCAACCCTTCGGGCCGGTTCGTCATCGGGGGGCCCCACGGAGACACCGGCCTTACGGGTCGGAAGATCATCGTGGACACCTATGGGGGGGCGGTGCCCCATGGGGGCGGGGCGTTTAGCGGCAAGGACCCCACCAAGGTGGACCGTTCGGCGAGTTACTACGCCCGGTATATGGCCAAGAACATCGTGGCGGCAGGCCTGGCCAAGAGGGCCCTGGTCGAGCTGGCCTACGCCATTGGGAAGGCCAGGCCCGTCTCCTTACGGGTGGAGACCTTCGGGACCGGGGCCGTGCCCGACGAGAAGATCACGGAACTCCTAAGCCGGGTCTTCGACCCTAGGCCCCTCGCCATCATCGAGGAGCTGGACCTTCTAAGGCCCATCTACACCCCCACCTCGTCCTATGGCCACTTTGGCCGGCCGGGCTTCCCCTGGGAGGAGACGGACCGGGTGGAGGCCTTGAGGCGGGAAGCTGGCCTGGGCTAACCGATCTCCACCCGGTTCTTCCCTCGGCGCTTGGCCGTGTACATGGCCGCATCCGCCCGCTTGAGTAGGGAAAGGGGGGAATCGGTGGAGAGGGCTTGGACCACGCCGAAGCTGGCGCTAATGCTCTCCACGGGGGGAACTTGGAGGCCCCTTAGAGCTTTTTGGATCCGTTCGGCCGCTGCCCTGGCCTGGTTCAGGGGGGTTTCGGGGAGGAGGAGGGCAAACTCCTCCCCTCCAAGCCGCACCGCCCGGTCGGAGAGCCGGAGGGGCTCTTCCAGAAGCCGCGCCACCCCTTTGAGCGCGCGGTCGCCGGTGTCGTGGCCATAGGTGTCGTTGATGCGTTTGAAATCGTCTAGGTCCAGGACGATGAGGCTCACGGGCCTTCCGTAGCGCGATAGGCGGCAAAGCTCCTGCTCGAGGGCGATCTCGAGGTAGCGCCGGTTCCACAAGCCCGTGAGGAAGTCGGTGTAGGCGTCTAGATGCGCCTCGAGGTAGCCCTCCTTGATCCGGACCAGGAGGTAGAGAAGGGCCAGGTAGGCCAGGTTGGAGCCCAGAAACTGGGCCAGGGCGTTGAGTTGGGCCGGGCTATAGGCCTGGGGATTTCCGAAAAACGCCAGGGCCAGGGCCGCCAAGGGGCAGATCAGGCTCAGGCGGATCGCCCTTTTGCTTTCGAAAAAGAGAAAGGCAGAAAAGTAAAGAAGAGGGAACCAGTAGGAACTGGGGGAGAGCCCCATGGGATTGGGTTGCCGGTGGAGCTGGTAGCCTAAGGTGGCGATCAGGTAGGACGCTGTGCTCAGGTGGGCCAAGGGGAGGATCCAGCGGGCTTCCTCTGGCCTACGCCAGAGGATAAGGGCCATCAAGGGATATCCAAGGCCCAAAAAAGGCAAAAAGACCTGGTCTACCGGGTCCAGATTCACCTGTTTGGAGGTAAGGTAGGCCACCCAAGCCATCACCCCACCCAAAGGGAGAAGGAGCAAGGCCACCTTCCTCCGAAGAGGCAAGATGGGGTCCAGGAGTTCCAGGGTGGGCCTCATCCACCCCAGCCTACACCTTATCCCCTTAACGGACCCTGAACGCCCCCCTCAGTCCTCGAGGTAGGTGTAGCCGGAAAGCTCCCGCAGGTACCGCTCCAGGAAGAGGCCCTTCTCCGTGGGCGTGAGGGGGCTTTTGCGGACCAGGCGCTCGAGCCTGGCCGAAAGCTCCGCGGCGGAAAAGCCCATACGGCCGATGACCTCCTCCGCGGTCTCCCCCGGGATAAAGCGCTCGATGGCGAACCCATCCTCCCCCACCAGCACCTGCGCCTCCCCCACCCGGCCGAAGAGGTTGTGGTTGGAGCCCAGGACGTCCTGGTAGGCCCCCGTGAGGAAGACCCCCAGGTAGTAGGCCTCCCCGGGCCGGATCTCATGCACGGGCAGGGTCTGGCGGACATCGTGCAGGTCTATGAACCGATCCATCTTCCCATCCGAATCGCAGGAGATGTCCACCAGGGTGGCGAGCCGGTTGGGCTCCTCGTTTAGGCGGCTCAAGGGGACGATGGGGAAGAGCTGATGGATGGCCCAGGCATCGGGAAGACTCTGGAACATGGAAAAATTACATATTAGCTTGTCCGCCAGGAGCTTTTCCAGGTCCTCAAACTCGTCCGGGGCGTAGTCCAGAGAGCGGACGATGGAGTGGGCCTTCCGGGCGATGTAGTAGAAGAGCTCCTCTGCCAGGGCCCGATCCCTTAGGGAGACCAGGCCCAGGTCGTAAAGGGTCTGGAGGGTTTCCTTGTCCGCAAAGGCGTCGTGGTAGGCTTCCCGGTAGTTTTTGGCGGAGAGGGTTTTGGCGGTTTCCCAGATCTCCTTGACCACCGGGTGGACCTCCTCGGGAAGGGGAGGAAGCTTTCCTTCGCCTGGAGGCCGGATGACGTCGATGACCTCCAAAACCAAGACGCTGTGGTAGGCGGTCACCGCCCGTCCGGACTCGGTGACCAGGGTGGGGTGGGGTTCATGGTGCCCCTCCACGATCTCCTGGGTCACGTAGACCAGGTCCTCCGCGTACTCGCTTAAGGTGTAGTTGGCAGAGGCGTAAAAGGTGGTCTTGGAGCCGTCGTAGTCCACCGCAAGCCCCCCGCCCAGGTTCAGGTAGCGAACCGGGGCCCCGAGCTTTCTCAGCTGGACGTAGGTCTGGGCCGCCTCCCGCACCGCCTGCTTGATCTTGCGGATGTCCGTGACCTGGCTTCCGATGTGGGCATGGACCATCTCCAGGCTGTCCAGGAGGCCTTCCGCCCTCAGGGCCTCCACCGCCCGGATGATCTCGGGGGTGGTCAGGCCGAACTTGGCCTGCTCCCCCCCGCTGTTCTCCCACTGGCCCGAGCCCTTGGCCTTTAGCTTATACCGGAGGCCCAAAGAAGGCCGCACCCCCAGTTCCTTGGAAAGCCGGATAACCCGGGGAAGCTCCGCGTACTTTTCCAAAGTGACGATGACCTTTTTGCCGAGTTTTTTGCCCAGAAGGGCCAGGCGGATGAAGTCGTCGTCCTTAAACCCGTTGGTGGTGATGAGGGCATCCTCCGAGAGGTCCTGGGCCAGGATAAGGGCCAGCTCGGCCTTGCTGCCCGCCTCGAGGCCGTAGTCGTAGGGCCGGCCCGCCCGGGCGATGGTTTCCAGAACCAGCCGCCGCTGGTTGACCTTGACCGGGTAAACCCCCCGGTAGCCGCCCTGGTAGCCGTACTTTTCCATGGCCGTTCGGAAGGCCTCGTGGAGCTCCCGCACCCGGGCCTCGAGGATCTGGGGAAAGCGCAAAACCATGGGCAAAGGCCGCCCCTCGTCCCTGAGGGCCTGGACGATCTCGTACAGGCTGGCCCTGGGCCCTTTGGGCCCCAGGGGGGTTACCTCCAGCTCCCCGTCCTCCCCCACCCGGAAAAAGCCCGCGCTCCAGTAGGGCACCAGGTAAAGTTCCGCCGCGTCTTTTGGGGAAAAGCGTTTGGTCTTCTCCAAGGCCAGGTCACCCGCTATGAGTGTAGACCCGGACTCCCGGTTTGCAAAGCCCCCCGGGCCCTTTTGAGCTCGGAGAAGTAGGCGAACCCCTCGCCCTCTGGAAGCGCCCCGGGGTCCAGGAGGTAGTAAAAGGGCCCCTCTCTGTTCACCACGGCAAAGCCGCGTTCCAGGGCCAGTTCTTCCAAACCCTGGGGGAGCTCCAGGGCCAGCCGGGGGCGTTTTTGCTCCTGCCAGACCTCCTCTAAAAGCTCGAGCCAAGCGAGAAGGGCTTCTTTCTCCAACGGGGGGAGGCTGATCCGTAAGGCCCCCTGCTTCTCCCCAAGGGCCCGAAACCGCCTGAAAATCCGCCTTAGGGTGCGCCGCTCCTGGCCTTGGGGCTGGAAGGTGAGGTGTTTATGCCCATAGGCGCTGAAGCGAAACCCGGGGGGGACCTGGTTTTTGAGCCGTCCGATGGTCTCGAGGTCGGGCAGGCGGTGCCACCAGAAGAGCTCGATGGTGGGGAAGACCTGGGCGTACCGGCGCAGGGGAAAGGGGGTGGGGAAGAGGCGGTAGGCCTGGCGGGGTCTGGCCTTAAGCCCCACGAGGATCATAAAAAACTCTCCAGAAAGGCCAGCCCCACCCGGGCCATCAAGGGCGTGATCTCGTGCCCCGTGCCCTCCTCCCGGTAAAGGGCGAGCCGCCCGGGCGGGTAGTGGGGGCGGAGGGCTTCGAGGGCCTCCTCCACCCGGCTTAAAGGAACAATCAGGTCCCGGCTGCCGTGGAGGTGGAGGAGGGGGGTTTGCCCATAGGCCTGGCCTCTAAACACGGGTGGGGCCTCGTAGAGGGCTTTGACCTCCGGGTCTTGGACCAGGTAGCCCAAGGGGGGTTTCATGGGGAGGCCGCTTCCGATAAAGGCCAAGGCCGCCTGGGGCCTTAGGCCCTGGGCAAGGAGGAGGTGAAGGGTGAAGGCCCCCATGCTCCCCCCGGCGAGGAAGAGGGGCAGGCCCAGAGGCTGGGCCACCTCCGCGAGGACCCTTCCCGCCTCCTCGGCCATGCCCAGAACCACCCGGTAAAACGCCTCCACGTAGCGCTCGTCCCTGGCCGAAGGGGGACGGCCCCGGGGACCGTGCCGGGGGGCATCGAAGGCCAAAAGGGCCAAGCCGGCCTCGAGGTAGCCGGGGAGGAGGGAGAGGATCTGCTCCTTGTTTCCCTGCAGGCCATGGAGGGCGAGGAGAAGCCCCCTAGGCTTCTTGGGCAGCCTTAAAAGGACGGGGATCTCTCCTAGGAAAAACCGTTCCTCGTTCATGTGAACAGACTGGAGACCGACTCGCCCCGGTGGATCCGCCAGATGGCCTCCGCGAACAAAGGGGCCACGTCCAGGGTGCGCAGCTTGGGATGGGGCTTGGACAGACAGGTGTTGGTGGCCGCCACCTCCTTGATCGGGCTGTGCTCAATCCTCTCCACCGCTGGCCCCGCATACACCCCGTGGGTGACGGCGGCGTAGACCTCCCTGGCCCCCGCGTTGAGCAGCGTGTCCACCGCCTTGACCAGGCTCCCCGCCGTGGAGATCTCATCGTCGATGATCAGAGCCGTCTTCCCGCGCACATCGCCCACCAGGCTCCTCGCCTCCACCTCGGTGTCGGAAAGCCGGGTCTTCTCGATGAAGGCCAAAGGCAGGGCGAGGCGGCGGGCCAGGGAACTCGCCCGCTTCAGATCCCCCGCATCCGGGGCCACCACCACCGCCGCCTCCAGGTCCTCCACCCGGGTGGCGAAGTAGTTGGCGATGACCGGCTCGGCGGAGAGGTGATCCACCGGGACCTTGAAGAAGCCGTGCACCTGGGGGGAGTGGAGGGTCATGGTCAGGACCCGGTCCGCCCCGGCGGTCTGGAGGAGGTCGGCCACCAGCCGGGCGGCGATGGAGATGCGGGGGGCGTCCTTCTTATCGCTCCGGGCGTAGGAGAAGTAGGGGATGACCGCGGTGACCCGGGCGGCGCTTGCCCCCTTGGCCGCATCGATCAGCATGAGGAGTTCGAACAGGTGGTCCTGGACC
>NZ_PSMQ01000087.1:0-5148 GCF_040290245.1 Thermus sp.
CCCCCTGGCCTACAGCAACTTCCAGGCGGGCGAGTGAGGTGAGCCCGTGAAACGCACCGCCCTGACGTGGACCCTCCTCCTGAGCCTGCTGGGCCTCTCCCTGGCCCTCGCCCACGGCGGGCACGCGCACTTCGGCGGGCACGCGCACTTCGGGGTGTTCCCGGCCTGGTACAGCGCCGCCCAGGCCGAACGCGGCCGCGCCCTCAGCCTCCGGCAGTGCGCCGCCTGCCACGGCCCCCGGCTCGAGGGCCGCTACGCCCCCCCCCTGGCCGGCCCCCGCTTCCTAGCCCGCTGGGGCGGCTGCACCGCCGAGGAGCTCGCCCGCTACGTCGCCGCCCGCATGCCGCAGGGGCGGGCCGGCACCCTCAAGGAGGCCGAGGTGCTCGACCTGCTGGCCTTCATCCTCCAATCCAACGGCTACCCGGCGGGCACCAGGGACCTCGAGCCCGGGTTCTTGCCGCAGATCTGGATCCTGGGCAATCCCGGCTGAGCAGGGCCTCAGGGCGCTTCCCGCGAATACCCTGCACGGGCGCTAGGTGGGCAAGACACCCGCCGATCCCGGCGGGTGTTCGTGGGAGACGCGATCAGTTCCCGCGTTGCTCGAACGCCGCCTCGCCCGTGCGCCGCCCCTGCGCGAGCATCTGCTGCACACCCTGCAAAAGGGGGGTTGGGTGGGGTACGGTCCCCATTTGAACCCCATGGGAAACGTCTGGCAGCGGGTGAAGGAGTTTCGTCGAATGCCCCGACGGCCCTACGAAAGCCTTCAGGAGCTCGAGCAAGCGGCGATCCATGTCCTCAGGGCCCTAGGGGGTGTGGAGTTGAAGATCCTGGGGGAGGGTACTTACACGCGCAGGAGCCCAGAATCAAACCTGGGCGCAGGATCCCCGTTGCGAGAAAACCCGACCCTCATTCTGGCCCGGGGGGGGTGGTATGCGCACGCCCAGTCCGGTACGCTTCCCAAAGTTCCTCCATTGTGGAGATGCGGCGGTGGGGAAGGGGATCATAGGGGGTGAGGTTATGAACCCTAAGCAGGTTGGGCTCCCCAAGGTCCAAGACGGAAAGGCCGCAGGGGTGGACCTCCAGGGGGAGGAATCCCCTCTGGCCTGTCAAGGCGTATGAGAGGAGGGCACGGATCACCCCCCCATGGGCCACGAGAAGGAGGGTCTCCCAAGGCTTCTGTAAGAGGCGCTCGTAAGCGGGGAGCAGCCGGTCCAGGAAGTCGGCGTAGCGCTCGCCTCCCAGAAAGCGCTCTTGGAGGTCTCGGGGGTAAAAGGCCTCCCGGAAGGCCCTTTCCGGGTTGGGAAGAGCTTTTAGGGCTCCGGGGCGGATCTCCTGGAACTCGGGCCAGATCTCTACGGGGGTGTTCCTGCCCTTTAGGACAAGGGCGAGGGTTTCCTGGGTGCGGGGAAGACCCGTGTGAACGGCGAGATCCAACGGGACGGAAGCCAGCAGGGTTCTTACCGCTTCCGCCTGGACCCTGCCTCTTTCCGTGAGGCCCACCCCCTCAGGGGGGACGGGTTTCCCATGAGGGAAGTAGTCCACCTCCCCATGCCTTAAGAGCAAGAGCCGTCTTCTCATCGGTAACGCTCCAGGTACCTGGGACTGGCCACCTTGAGTTTTCTCGCAATGTGGGCTTTAAGGAAAGCGAAGGTTCCCTCCGGGGCCTCCCCGTTGCGGATCCTTTGCGCCAAAAGGCCCATAAGGTCGTGAAGGGGAGCCTCCACCCCCAGCAGAAGGGCCAGGTCCTGCCGGTCCTCTTCTTCCAGGGCCGCCCCCCAGGCGACCTCCCTCCTGGCGATGGCCAGGGCGTTGAGGGCCACCAGGGTCTGAAAGCGCAACCTGGGGTCACTCAAGCTGGGTAGGAGTTCTTGCTCCAAGAACTCGCCCAAGGCTTCCAAGAGTTCGTCGGCGCAGGGCCTATCCATGCTGCTCCAGCAGGTGGAGGAGTTCGTACTCCATTTCCGCGGCCATCCTGCCCAGGACTGCCAACTCCACGCTTCGGTCCTCTCCTCTCAGATGCCTGCGGGCCTGATTCAGGGCCCCGAGGCCCCAGCGCACGTTCCCTAAAACCTCCCACCAGAAAAGCTCCCCCTCGGTGATGTCCTGGCCCGAAAGGGCATTGTAGCACTCCAAAAAGGGGCCCACCTCACCGATCCCCCCTAAGCGCTTGGAATCTTCTCCGAACCTCCAGGCCCGTACCAAGGGCCAGGCCAGGTCCTCCCTGGGGTCGCCCAGGTGGGCGAACTCCCAGTCCAAGACGGCCACCAGGCCTTCTTTGTCCACCAAGAAGTTCCCGATGCGGAAGTCCCCGTGGACCAATACCCTGGGCCGCTCAGGAGGCGGGTGGTCCTTAAGCCAGCGCAGGCCCCACTCCAAGGCGGGATGGGGCTCCCCCAACGCATCCAGATCCGAATAAAGTTCTTCCAAAATCGAGGCCCATACGGGCTCCTTGACCCCAGGGAGAAAGGCGGCCTCCTCCAAAGGGATACGATGGATCTTGGCCAGCTCTTCCGCCATGGCCTGAGGAAGGCAGCCTCGAGCCCGGGCCAGGTCGGGGCGAGAGACCACCTTGCGGCCGATGGACTCTCCGGGAAGGCGCTCCATAAGAAAGGCCTCCCTGCCGGCGAGGTCGGGAAAGTAGTAAAGGGGTTTGGCCACCCTAACCCCATGGGCGTGGACAAGCTGCAAAAGGCGGAACTCGAGCCCCATGGGCAGGGTGCCGTGGTAGATCACCCCGCCCCCCGCCCGCCGAAGGAAAAGGGGAAGGACCTTTTCCCCCAGACGGTAGTCCAGGGCCCAGGCCTCCTTGGAGGCCCCCCCCGGAAGGCGCTGCAACGAAAGAAGCTCCCCCGGCCCAAGGATCTCCCGCAAGACGCTTTCCAGGAGTTCTTTCATGGCCTTAGACGCCTGTATAGGGCCCGCTTGCCCACCGAGGCTCGGTGCACCTCGCTGGGCCCATCGTAAATGCGGAAGGGGCGTACTTCGCGGTAAAAGATGGAGAGGGGGATGTCCTCGCTGATCCCGAGCCCTCCCGTAATCTGCACCGCCCGATCCACCGCCCGGTTCACGGCCTCAGAGACAAAGACCTTGGCCATGGAGGCCTCGTGACGGATCCTTTCTCCTCGGTCCAGTTTCCATGCAGCGTGCCAGACCATGAGCCGGGCCGCGTGAATCTCCATGTGGGTGTCGGCGATCATGAACTGGACCCCCTGGTGCTCTGCCAGACGCTTCCCAAAGGACTCCCTCACGAGGGCATACTCCTGGGCGAGCTCCGTGGCTCTGACCGCAACCCCCAGCCAGCGCATGCAGTGCGTAAGCCGGGCCGGGTCCAGGCGAAGTTCCGCATACTCAAACCCTTTTCCCACCTCCCCTAAGACCGCCTTCTCCTCCACCTCGCACCCTTCCAGGAGGAGTTCACCGTGACCCCCCACCGTCCAGTGGTCCATGGTGGGAATGGAGCGCAGGAGTTTGAGGCCTGGGGCATCCCGATCCACTAGGAAGAGGGTGGGTCCCTCCTCCGCCCGGGCCAGGACGATGAAGAAGGCAGCCCCGTCAGCCCCCGTGGTGAACCACTTGCGCCCCTCCAAAACAAAGCCCCGCCCCTTGCGCTTGGCCCTCGTCTTCAGGAGGGTTGGATCGGCCCCGGCACCCATGGGTTCGGTCATGGCGAAGCCGCTTCGCACCTCTCCGGCGGCAAGGGGATAGAGGTACCGCGTTCGCTGTTCCGGGCTGGCCACCTTGTCCAGGAGATGCATATTCCCTTCATCCGGAGCGGCGGCGTTAAGGGCCCGGGGCCCGAGGAGACTCCTCCCGGCCTCTTCTAGGACTACGGCCAGCTGGACCCAGCTGAGCCCAAGCCCTCCCAGTTCCCGGGGCATCTGGGGCAAAAAGAGCCGACGTGCCTTGGCCTCCTCCTGGAGCGCTCGAGCAATGGCCTCCAGCTGGTCAATCCGGGTTGCCGCCTCCTTCTCCTTCGGAATGACCGCTTCCTCCAAAAAGGCCCTCACCCGTTCCCGCAACCCCTCCGTCTCCCGGTCCAGACCGAAGTCCATCCGATACCTCCTTGGGGACGAAGTGCTTGGTCAAAAAGCGGTGGAAGCGGCGGATCATCCGCTCTTGGCGCTCTATGCTGGCCAGCACCTCTCCCGTTTTGGCCCACATGGCGAGGAGCTCCCCGTCGGAGAGGGGGATGTCTTCCCGCCGCCAGTCCTGGCGGTAGGTCCCATCGGGGTAGAAAACGGCCCTTTTAAGAATCATGATCTTACGAATCTCTTCCAGTGAAAACCCGAGCTGATTTAGGTCCTGAATGTCCTGAACAAGGTAAAGTGCAAACTCCGTGTAAAACTTTCGGCCTCCGTGGGTAAGGGCTCCAGGCTCCAGAAGCCCCAGGTTGGCGTAGTGCTGAACGATCCGGCGGGAAACCCCGCTCAACCGGGCGATATCGCTCAGGGTGTAGAAGGAGGGCAGAGTAGGGGCCACGGTTCCATAGTATCACAAGTCCTGTCGATTGAGGACAAACATGTTCAATCTTGACATTTGATGTCAAAGGCGCTATAGTGCTTAGCAAAGCGCCGGGAGGAAGGAATGGCGGCCTACTGGGAGGCGGAACTGGAGACCCTGCCCCGGAGACAGTTGGAAACATTGCAGCTAGAGCGGTTGCGGTTCCAGCTGGAAAGGCTCTATCAATGGAGTCCCTTTTTCCGGGAAAAGTGGGGGGGAGTGAAACCCGAGGTTCGCCACCTGGACGACCTGGCCCGCCTTCCTCTGATCACCAAGGCGGACCTCCGGGAAGAGCAGAGGCACCATCCTCCCTTGGGTCGCTATACCCTTTCCCCCCGGGACCGGTGGAGGGAGTACCATCCAAGCAGTGGCACCACGGGCCTACCGGTGGGCACAGTCTGGAGCGATCGCGATGTAGAGGGCATCGCTCAAGTGACCGCCAGGACTCTTTTTGCCTACGGCCTTCGCCCGGGAGACACCCTCCTCAACGGCTTCAGCTATGGACTGTGGGTGGCGGGTATGGCGGTGCATTATGCGGCGGCCAGGCTGGGGCTTTTCATCCTCCCGGTGGGGGCGGGGCAGACCGAGCGCCATCTCGAGGCAATGACCAGATTTAAACCCAAAGCCTTGACGGCTACCCCCTCCTTT
>NZ_PSMQ01000088.1:0-5120 GCF_040290245.1 Thermus sp.
CCGGGGCGGGGTGGGGGCCTGGGCCTTCCCTGGGGGGTATGTCCACCCCGCCGCCCTAAGGGAGGCCCTCCTCCTGGCCTTCCAGGCCCTCGGGGGGGTCTTCCTGGAGGCCGAGGTGGAAAGGGCGGCCCCGGGGCGGCTTTTTCTCGCCTCTGGGGAGGAGGTGAAGGCCCGCCGCATCCTCCTCGCCGTGGGGGCCTGGGGCGGACGGTTCGGGCTTAAGGTGCGGCCCCTAAGGGGGGAGGCCCTCCTCCTCGAGGGGCCTCCTCCCCCGGGAGGGGGGGGTCTACCTGGGGGCCACCAGCCGGGAGGGGTGGGAAGGAGGGGTGGATCTTTTGGGCCTAAGGTGGCTTTCCGACTACGGCCACGAGCGCTTCCCCCTTCTGGAGAAGGCGCGGCTACGGGGGGCGGTCTGGGGGTACCGGCCTTTGGGGGAGGTGTTCGTGGGCGAGGTGGACCAAGGGGTGTACGCGGCCACGGGGCACGGGCGGAACGGGGTTTTGCTCGCTCCCTGGACCGCGAAGCGGATTCTGGAGCTCTTGGAGGTGAGGGCATGACGCAGCTCGAGGCAGCCCGAAAGGGCATCATCACGGAAGAGATGGCCTACGTGGCCGAGCAGGAAGGGGTCCTGCCGGAGTTCGTGCGGGAACAGGTGGCCGCTGGCCGGGTGGTCATCCCCAGGAACAAGAACCACGCCACGCTTCGGGACTTCAAGGGGATCGGGGAGGGGCTTTCCGTGAAGGTGAACGCCAACCTGGGCACCTCCTACGACTACGTGGACCTGGAGGAGGAGGTGGAAAAGGCCAGGGTGCCCATCCGGTACGGGGCGGACACCATCATGGACCTCTCCACCGGAGGGGATCTGAAGGCGATCCGGAAGCGGATCCTCGAGGTGGCCACCGTTCCCTTGGGCACGGTCCCCATCTACGAGGCGGAGTTCCGGGCGGCTAAGCGGAAGAACTTCTTCGACATGTCCGCGGACGAGCTTTTCCAGGTCATCGAGGAGCACGGCCAAGAGGGGGTGGACTACATCACCGTCCACGTGGGGGTGACCCTGAAGAACCTCGAGGTCTACCGGCACACCCCCCGCACCACGGGGATCGTGAGCCGGGGCGGGGGGCTCATGGCCGCCTGGATGCTCCACCGCGGCGAGGAAAACCCCCTCTACGCCCGGTTTGACGACCTTCTGGAGATCGCCCGCACCTACGACATGACCCTTTCCCTGGGGGACGGGCTTAGGCCGGGCTCGCTCGCCGACAGCACCGACCGGGCCCAGATCGCCGAGCTCCTCACCATCGGGGAGCTGGCGGAAAGGGCCCGGCGGGCCGGGGTCCAGGTGATGATCGAGGGGCCCGGCCACATCCCCTTGAACGAGGTGGCCACCAACGTCCAGGTCCAGAAGAAGCTCACCGGGCACGCCCCCTTTTACATCCTGGGCATGCTGCCCGTGGACACCGCCGCGGGGTTTGACCACATCGCCGGGGCCATCGGGGGGGCCTTGGCGGGCTGGCTGGGGGCGGATATGCTCTGCTACCTCACCCCGGCGGAACACCTGGGCCTGCCCACGGCGGAGCACGTGAAAGAGGGGGTGATCGCCTTCAAGATCGCCGCCCACGCCGCGGATGTGGCCCGGGGGAACCCCCGCGCCCTGGAGCGGAACCGCCGGATGTCCGAGGCCCGCTACCGGCTGGACTGGGAGGGCCAGTTCGCCCTGGCCCTCTACCCGGAGGAGGCCCGGCGGCTTAAGGAGGAAAGGGGCTCCAAGACCAAGGCCTGCAGCATGTGCGGCCCCTTCTGCCCCATGAACCTGGTGGAGGCGGTGCTCAGGGGCCGGGAACGGCTGGAGCTTCCCGTGGCCTAGCGGAGGCAGCGGGCGGATGAGGACCGCCCTCACCATCGCGGGCTCGGACCCCTCGGGCGGGGCCGGGGTTCAGGCGGACCTCAAGGTCTTCTTCCGCTTCGGGGTCTATGGAATGAGCGCCCTCACCCTTTGCACCGTCCAGAACACCCTGGGGGTGCAAGGAGTCCACCTCCTCCCTCCGGGGTTCGTCTACGAGCAGATCCAAGCCGTGGCCCAGGACCTGCCCGTCCACGCCGCCAAGACGGGGGCCTTGGGGAGCGGGGCCATCGTGGAGGCGGTGGCCCGGGCCGTGCGGGCCTTCGGCCTCGAGCCCTTGGTGGTGGACCCGGTGATGGTGGCGAAAAGCGGGGACCTCCTTTTGGAAAAGGAGGCGGTGGAGGCGCTCAAAACCCTTCTTTTCCCCCAGGCTGCCCTCATCACCCCGAACCGCCTCGAGGCGGAGGTCCTCCTAGGCCAGCCCATCCGCACCCTAAAGGAGGCGGAGGAGGCGGCCAAGGCCCTGCTCCTCCTAGGTCCCCGGGCCGTCCTCCTAAAGGGGGGGCATTGGGACGGGCCAGAGTCCACGGACCTCCTGGCCACCCGGGAGGGGGTTTGGCGGTTTTCCGCCCCCAGGGTAAAGACCCGGCAGACCCACGGCACGGGCTGCACGCTTTCCGCGGCCATCGCCGCGCTTCTGGCCCGGGGGAGGCCCCTGGAAGAAGCGGTGGCCGAGGCCAAGCGCTACCTGACCCAGGCCCTAAAGACCGCCCCCGGCCTGGGCCACGGGCACGGCCCCCTTAACCACTTTGCTTAAGCCGGCCGCCGGATCCTCACTCTTCCCCTGCTCCTAGGCCGCTAATCCCACTTCCAGTCCCTAAACTGCTCGCGCAGCTTGGCCTTTAAAAACTTCCCCGCCGAGGTCCGCGGGATCTCGTCCACAAACACAAACGCGTCGGGCAGCCACCACTTGGCGAACTTGGGCGCGAGAAACTCCCGGAGCTCCTCCGGGGTGACCTTTCCTTTGTACGCCTCCTTGAGCACCACCACCGCCAAGGGCCGCTCCTGCCACCTGGGGTGGGGCACCGCGATCACCGCCGCCTCCGCCACCTTTGGGTGGCCCATCAGGGCGTTTTCCAGGTCCACCGAGCTGATCCACTCCCCTCCCGACTTGATCAGGTCCTTCGTGCGGTCGGTGATCTTGACGTACCCCTCGGGGTCGATGGTCGCCACATCCCCTGTCCTGAACCAGCCGTCCTCGGTCCAGCGGTCCTGGGCCTCGGGCAGGTTGTAGTAGGAGGCCGCCACCCAGGGCCCCCGCACCTGGAGCTCGCCCATGGTCTTCCCGTCCCAGGGGGCCTCCCCCTCCTCGTTCACCACCCGGACCTCCACGAACGGCACCGGCAGGCCCTGCTTGGCCCGGTAGGCGTACTTTTCCTCCTCGGACAGGTCCTCCATGTAGCTTTTGAGCAGGCTTACCGTGCCCAAGGGGGTGGTCTCGGTCATCCCCCAGGCGTGGACCACCTGGAGGCCGAAGCGGTCAAAGGCGCGGATCAGGCCTTCCGGCGCCGCCGAGCCCCCCACCACCATCCGCATCCTTGGGACCAGTTTCCACCGGTCCGGCGCCTTCTCCAAGGCCTGCAGGATGCCCAGCCAGATGGTGGGCACGCCGGCGGTGAAGGTTACCTGCTCCCGCTCGAACAGCTCGAGGAGGCTTTCCGGGTCCAGGTAGGGCCCCGGGAAGACCTGCTTGGCCCCCACCATCACCGCGGTGAAGGGCAGCCCCCAGGCGTTGACGTGGAACATGGGCACCACCGGAAGGACCACGTCGCGCTGCGTGATCCCCAGGGTGGCTGAAAGCCCCGAGGCCAAGGAGTGCAGCACCACCGCCCGGTGCGAGTAGACCACGCCCTTGGGCTGGCCGGTGGTCCCCGAGGTGTAGCACATCCCGAGGGCTTCGTTTTCATCCAGCTCGGGGTAGGTGAAATCCCCGGTGGCCGTGTTCAAAAAGGCCTCGTAGTCCAGATACCCCTCGGGCACCGGCTTGCCCGTGAGGGGGACCACGATCACCCTTTCCGCGTTCACCTGGTCCTTGAACTGCTCGTAAAGCGGAAGAAGGACATCGTCCACGATCAAAAACCGGTCCTGGGCGTGGTTGGCGATGTAGGCGATATCCCTCGGGTGAAGCCGCAGGTTGAGCGTGTGCAGGACGCCCCCCGCCAGGGGGATCCCGAAGTAGGCCTCCAGGTGGGCGTAGTGATTCCACATCAAGGTCCCCACCCGGTCCCCCCGCCGGAGGCCCGCCTTCTGCAGGGCCTCGGCCAAAGCCCTTGCCCGGCGGTAGAAGTCCTTGTAGGTGTAGCGGTGAAGGGACTTGTCGGGAAGCCTCGAGACGATCTCCACCTTGCCGAACAGCCTTCCGGCGCGCTCCAGGATGGGCACAAGCGTGAGGGGGTAGTCCATCATCGTCCCTTGCATTCTTTGGCCTCCTCGTTTAAACTAACGTAGAAACTTGGACTCCGTCAAGCATAAGGGGGAAAACATGGGGGAGGCGGTCATCCTCGGTCACGCGCAAGCGTACCTCGAGGCGGTGCGCACGCCCATCGGCAAACGGAACGGGGCGCTGCGCGAGGTTCGGCCCGATGCGCTTTACGCGCACGTCCTGAACGCCCTCTCGGTGTTCGCTCCGCGAAGCAACCTCCGGCGCACGGGGATCGACCCGGCCCGGATCGTTGCTTCCCCGTCAGGGGAACGCCGAGAGGACGTGGTCACCGGATGCGTGACCCAGGCCGGGGAGCAGGGGGCGAACATCGGCCGGCTCGGCGTCTTGCTCTCCGACCTTCCCCGGGAGGTTCCGGCGGTCAGCCTCAACCGGATGTGCGGCTCGAGCCAGCAGGCCATCCACTTCGCCGCCCAGGCCGTGGCCGCGGGGGATATGCGCTACGCCATCGCGGGCGGGGTGGAGTCGATGACCCGCGCCCCGATGTTCAGCGATATCCGGGGCGGGTTCGAAACCCTCAACCCCGCGCTGCATAAAAAGTACGAACCGATCCACCAAGGAGAGTCCGCGGAGCGGATCGCCGAGCGGTACGGCCTTACCCGGCGCGAGCTGGACGAGGACAGCTACGCAAGCCACCTCAAGGCCGCGCGCGCCACGAAGGCGGGGTACTTCCAGGGGCAGATCGAGCCCCTCAAGGGCCTAGACCCAAACGGGAACCCCTTCACCCTCAGCTGGGACGAGGGGATCCGCTTCGAGCCGGACCTGGAGAGGATGTTCCAGCTT
>NZ_PSMQ01000089.1:0-5069 GCF_040290245.1 Thermus sp.
CCCCGGCCTTTGAGGGGAAGCTTACCACTGACCGGAAAAGTTGTCAAGGTCTAAATTCCTGAGCCAAAAGCCCTTTCTTATCATTCCTTACACAACTTGAATGGACAAATGCGCCTTAGCGCTCGGGGCTTTTCCTCATTTCAGATAAAATGGGGTATAGGTGCCTTTGGCAAGAAGTGCGGCTTTGAGGCGGTGGGCCTGGACCATAAGTATCTCCTTGTAGGGTTTTCTGAACCCAAGGGGGTGCTTTGCTTCCGTGGACAGGCGAGCTTCAAAGAGCCGAATCATCTCCTTTCTTCCTTCCTCTGTGAGAAACACGCCCCCATTTCGGTTTTCAAAGTGTAGATCCTGAAAGATGCCCCTTCGGAAAGCAGATACAACGATCTGGTCCACCAAGGCAATGCGAAACTCCTCCATAAGGTCCAGGGCCAGAGCAGGCCTTCGCCTTCCGGTGGTGTGCAAAAAGCCTATCTCGGGATGGAGGCCCGCTATCCGGACGGCTGTTAATGTCTGGCCTAGCAAAAGCGCGTATCCATAGGAAAGCGCCGCATTCACAGCGTCTTTGGGTGGTCGTCTGTTTCGTTCGTGGAAGCTATAATTGGAAAGGATCTCTGCGAACCTGTGGAAGTATTCACGAGCAGCTATTCCTTCTATCCCCCTCAACCGCCTCAGGTCGCCAATCCGTTCCAAGTCCGAAAGGTAACCGTCCATCTGAGCTGTCGAAAGGTGGTAATGCTCCAGGAGAGCTTTTGCAGAACGCATTTTGCCCAGCACAAAGGCCCTGGCCAGAGAAAACGGAGGAGTTTGAAGTTGCGCCCTAAGGACTGCTGGATGGGGTTCTGGATTTTGTGCGAGAGTGCCATAGAAAGATCCTTCGATAGAGAAAAAATATATCGTTGCGCCCTGCCTGAGCAGAAAAGCAAGAGCAGGGGTGGAGAACCCCACGTTCCCAAAGACAGACACGCTTCGCACCTTGCGAGCTGGCAAAGATTCCAGAATTTGTTTCCTGCCCGGCCCCCTTTCTTCCAGAACAAACCGGCCCTTTTCCAAGCGGGATAGACTTCCCTGATGGAGCAGGTACAAGTGCATCAGAAAGCCGGCCAGGGAGGGAGGGCCTTTAGGCCCATCTCGTCAAAGTAGGCCCGGAACTTTTCGTAGTCCTCTTTTTTCACAGGGTTGGTTCCGTGCCCGAGAATGCTCTCGTGCCGCTTTTTCAAAAGGGGCTGGAGCCTTCCTTGGAAATCGCTGTAAAGCCTTTGGGCCAAGGTCCCGCTTTGATTATAAAAGAGGTCGATGTTGAAGGACACGTCCAGCACCTCGGCCAGGCCCCGGGTCCGGAGGGCCGTCTCCCGAAGCCCTTCGGGGAACTCTTTAGGAAAGGTCTGTGTGTCTTTGAGGTCGATGCCCAGTCGCTCATAGAGATCCGCCTGGGCAGCCAGCTCGAGGCCCCGGTAGAGCCGGGCTAAGGCGTCGTCGTACCGGCCCACGCGAAAGCGCCGGTCGGCGTTGGCCAAAAGGTCGGCCAGAAGGGCAAAGGTGGGCCTTTTCCCCTTCTCCACGATGGTCTTAAGGTTCTCCCTCGCCCCTTCCAACTCCTTCAGCACCCGGACCTTGGCCCCATGCCCCCAGGCTTCCGCCACGGCCAGGGCCACGTCCAGGTGGGTGTTTAAAGCTTCCAGGGCCCTTTCATGCCAAAACCGGTCCCAATGAAGGAGGCCTTCCGTCACCCCCTTAAGCGCCCCGTAGAAGCGGACTTCGCTGGGGGAGAGGGGTTTTTTCAGGAGGGCGTCCAGCTCGGAGATGGCCGCGGGGAGGTTCAAAGCGTTGAAGTTCCGCACGAAGCCCTCCCATTCCCTCAGGCCGTAGCGGGCCGTGGGATCCTCCAAAAGGCGGAGCTGCTCATGCCCGGAAAGAACCCGGCCCGTCTCGGGGTCGCGCTTTCGTCCGCCCACGTAGCTGAAGGTCACCCCCCGCCCGGTGAGGGCCAGCACCAGGCCCGCGGCCATGGGCTTGGTCCCGCCCGAGAAGTCGGCCACGATGGCGGTGGCCTCCCATTCCAGGGCCTTCTTCAGGGCCTCGAGGGCCTTTTTGTAGGCCTCCTCGAGGCTTTCTTCGTCCTCGAGGATGAGGGTGTGGTGCTTCAAAGCCTCTCCATACTCCTTCACGAGCTCCCCCGCCACGGGAAAGCTCTTCTGGCTGGCGATGAAGATGACCCCTTGGGGGGCGTGCTGGGCCAGGGCCTCTTCCAAAGGCGGCCTCGAGGTGCCTACGGTGAGGATAAGGGTTTTCATGTTCCCATTATAGGAAGACCCGCCTGGGTGTCCGGCACCCTCCCTTGACGGGGGAAGCGGCCGGGGGTATAAAGTTGGCTAAGCCCCGATAGGGGCCCGAGAAAGCGGCCGGGGTGCCCCAGGGCCCGGATGTCCTGGGGCAGCAAAGGGGGAAGACCGGTGCAAGTCCGGCGCTGTGCCGCAACGGTAACCGGCCCTTAGGCCGGAAGCCCGAATACCCGCCCCGGTGCGCGCCTCACCTGCCCCCGAGCAGGGGTGAAAGGAGGCCTGGGATGAAAAAAACCCACCGGTTTATTGGCCTTCCGGAAAAGTCGGCTTACCCACGGCAGGAGGCCCTGTGACGGGCCTCGAGTTCCTGGCCGTGGCCCTGGGGATGCGCCACGGGCTGGACCCCGATCATCTGGCGGCGGTGGATGGCCTTGCGCGCCTGCGCCCTTCCCCCTGGATGGGTCTCCTCTTCGCCCTGGGGCATGGGGCGGTGGTGACCCTTCTGGCTTTTCCAGCCGCCCTGGTCCTCAAGGGTATTCCCTGGGAAGAGTACCACCTTTCCGCCTGGCTCCTCCTTCTAGTGGGAGGCCTCACCCTTTACCAACTGGCCTTGGCTGGGCGCAAAGGGGCTCAGGGTAGGGGCCCGGCCCGGCTTCCCGTCCCGAACCCCCTCCTTTTAGGGGCGCTTTTCGGCCTCGGGTTTGAAACCGCAAGCCAGCTTTCCGCCCTGGCCCTCTCCGCCCAGATGCACCCCCTTCGGCTTGGCCTTTTTTTCACCCTGGGCATGGCCCTTGTGGACGGGGTGGATGGCCTCCTTGCGGCCCGGCTCCAGGGCCTGGCCCGGGATGGCGGGCGGGCCCGGAGGGCGAGCGGGCTTTTGGGGTACGTGGTCGCCTTCACCGCCATGGGGCTTGCCCTGGCCGAGTTTTCGGCCTTTGACCTCGAGGCCTTCGCCCTTCCCCTCGGCTTTTCCCTTTTCGCCCTCCTGGTGGGGCTTAGGGTCTACACCTTGCGTCCCGCGGCGCCTTAGGAGGCCGGCCTTGGCCCACCCCTATCCCCCTCCCAGGGACAAAAAGGGCAGCCGCATCGGCTTCACCACCGGGGCCAACGCCGCCGCGGCCGCCAAGGCCGCCGCTTTGGCCCTTCTGGGCCAGGAGGTGAAGGAGGTGGAGATCTGGCTCCCTGCGGGCTGGCGGCAGACCTTTTCCGTCCACCGCCTCGAGCGAAAGGGGGAGGGGGTTTTGGCGGGGCTCATCAAGGACGCGGGGGATGACCCCGACGTGACCCATGGGGCGGAGATCCAGGCCTATGTTTGCTGGGCCAGCCAGGACGCCCTCGAGGCTGGGGAAGGGGTGGGGACGGTGACCCGGCCGGGCCTGGGGCTTCCGGTGGGGGAGCCCGCCATCAACCCGGTGCCCCGCCGGATGATCTGGGACTCGGTGCGGGAGGTCACGGACCGGCCCCTGCGGATCGTTATCTCCATCCCGGGGGGAGAGGAGCTGGCCAAAAAGACCCTGAACCCCCGGCTTGGCGTCCTGGGGGGGCTTTCCGTCTTGGGGACCACGGGGATCGTCAAGCCCTACTCCACCAGCGCCTTCCGGATGAGCGTGGTCCAGGCGGTGGGGGTGGCCAGGGCGAACGGGCTTTTGGAGGTCGCCGCCACCACCGGAGGGAAGAGCGAGCGCTTCGCCATGCGGCTTCTGCCCCACCTGCCCGAGATGGCCTTCATCGAGATGGGGGACTTTGTGGGGGATGTGCTCAAGGCCTCCCGGAAGCTGGGGATCGAGGTGGTGCGGATCGTGGGTATGATTGGGAAAATATCCAAGATGGCTGATGGAAAGACCATGACTCATGCCGCGGGGGGGGAGGTGAACCGGGGGCTTCTGCTGGGCCTTCTCGCCGAGAGCGGGGCCTCCGCCCGCGCCCTCAGGGAGGGGCAGGAGGCCCCCACCGCCCGGAGGTTCATGGAGATCGCCCTCGAGGAGGGGCTGGAGGGCTTCTTCCTCAGGCTTGTGCGCCTCGCCCAAGAGCGGCTGCAGGCCTATATAGGGCCGAGGCCCCGGGTGAGCGTGGCCCTGACGGATTTTGACCAGGGGCGGCTTCTCGCCGCCTTTCCGGATCCGGAGGTGTACCGTGGATGATCTGATCCAGAGGCGGCTCAACCCCACCCACCAGATGACCGAAAAGGGTCGGGCCATCGAGGAGGAGAGCTTCCGCGTGGTGGACCTGGAGGCTGGGCCCCACGGGTTTTCCGAACTGGAGTGGCCGGTGGTGCGCCGGATGATCCACGCCACCGCGGACTTCGAGTACAAGGACCTGGCCCGCTTTAGCCCCGGCGCGGTGGAGGCGGGCCTTAAGGCCCTCATGGGGGGCGCGCGGATTTTGGTGGACGCCCGGATGATCGCCTGCGGGCTGAACCCGGAAAGGCTGGCCCTTTTCGGCAACGAGGTGGTGGAGCTCCTCACCCACCCCGAGGTGGTGGCCCGGGCCCGGGCCACGGGGGGGACCCGGGCGGAGGCCGCGGTGGGCTACGCCCGGGAAGCGGGGCTTCTCGAGGGGGCCGTGGTGGGGGTGGGAAACGCCCCCACCTTCCTCCTGGCCCTGGCCAGGGCCATCCAGGCGGGAAGCCGGCCCGCCTTGGTCCTGGGGATGCCCGTAGGCTTTGTGAACGTGGTGGAGGCCAAGGAGGCCCTGATGGGCACCGGGGTTCCCTGGATCGTCACCGGGGGGCGCAAAGGGGGGTCCACCCTGGTGGTGGCCGCTTTGCACGCCCTGCTCAGGCTGGCCGCG
>NZ_PSMQ01000011.1:0-31059 GCF_040290245.1 Thermus sp.
CAGTCATCTCGAGGACCTGCCAGCTCCCCGTGCCCACCTGGTAGGCCGCGGCCCTGAAGTTTCCCATAGGGTCTTCCACCGTGAGGGTGATGCTGCTGGGAAGGGTGCCGCCGCCGCAGGCCGCCAGGAAGAGGGCCAGGAAGGCTACTTTTCCCCGAAGGGGAAGACTGAGAGGCAGAAACCCTTTTAGGGGAAGGCGCTCAGGGTGCTTTCGCGGAGCGAAACACCATTCCTTGCCCAGTGCCAAAAACCATACCTTAGTTCCCATACTCTCCATCCTTTCGACAGGAGCCCCCAAAGAGGGGGGAGCCCAGCCCAAGGAGGTTCCCGTTTCAGCAGCTAAGGTAGCAAACCGTTCTGCTGTTGTCAACCCCCGAACGGGGCATGAACGCAAATGAGCGATGGGGATGGGCAAAAATGGTTCGCGATTGGTTCGTTAAGGCGCTGGTTTCACCGGCCCCCTCCAAAGCCCAAGGCCTCGAGCACCGCCTGGGCCCAGAGAAAGGGGAGCTCCTCCCCCACCGTCTGCCCCACCAAACCCCTCACCCTCTCCCCTGGCTCGGCAAAAGCCAGAAGGAGGTGGAAGGGTTGGACCAGGGACAAGGGAAACACCCCGCCCCCGTAGATCAGGAGGTCGACCCGCAGGGCAAAAGCCTGGGCCTCCTCCGGCCGGAGGACCACCTGCCCCCGCACCCGGCCCGGAAGCCGGGCCAGAAAAGCCTCCCCTTCCGCATAGCTGGGCGCGTAGACGGAAACCTCTCCCAAAGCCCGCAGAAAGGGGGCCATGGGAAACAGGAGCTGCCCCACCCAAAGCGCCCGCGCCCCCGCGTGGGCGGAAAGAAGCCGGTCCAAGGCCACCCCGAAGGCAAACTGCCCCCGGAGAACCCCCCGCACCGGGTAGACCAGGTCCAAGACCCCCGCGGCCTGGCCCTCCGCGTCCACCACCACCCCCTCCAGGCCGCTTCGCGCAGGGGCCACCAGGTTGCTTCCCGAAGGGGTCAGCCCCGAAGGGGCTACGTTCACCACCGAGTTGCTTCCCAAAGGGAACACCGAGAGGCCCGGCCCTTCAAAAACCGCCCCCAAGACCCCCAGGGGCTCCATGGCCCTAAGGGCCTCGAGGGAAGGGGCCCTGGGTACTCCGTAGACGAAGACCGGGGCCTTGACCAGGCTCACCACCTGAACCAAGGGGTCCAGGAACCGGGGTTTTCCCTCGTAGAAAAACGCCAAGGGTCTCATAAGGGCCTGAGGTCAGCGAAGCGGAGATGGAGCTTTTTAAGCCCGATGCCCTCAAAGTGGACCGTGACCTCCTCCCCCCGGGCCGCTACCACCCGGCCGGGGCCGAACTTGGGATGATAAACCCTCTCCCCACCCTTAAAGACCCCCTCCGGGTCCTCCCTTCGAGAAGGGGGGGGCGGAAGGCCCGGCGAGGCGGGGCGGGGATCGTATGCCTCGTAAAGCCCTTTGGGGATCTCCTCCAAAAACCGGCTCATCCGGGTGTACTCCCGCTTCCCGAAGACCTCCCGCTCCAGGGCATAGGAGAGATAAAGCCGCTCCTTGGCCCGGGTCACCCCCACATAGAAGAGGCGGCGCTCTTCCTCCAGGTCCTCGAGGCGGGCCAGGCTGTTCCGGTGGGGCAGGAGGTTTTCTTCCAGGCCTACCAAAAAGACCACCGGGAACTCGAGGCCCTTGGCGTTGTGCAGCGTCATCAGCCGGACCTTCCCCGAGAGCCCCGCCTTCTCTCGGTGTTCCCCTGCCGGGGAAGCAGCTCGGTGTTCCCCTGCCGGGGAAGCAGCCTCCTGGTCAGCGCTCGCGGTCAGGGCCACCCGGTCCAAAAACGCCTGGACCGAACCCGCCTCCTTGGCCGCCCGCAAAAGCTCTTCCACGTTTTCCCGCCGGTCCAGGTGGTCCCGGTACGCCCCCTCGAGGTAGGCAAGGTAGTCCGTGGCCGAGAGGAGGTGGCGGAAAAAGGCCTCCGCCGGCCCCTCCACCAAGGCGGAAAGCTCCTCCATCAGGCGCAAGAAGGCCTCCTTGGACCTGGCCTGGCCCCCCTTGAGGGGAAGCGCCCTTAAAGCCTCCAAGGGGGGAAGGTCCATGGATTGAATCATTTCCAGAGTGGTCTGGCCCAGACCTCTGGGAGGGGTTTTCACCGCCCTTCGAAAGGCCAAAGCGTCCAGAGGGTTGACCGCGAGCCGGGCATAGGCCAAAAGGTCCTTAACCTCTGCCCGCTCAAAAAACCCCACCCCTCCCACCACCTGGGCGGGGATGCCCGAAAGGCGCAGGGCCTCCTCCAAAAGCCGGCTTTGCGCATTGGTGCGGTAAAGGACCGCGTACCGGTCATAAGGAGGCCCCAGGCGGGCAACCTCCTGGGCTACGAACTGGGCCTCCTCCCGGGCGGTGGTGGCTTCGAAGAGGCGGACGGGCTCGCCCCCCTTCCGAAGGGGCCGGAGGGTCTTCTCCAACCGGGCCTGGTTTTGGGCGATGATCGCGTTGGCTAGGCGCAATATGGCCTCGGTGGAGCGGTAGTTCTCCTCCAGGCGGTAGATTTTTGCGCCGGGGAAGTCCCGGGTGAAGTCTAGGATGTTTCGGATGTCCGCGGCCCGGAAGCCGTAGATGGACTGGTCCGGATCCCCCACGGCCACGAGATTGGGGGTCTTTTCGTCGGCCAGAAGACGGATGAACCGGTACTGAACGGGGTTGGTGTCCTGGTACTCGTCCACGTGGATGAAGCGGGCCCTCTGCCGGACCTTCTTTAGGACCTCCGGGTGGCGCTCAAAAAGCTCCAGGGCCAGGAGGAGGAGGTCCCCGAAGTCCACCGCCCCCTGCGCCCTTAGGACCTCCTGGTAGCGGGCCAAAAGGGCCCTGAGGCGCTCCTTGGGAAGACCTGCAACATACTCGGGCGCCTCCTGAAAAAACGCCTCCAGCGGCTTCCCCGAGTTCTTGGCCCGGTCCAAGAAGGCCTTGATGGGGCCGGGCCGGGCCTCGAGGCCCATCTCCTTCAAAACCTCCTTCAGAAGGGTCTCCTGATCCTCCTCATCGAAGATCACAAACCCTGGCCTCAGGCCGAGATGCTCCCCGTAGGCCCTCAGGACCCTCAAGGCGGCGGAATGAAACGTGGCGGCCCAGACCTCCTTGGCCGCCGGCCCCACCAGGTGGACCAGGCGCTCCTTGAGCTCGTTGGCCGCCTTGTTGGTGAAGGTCACCGCCAGGACCTCCGTGGGGTAGACCCCTCGGTGCCTCAAAAGATAGGCCACCCGGTGGACCACGGTCCGGGTCTTGCCGCTTCCCGCCCCCGCCACCACCAAGGCCGGCCCCTCAAAGTGCAAGACCGCCTGGCGCTGCGCCTCGTTCAAAGGGGCAAGGAGGTCGTCCAAGGATGCGTCCACGGTGGACCATCATACCCCGTTATGATGAGGACATGAGCGATATCCGCTTCGGCACCGACGGATGGCGGGGGGTCATCGCCCGGGACTTCACCTTTCAAAACCTCATCAAGGTGGCGGAAGCCTATGCCAAGCACCTGCAGGACCAGGGCAAGGCCAAGGTGGCGGTGGGGTACGACACCCGCTTCATGGCGGACCGGTTTGCAGAGGAGGCGGCCCAGGTCCTGGCCAAGGCGGGCCTCGAGGTCCACCTAAGCCCCGGCCCCCTCCCCACCCCGGTCCTCTCCTTCGCCGTGGTCCACCTGGGCGCGGACGGGGGGCTGATGCTCACCGCCAGCCACAACCCCCCGGAGTACCTGGGGGTGAAGATCAAGGGGCCCTACGGCGGAAGCGCCACCCCCGAGATGGTGAAGGAAGTGGAGGCGCGCCTCGGTCAGAAGCCCGAGGAAAGGCCAGGGGGAAGGGTCCTAAAGCTTTCCGTGCGGGAGGCGTATTATGAAAAGCTCAAAACCCTTCTGGACCTCGAGGCCCTGAAGGCCTTCCCCGGTGTCCTCTACCACGACGCCATGGGCGGGGCCGGGGGGGGCTGGATCGCGGGCTTCGTCCGGTACGCGGGGCTTCCCTTGCAGGTGCGCGAGCTTCACAACGTCCCCCACCCCCTCTTCTACGGGGTGAACCCCGAGCCCCTGCCCAAGAACCTTGGCACCCTCCTGGCGGTGATGAAGCCGGAGGAACCCCCCACCTTTGCCGCGGTGACGGATGGGGATGCGGACCGGGTGGGGGCGGTCTTGGCGGGGGGGAGGTTCTTCAACAGCCACCAGATCTTCGCCGTCCTCCTCAAGCATCTCCACGGCAAGGGCCTCCGGGGTAGGGTGGTCAAGACCTTCTCCGTAAGCCGGGTAGTAGACCGGCTGGGGGAGGTCCTGGGCCTGGAGGTCCTCACGACCCCCGTGGGGTTCAAGTACATCACCGAGGAGTTCCTCAAAGGGGGTGTCCTGATTGGCGGGGAGGAGTCGGGCGGGATCGGCGTGGCCGGGCATATCCCCGAGCGGGACGGGGTCTTGAACAGCCTCCTTTTGGCCGAGGCGGTGGCCAAGACGGGGAAGGACCTCGGGACCCTCTTCCGGGAGATCGAGGAGGAGACCGGCCTCCGCCACGCCTACGACCGCCTGGACCTCCACCTGGAGCGCCCCGTTTCCCTGGATAGGTTCCGTGAACCTCGTCCCATGGCCGGCCTCGAGGTGGAAAGGGTGGAGGAACTGGACGGGATCAAGTGGCACTTCAAGGGGGCCTGGGTCCTTTTCCGTCCCTCGGGGACGGAGCCCGTACTCCGCATCTACTGCGAGGCGGAAACCCCCGAGCTCGTGGCGAGGATTCTGGAAGAGGCCAAGGGGCTGGTATGACGGAGCTCCTGCCCGGCCTTTACCAGATCCCCGTCCCCATCCCCTACCCCTTGAAGACGGTGAACCTCTACCTCCTTAAGGGGAAGGGGGAGGTGGCTTTGGTGGACACCGCCTTGGGCACCCGCGCGGCCAAAGGAAGCCTCGAGCTAGCCTTGGCCGAGCTGGGGCTCTGTTTTTCCGATGTGCACACCGTCCTCCTCACCCACCACCACCCGGACCATTACGGCCTTTCCGGCTTTTTCGAGAACCAGGGGGCCCGGGTCTATCTGCACGAGGAAGAGATCCTCCGGGGCCACCGCTTCTGGAAAGACCCGGTCGCCTTTCGGGAGCAATCCTTGAAGATCTTCCTGGAAGGAGGGATGCCCCCGGCCGTCCTCGAGGGCATCGAGGAGGAGATGAGGAAAACCTACGAGCGGGTCTACCCCCCGGAAGCCCCCACCCCTCTTCGCGAGGGAGAGGTGCTGGAAGCGGCGGGCTTTCGGCTTAGGGTGGTCTGGACCCCAGGGCATGCGGATGGGCACGTGGTCTTCATGGCCGACGAGGGGTGGGCGCTGGGGGGGGATATGCTTTTGGAGCGGGTCTCCCCCAACATCGGGCTTTGGGCGTACACCCGGGAGAATCCGCTGGCCGACTTCTTGGCCTCCCTGGACAAACTGGCGGGCCTTTCCCCCAAGGTGGTCTTTCCCGGCCATTTCAACCCCATCTGGGAGCCAAAAGCCCGGGCGGAGGAGCTTAAGGCCCACCACCAGGCCCGCCTCGAGGCCCTCCTGGCCCTTCTCACTGAGCCAAGGACCCCCTGGGCCCTCTCTCTGGCTCTTTTCCCGGGGGAACTCACCCCTGCCCAGCGCCGCTTCGCCTTTGCCGAGACCCTGGCCCACCTGGAGTACCTTCGACGCCAAGGCCTGGTGGCGAAGGAAGGCCACCCTGCCCTCTACGTCCGGGCCTAGGGGCCTTGCCGGGGGTGGGGCTTGCAGGGGACCTCGGCCCGGCTCGTCCAAAGTCCGAAGCCTCCCTGCCGCAGCCCAGGGCCCCGTCCCCAAAAGGGGTAGACTGAAAAAGGGGGGTTCCATGGGCAAGGTTTACAAGAAGGTGGAACTGGTGGGCTCGAGCCCGGAAAGCGTGGAGGCCGCCATCCAGGAGGCGCTTAAGAGGGCCGCCCAGACCCTGCGTCACCTGGACTGGTTTGAAGTGCGGGAGATTCGGGGCCTGATCGGCGAGAACGGGGTCAGGGAATACCAGGTGGTCCTCAAGGTGGGCTTCCGGCTGGAGGATTAAAAGGCCCTGGGGCTTCGCCTTCTGGGGGGTGGACCGGCGCTTTTATTGACAATTTAAAAACCGAAGGGGGTGGAGCATGAGCATGACGGGGCTCGAGGTCTTCGACACCACCCTGCACAAAACCCACGCCTGGTTGAAGCGGATTATGGAGGAGCTGGGCACGGAGGATCGCCACCGGGCCTATACGGCCCTGAGGGCGGTGTCGCACGCCCTTAGGGATCGGCTGCCCGTGGAAGAGGTGGCTCAGCTTGGGGCGCAGCTTCCCCTGTTGGTCCGGGGGATCTACTACGAGGGGTGGGACCCTACGGGCAAACCGCTTAAAGAGCGGCACAAAGAAGACTTCCTGGCCCATGTGGCCCGGGAGGCCAGGACCCCCACAGGCCCGGCCCTGGAGCCCGAGGCCGCTGTCCGAGCGGTTTTCAAAGTCCTGAAGGAAAAGGTCAGCGAAGGGGAGCTGAAGGACATCCAGCTCCTTCTTCCCAAGGGGATCCGCGAGTTCTGGAACTAACAAGCCGCCCACCCCGGGGTGGGCGGCGGTCTTGGTGGCGGTGGCGGGACTCGAACCCGCGACACCACGATTATGAGTCGTGTGCTCTAACCAACTGAGCTACACCGCCAGATGCCCCTTGCGGGGCACCCTTCATCTTAGAGGGGGGGCTTTTCCTCGTCAAGGCGCGAGCCCCCCCTCCGACCCACGGCCCAAAAAGCCCCACCAGGACACCCGGGAAAAAGCGGGGTATGCTTAAGGCGGAGGGGCGCATGGCCTATTCACATATCGTGCTTCCTAAAGAAGGGGAACGGATTCGGATGGAGAACGGGCGGCTCACCGTCCCTGACCGGCCCATCGTCGGCTTTATAGAGGGGGATGGAACCGGACCGGACATCTGGAGAGCGGCCCAGCCCGTTCTAGATGCAGCGGTAGAAAGGGCCTATGGCGGAAGGCGCAAAATCGCCTGGGTGGAGATCTATGCGGGGGAAAAGGCCAACCAGGTCTACAATGAACCCATCTGGCTTCCCGAGGAGACCTTGGCCTTCATCCGGGAGCACCTTGTGGCCATCAAGGGCCCCCTGACCACCCCGGTGGGGGGCGGGATCCGGAGCATCAACGTGGCGCTAAGGCAGGAGCTGGACCTTTACGCATGCGTCCGGCCCGTGCGCTGGTTCAGGGGTGTCCCGAGCCCGGTCAAGCACCCGGAGCTCGTGAACATGGTGGTCTTCCGGGAGAACACCGAGGACATCTACGCGGGGATCGAGTGGCCCATGGGGAGCGAGGAAGTAAAAAAGGTTCTGGACTTCCTTAAACGGGAGTTCCCCAAAGCCTATGCCAAGATCCGCTTCCCCGAGACCTCGGGCATCGGCTTTAAACCCATCTCCCGGGAAGGGACAAGGCGGCTGGTGGAAGCAGCCATCCAGTACGCCATAGACCAGGACCTGCCCAGCGTGACCCTGGTCCACAAGGGAAACATCATGAAATTCACCGAGGGGGCCTTCCGGGAGTGGGGGTACGAGCTGGCCCGGGAGAAGTTCGGGGCCACGCCGTTCAACGGCGGCCCCTGGCACGTCCTGAAAAACCCCAAGACGGGCCGGGAGATCCTCCTCAAGGATGTGATCGCGGACAACTTCCTACAGCAGATCCTCCTCCGGCCCGACGAGTACAGCGTCATTGCCACTTCCAACCTCAACGGGGACTACATCTCCGACGCCCTGGCCGCCCAGGTGGGGGGCATCGGGATCGCCCCGGGGGCCAACATCAACTACCTGACCGGCCACGCGGTCTTCGAAGCCACCCACGGCACCGCCCCCAAGTACGCGAACCAGGACAAGGTAAACCCCTCGAGCGTCATCCTCTCGGGGGAGATGATGCTCCGCTACCTGGGCTGGAGCGAGGCCGCGGACCTGATCCTCCAGGCCATGGAAAGGACCATCGAAAAAGGCCTGGTCACCTACGACTTCCACCGGCTGATGCTGGCGGAAGGGAGGCCCGCCACCCTGCTCAAGACCAGCGAGTTCGGCCGGGCCCTGATTGAGCAGATGGGCTAGACCAAGGCGAAGCGGGCGGTAAGGCTCGGGAGGTCGGCCTCCACAAAAAGAAGGCGGACCTCAGCGTTCAGGGGCAGATCCTGGTCCAAGGCCACGGGCACGGCCAGGCCCAGTTCGGGCAGGAAGAACACCCCCTGGCCTTTGCGCTTCTCCACCAAAACCCCCATCCCCTCATACCCCTTCTGAAGGAGGTGGACCAGGGTCCAGTGCTCCCGGCTTTTCCGCTCCGCCTCCCGCACGGCATCCGCCACCGCCTCCGCCGCCCCCACCCGCAAGAGAACCTCCTCCCGGGGGAGGGGCTTTTCCCCTTTGAGAAAGGCCCGGATCTGCTGGTGGACCACCAGGTCCAGGTAGCGGCGCAAAGGGCTCGTGGCCTGGGCGTAGACGGCCAGCCCCAGCCCCCGGTGAAAAGCGGGCTGGGCCTTGAGCTGGGCCCGCCTCATCCTCCGCCTCTGGGCCCACATGCCCGCCAACCCCCCCAAGGAGGCGGCCTGGTCCACCTCCGGGGCCTCCTGGGTGGCAAAAGGGATGGGCAGGGCGTTTTCCAGAGCAAAATGGGCGGCGGCATACCCCGCAAGAAGCATGGCTTCCCGGACCCAGAACCGGCTCTCGTATGGGGGCAGGGGAAGGATCCGCACCGCCTCCCCTTCCAGGCGCACCTTCACCTCGGGGAAGGAAAGGTCTATCCCCCCTTCCGCAAGCCGCCGCTCTCGGAAGGCCGAGGCCAGCCGGGCCAGGTCGGAAAGGGCCTCCACGCCCAAGGCCTCCCGGTAGGAAAGCCGCACCACCTTGACCCAGCTTGGGTAGACCTCGAGCTCCAGAAGCTCCCCCTCTTCCGAGACCAGAAGGTCAAAGGTAAGGGCGGGGCTCACCGGGTTAAGCCCCAGGCCCAGCCGCTGGGTGACCTCCAGGGGAAGCATGGGAAGGACCCCCTCGGGCAGGTAGAGGTTCGCCCCCCGGCGGCGGGCCTCCAGGTCCAAGGGGGAGTCCGGGGCCACCAAGGCCGCCACGTCCGCCACGTGGACGTAAAGCCGGAACCCCGCCCCCTCCTTGAGCGCATACACCGCGTCATCCGGGTCCTGGCTGCCCTCGTCGTCGATGGCGAAGGCCGGTAGGTGGGTGAGGTCCTTCCGGTCCTCCTCGGGCAGTGGCCCCACGGGAAGCGCAGGAGGAGGCAGGGCCTCCTTGCCCGTAAGCGGAACCCCCACCAGGCCGAGCCGAGCGGGGTGGGGGTTCTCGTACCGCCAAGCCCCCAGACGAAGGAGGAGGGCGTGGGCTGCCTCCGGGGTCTCGGGAAGGCCCAGGGCGCTCAAGACCGGGCTGTCCTTCCTTTTCCCTAAGGCCAGGGCCTCCACCTCCTTCAGAAAAGGCTCCACCCGCTCCCCCCGCTTTAAGGCCTCGAGGCCCTCCTGGAAGGCCCGGGCCTTCGCTTCTTGCTCCTCCTTCCGGCGGCGAAGCTCCCCCACCTCCTCCCGCCGCCGGGCCCGGATCCTCTCCTTTTCCCAGGTGAAGAGGTCGGTCTCTTGCAGGAGGGCGAAGGCTCCACAGATGGCCTCCGGGGTGTAGGCTCCATAGACCAGTTCCACAAAATCCTGGAAGGGGACCGTCTCCCCCTCTAGAAGCTCCCAGGCCGCCGCCAGGTGTTCCTTGGCCGCCTCCCGCCCCAGACCGGGACCCGCCAGGCTTGAAGGGACGGCCTCCGAGGGGTGGAAAACGTAAAGGACCAGAACGTCCTTGGGCCGCACCTTCTGGATCCCCTCCGGGAGGCGCACGAGAACCCGTTCCCCCTCCGCCTCGGCCAGGGCGGGCCTTCCCTTGTAGGCCACGAGCATCCTAGACACGGCCTTTCATTATACTTGGGCTGTGGAGACGACCGAACCCACCTGGAACCTGGAAGACCTTTACGCCTCTCCCAAGGACCCTCAGGTCCCAAAGGACCTCGAGGAGGCCCTAACCCTAGCCCAGGAGGCGGTGGCTGAGCTGAGACCTGAGGCGGGCGTTCTGGCGGACCGGATCGCCCTCTACGAGAAGGCCCTGGAGAAGGGCTACAAGCCCCTTCTTTACGCCTCGCTGTACTTCTCCACCCACACCCAGGACCCAGAGGCCAAGGCCCTTCTGGACCTGGCGCGAAGCCGGTTCGCCGAGCTCAAAAACCGCCTCCTGCCCCTGGAGCTTTACCTCAAAACCCTTCCGGAAGAAGTCTTCCGTCCCCTCCTCGAGGCCCCTGAACTGGAGGACCTACGCCACTGGCTAAGCCGCCTAAGGGCCTTCGCCCCCTACACCCTCTCCGAGAAGGAGGAGCGCATCCTCAACCTCAAAAGCCTGGTGGGCCGAAGCGCCTGGAGCCAGTTCTATACGGAGTACACCGGCCGCTTCCGCTTCGTGGTGGGCGGAAAGAGCCTTACGGAGGCGGAGGTGAGGGCCCTGCGCCGAAGCCCCGACCCCCGGGTGCGCCGGGAGGCCCACCAGGCCCTATACGGCAAGCTCCTGGAAGAAGCCCCCACCTTAGGCTTTATCTTCAACGCCGTCTTCCAGGACTTCCTGCAGGACCTCTCCCTCAGGGGGTACGACCACCCCCTTAGGCCCACGGCGCTTGCGGATGAGCTCGAGGTGGAGGAGATCCTCCGCCTCCTCGAGGCCACCGAGGCCCATTACACCCTGGTGGAGGCCTATTACCGGATCAAGGCCAAGCGGCTGGGGCATGAGAGGACCCCAAGCCAGGACCTTCTCGCCCCCTTCGGCGAGGAGCCCAGGGTGGACTTCCAGGAGGCCAAGGCCATGGTCCTCGAGGCCTTCGGGCGCTTCAGCCCCGAGATGGAACGGATCGCCCGGGAGTTTTTCGAAAAGCGCTGGATTGACATCTACCCCAGGCCGGGAAAGCGGGGTGGGGCCTTCTGCTCCGGGGGGCTTCCCTCCACCCACCCCTACATCCTCCTGAACCATACGGACGACCTGGACTCGGCCCACACCCTGGCCCACGAGCTCGGCCACGGGGTGCACTTCTACCTTGCCCGCGGGCAGAGGCTCCTCAATTTCGGCGCCACCACCCCTTTGGCGGAGACGGCCAGCGTCTTCGCGGAGATCCTCCTGGACGACCTCCTCCTGAAGCGGCTTTCCAGCAAGGAGGCGCGGGCCACCCTCCTCGCTGGCCGCCTCGAGGACGCCATCGCCACCGCCTTCCGCCAGGTCATGTACACCCGGTTTGAGCTCAAAGCGGTGGAAAGGCGGAAAGAAAGCGCCCTGGCACCGGAGGAGTTCCACGCCCTTTGGGACGAGGAGCAAAGGCGCCTTTACGGGCAAAGCGTGGAGTGGACGGAACTGGACAAGGCCGCCTGGTCGGGCATCCCCCACTTCATCCACTACCGGTTCTACACCTACTCTTACGCTTACGGCTACCTCCTGGTCCTGGCGCTTTACGCCCGCTACCTGGAGGAGGGCCGGGCCTTCGTACCCAAGTACCTGGAGATCCTAAAGGCGGGGGAGTCGGAAAGCCCCCAGGCCATCCTGAAAAGGGCCGGGGTGAACCCCAAGGAGCCGGCTTTTTGGGAGGGATCGTTCCGCATCCTCGAGGGCTGGCTGAAGGAGCTGGAGGAGCTTCTTTAAAGCCTACCCCCACCCCAGCCTGGGGTGGGGGGTGGCCTGGTGGGCGATGGTGGACTTGAACCACCGACCTCACGCTTATCAGGCGTGCGCTCTAACCAGCTGAGCTAATCGCCCCCACACGCAACGGTTAGTTTAGCCGCCTCGAGCGTCCTCGTCAAGTGGCCAACCGGGGCGCGCCTTCTTTGTACCTCCTTAGGGCCGGCGCAGGCCCGTCAGTCATGCCCCACCCTCGCCTTGGGGTGGAACTCGGCCTCCTCCGGAAGAAGGCGCTTCTTCTTGGCCCGGCGGTAGACCGCATCCCACATCCGGCAGAAGCTGCACACCGCGCCCGTGGTGGGGTAACCGCACCGCTCACACGCATTCAGAAGGGGTTCGCCCCCAGTCTCCCTGAGCTGGGGACGGACCTTCTCTAAGAAGCCCTCCAGAAGCCGGAGCTTACTCCCGGGCTGGGCTGCCTCGAGGCGGTTGAGAACCTCTTTATATAGGAGGCTTTTCGCCCCCTTGGCGTTCGGGCATTCCTCGTGCAGAAAACGGATCCCGCGAAGGAGGGTGTAGGAGAGGACCTCCCGTTCGCTGAAGCGGTAGAAGGGCTTGACCCGGGCGGCGAGCCCCTTTTTGGCGGGGAGGACCGGCCCCTGACGCACAAGGGTGGAAGGGTCGGGGTTTAGGAGGTTCCCCAGAAGGACCGCGGCCTCGTCGTCCAGGTTGTGGCCCGTGGCCACCGCCCTAAAACCCCCTTCCACCGCCACCTGGTTCAGGATATACCGCTTGGAAAGGCCGCAGGCGGAGCAGGCCACGCGGCCGGAGAGCTCCGCCAGCTCCGGCACTCCGAAGCCATAGGCCCCCTTGAGGTCCACCACCCAAAGCTCCAGGCCGCGTTCCTTCGCAAAGGCCCGGGTGACCTCGAGGGACCGGTCGGAGTAGGCCCCGATCCCCAGGTGGAGGTGAACCCCCACCGCCTGGTAGCCCAACCGAGAAAGGACGTCCCACAGGGCTAAGGAGTCCTTCCCGCCCGAGACGGCCACCAAAAGGCGCTCCCCGGGCTCGAGCATCCGGTGCTTTCGGATCGCCCGCTGGGTCTCGGAAACAAACCAGTCCAGGTAGTGCTCCTTGCAGAGGGCTAGGTTCCTGCCCAGAAGCTCCACCTGGGCCTGGGCCTGGCAACGGCTGCACCTCATGCGCCCCCCGAGATGGCGGAGAGGACCTCCAAGGTGTCCTCCTCCTCCACCCAGGCGTCCAGGGTGAGGAGCTCCTCCCCTCGGACCACCACCACCCCTTCCGGATTCACCCCGAGCTCCTGCAAAATAGCCCGCAAGGGACGCCCCCCCTTCAGCTCCAGCTCGCGCCGCTGCGGCATCCGCAAGACCACCTTCACCCCTTCAGCTTAGCAGATGGGCCTCCACCATTTCCCAAAGGCGCTCCAGGGTGATCCGGTTCCTCCGCTCGATCTCCGGCCTTCTGGGAATGGCCCCATAGGGGTCAAGGGCGTCGTGGAGGGTGGGGGTGAGGGGGGTGGAAAGCCGGGCCTCCCAGGCCTTAAGCCAGGCCTCGGGCAAGCGGCCGGGAAGGGGAAAGCCATGAAAAACGTGGTAGAGGAGGGCCCAGACCCGGACCGTGGCGTCCAGGTTGTACCCTCCTCCCAAGGTGAAAAGAACCCGCCCGCTCGCGTAAGCCTCCGCGTACTCCAGGACCAGGCGGAAGAGCTTTTCATAGGCCCGGCTGGTCAAAAGGAGGTCCGCCAAGGGGTCCAGGAAGTGGGCATCCGCACCCGCCTGGACCACCAGCACATCAGGCTGGAAAAGGGCCAGCGCCCGGGGCACCAGGGCCTGGAAGACCTCGAGGTAACTCTCGTCCTCGGTGAAGGGCTCCAGGGGGAGGTTGAGCTTTTTGCCCACCCCCTCTCCCCGGCCGATCTCGTGGATGCTTCCAGTCCCAGGAAAAAGGTACCGGCCCGACTCGTGGAGGCTTATGGTCAATACCTCCCTCTCCTCGTAGTGGATCCACTGCACCCCATCCCCGTGGTGGACATCGATGTCCAGGTAGGCCACCTTTAGCCCCGCCCGCACGAGATGGCGGATGGCCACAGAGAGGTCATTGTAGACACAAAATCCAGAGGCACGGTCGTACTGGGCGTGGTGAAGCCCCCCTCCAAGCTGCAAGACCCGCCTTTCCCCGGCCAGGATCCGCCGCGCCCCCTCCAGCGTACCCCCCACCAGGACCCGGGCCGCCCGGTCCATGCCGGGGAAGACCGGGGTGTCGGCGGTCCCGAGGCCGTAGTGCTCCAGGTCGGGCACCCGCTCCCCCCGGCTCGCCGCCTCCACCCGGCGGACAAACCGCTCCGCGTGCACGGAGAGAACCTCTTCCCGCGTGGCCTCGGGAGGGAAAAGGGGGGTCGGCCAAACCCCCAGGGCCTCCAGGAGCGAGACCAGCATCTCCAGCCGGACAGGGCTAAAGGGATGCCGGGGCCCGAAGTGGTAAAGCTGATACTCTGGACGGTAGATCACCATGGCTTCCTAGGGGGCCAGACCACCTCCATCCCGCTTTGGCGCAGCGCCTCAGCCAAAAGATGGGTCTCCAGGGTATTTACCCGCACCACGGCCCGGACGGCCTCCTCGTCTTCCGGGTAGGAGAGGAGGGAGTGGATGTTCACCCCCTGCTGGGCCAGAAGCCCGGTCAGCCGGGCCAACTCCCCGGGGCGGTCGGGCAGCCGGACCTCGAGGCGGCCCGAGGGCTCCGTCACCCCGGTGAGGCGAAGCAACGCATCCAGGAGGTCAATCCCGGTGACTATGCCCACCACCACCTCGTCTTCCACAACGGGGAGGCAGCCGATCTTCCGCACCCGCATCACCCGGGCCGCCTCCTCGACCGGGTCCAGAGGGTCGGCGGTTACCACCTCCTTGGTCATCGCCTCGCGGACCGGGGTAGACCCCGGGCAGGGGCCTTTGGGGTTCAGGGCGCTCGTGGCCAGGCGGATGTCCCGGTCGGTAAGGATGCCCACAAGCCTCCCTTCCTCCACCACCGGAAGGTGGCGGATCCCCTTTTGCAGGAGAAAGGCATAGGCCTCCTCGAGGGTGGCCTCTGGCCCTATGGTCAGGACCGGGCTTTTCATGACCTCTTTAACCAGCATAAGCAAAAGTATACCCCGCCGCGCCTGCGGCGGGGCCCTTAACACGCACTTAAAGAATGTCGTCCCGGATGCAGGCCTTGTAGTGGCCGGGGGAAACCTCCTTGAGCTCTGGCACCACCTGGGCGCACTCGGGGATGGCGTACCGGCACCGGGTGCGGAACACACACCCCGAGGGGGGGTTGATGGGGGAAGGGATATCCCCTTGGAGGACGATCCGCTCCCGCTTCACCGTGGGGTCGGGGATGGGCACGGCGGAGAGCAGGGCCTCGGTGTAGGGGTGCTTGGGGTTCCGGTAGAGCTCCCGGGAGGGGGCGAGCTCCATGATTTTCCCCAGGTACATCACCGCCACGCGGTCGGAGATGTACTCCACCACCGCAAGGTCGTGCGCGATAAACAAAAGCGTCAGGCCCAGCTCGTCCTTCAGGTCCTGCAGGAGGTTGACCACCTGGGCCTGGATGGAGACGTCCAAGGCGGAGACGGGTTCGTCCGCCACAATGAACTCCGGGGCCACCGCCAAGGCGCGGGCGATGCCGATGCGCTGCCTTTGACCACCGGAGAACTCGTGGGGGTAGCGGCGCATGTGGTCGGGGGAAAGCCCCACCATCTTCAGAAGCTCGGCTACGCGCTCGGTGCGCTCCTGGGGCGTGCTCGCCAGGTTATGGATGACCAAGGGTTCGGCGATGATGTCCCCCACGGTCATCCGGGGGTTGAGGCTCGAGAAGGGGTCCTGGAAGATGATCTGCATCCGGCGGCGGAAGGCGCGGAGCTTGTCCTTGGGAAGGTGGGTGATCTCCTCCCCGTCAACCACGATCCGCCCCTCCGTGGGTTCAATGAGCCGGAGGATGGTGCGGCCCACCGTGGTCTTGCCGCTCCCCGACTCCCCCACCAGGCCCAGCACCTCCCCCTTGGGGATGTGGAAGGAGACCCCGTCCACCGCCTTCACGCTCGCCACCACCCGGGAGAGGATTCCCCCTCGGATGGGGAAGTGCTTTTTCAGGTCCTTAACCTCCAAGAGGGGCTTGGGGTTCACCGGGCCACCTCCCGAATCTCCTTCCAGCGCACGCAGCGCACCTGCCTACCATCCCCGGTGTCCTCGAGGGGGGGCACCTCCGTGTTGCAGCGTCCGTCCACCATGTACTTGCACCGGGGGTGGAAGGCACAGCCCGGAGGCAGGTACAAGGGGTTCGGCACATTCCCCGGAATCGCCTCCAGGCGCTGCTGGTGCTCTGCGGCCAGGTCCAGCCGGGGCACGGAGTGGAGAAGCCCCATGGTATAGGGGTGGAGAGGGTCTTTGAAAATGGGGACCACCTCCGCCTCCTCCACCGCCCGGCCCGCGTACATGACCACCACCCGGTCCGCCATCTCCGCCACCACCCCCAGGTTATGGGTGATGAAGAGGATGCTCATCCCGATCTCCTCCTGAAGCTTCTTCATGAGCTCCAGGATCTGGGCCTGGATGGTCACGTCCAGGGCCGTGGTGGGCTCGTCCGCGATCAGCAAAGAAGGGTTACAGGAAAGCGCCATGGCGATCATCACCCGCTGGCGCATCCCACCGGACATCTGGTGAGGGTAATTGGAAAGCCGCTTCTTGGGCTCGGGAATCCCCACCAGGTCGAGCATCTGTGCGGCCAGCTCCAGCGCCTCCTTGCGGCTTTTGCCCTGGTGGAGCATGATGGCCTCGGCGATCTGGTCCCCCACCGTATACACCGGGTTCAAGGAAGTCATGGGCTCTTGGAAGATCATGGCGATGTCGTTGCCCCGGATCCCCCGCATCTCCGGCTCGGAAAGCCGGGCGAGGTCCTTAAGCTGCCCGTCCTTGCCCCGAAAGAGGACCTCCCCTCCCACGATCCGGCCCGGAGGGGTAGGGATGAGCCGCATGATGGCTAGGCTGGTCACGCTCTTGCCCGAGCCCGACTCCCCCACCACCGCCAGGGTCTCCCCCTTGTCAATGTGGAAGGAAACCCCATCCACCGCCTTCACCACGCCGTCGTCGGTGAAGAAGTGGACCTTCAGGTCTCTCACTTCCAGTAGACGCTTTTCGTCCATGCCCGCTCCTTCAAAACACCTAGACCGTTATACGGCAAGACCCGTAAAAAGGGAAGGGGCTACTGCCGCCTCCGAGGATCCAGGGCATCCCTGAGGCCATCCCCCATGAAGTTCCACGAAAGCACCGCCAAAAAGATGAAGAATCCCGGGACGAGCACCCAGGGCCGGTCGGTAAAGGAGGCAAACCCCCCCTGTTGCGCGGCCTGGAGGAGGAGGCCCCAGCTGGTGTAGGGCTCCGTGACGCCGAGGCCCAGGAAGGAAAGGCCGGACTCCCCCAGGATAAACCCCGGGATGGTCAGGGAAAGGCTAACGATCACGTAGCTCGAGGTGGCGGGAAGCACATGCCGGAAGATGATCCTAAGGTCCGAGGCCCCGAGGGCCCTGGCCGCCTGAACGTAGTCGGTTTCCCGCACGGAAAGCACAATCCCCCTCACCACCCGGGCCAGCCCCCCCCAGCCGATGAAGCCCAGAAGGCCCACCACCAGGTAGAAGGTCAAAAGGGGGTCCATGTTCTGAGGAAAGACCGCCCGCAAGGAGATGAGGAGGAAGAGGGAAGGGATGGCGGCGATGATCTCCACGAGGCGCATGATGAGGTCGTCCGGGTCCAGATAAACCTGGTGCCAGAAGGCCGCCCGCAAGGCCAGGTACACCCCAACCGCCCCCAAGACCCCCACCAGGTAGTCCGCCAACCCGGCCCCAGGGGAAACGCGGATGTACTGATAGGCTAAAAACCCCACTCCAAAGGCCAAAAGAAGCCAGATCAGGCCAAAGAGGGGCCCGTAGATCAGCCGCTTCCCCCGCCAGGTGGAAGGCGGAAAGGAGAGGGGGAAGGGCCGGCCGGAAAAATACCCCGCGATCCCCCCAAGGATAAGCCCTAAGGTAAAGGAGACCAAAGCCGAAAGGATCCCGATGGTCAAGGAGACCTGGCCCCCGTACAGAACCCGGCTGAACAAGTCGCGACCGAAGTTGTCCGTCCCGAAGAGGAAGAGCCGGGCCGGCGGGTCCACCCCCAGGAGGCGGAGATCGCTTTTGAACATCCGGAAGAGGGTGTAAGGGTGCTCAGGGGTGCGAACAAAGAACCGCAGGTAGAACTTCCCCTGGGAGGGATCCTCCACATACCGAGGCTGGAGGGTAACGGGGTCCAATTCCCGTTTGGTGGCGTAGACGAAGGGCCGGCTCAGACGGCCCGTCTCCGGGTCGATGAAGTGAAGGGGGGTCGGGGGGTGGTTGTTCTTGGGGGGGTACGTCTCGTAGTACCCGGGATCGTACGGGCTGAAAAATCCCGCGAAGGCGCTTAGGGTGTAGAGAACGGCCAGAATCCGCATTCCCCACACCGCCAGGCGGTGCTTGCGAAACTGCCGCAGGACCACGGCCGTACGGCTTTCCAGCTGTGCCATCCCTTGGATCATGGCCTCCTCCCTTAGTCGTAGCGGATCCGCGGGTCGACCCAGGCCAGAAGCAGGTCCGAGATCAGATTCCCCACCAGGAGGAGGACCAGCCCCACGGTGAGGAAGCCCGCGATGACGTAGAGGTCCTGGTTGGCGATGGCATCGAGGAAGAACGGGGTGATGCCCGGCCAGGCCATGACCACCTCGATGAACCCCGCCCCCGAGATCAAGGAGGGCAGAAGCCCGCCGATGGTGGCCACGAAGGGGATGACCGCGTTGCGGAAAGCATGTTTGTAAATGACCACGCGATCGGAAAGCCCCTTGGCCCGGGCGGTCCGGATGTAGTCCTGACCCAGAACCTCCATCATCTGCCCACGCATCAGCCGGGAAAGCCCCGCGATGTCATGGATCGTCACTAAAAGCACCGGGACCAACAGGTGCCAGAGAATGTCCTTGATCTGCTCGAGGCGGCCCATCTGCTCAAACCCCGAGCTGGTCATCCCCCCCACGGGGAAAAACTGGATACCGGTCTTAAACTTGATTTGCAGGATCACATAAATGGCGATTAGGGCAAGGAAAAAGCTGGGCACAGAGAGGCCCACATAGGCCAGAAAGGAAAAGACCTTGTCTCCAAAGGAGTAGGGCCGCACCGCCCCGTAGACCCCAATGGGGATGGCCACCAGGTAGAGGAGGAAGGTGGAGGGAATGACGATCCACATGGAGTTCACCACCCGGGGCCAGATGACCTCCAAAACGGGGGCCTGGTAGCTGAAGGAGTAGCCCAGGTTTAGGTGAAAAAGGTTGTCCATCCAAAGCAGGTACTGGATGTAGATGGGCTGGTCCAGACCGAACTGGCTCCTTAGGCGGGCGATGGTCTCTGGGGTCACCTTGGGGTCCAGCTCCATCTGGGTGAGGTAGTCCCCCGGGGCGAGCTGGATGATCAAAAACGCCAAAAACGTAGCCCCAAAAAACGTGGGGATCAGGTAAAGGACTCGGCGAAGGATGTACTGGGTCATGGCTCTTGGGATCTTTTGGGCCAAGCGCCCCACCGCGGCCTTGGCCACGGTGGGGCCCCAGAAGCCCTTACTTCTTGATGAAGGTCATCTCGAGCTCCCGCTGACCCCAGATGCTGGAGAGGATGGCATCGGGGTGCTCACCGCCTATACGGTTGTTCCAGGCGGGGTGGTAGTTGGGTCCGGCGATGTAGAGGACAGGGACAAGCTGGGCCTCCGCCTCCTGCATCTGGTAGCCGATCTGTTGCCGCTTCTGGAAGTCCAGCTCCGTCCGGCCCCGGGAGTAGAGGGCATCCAGCTGGGTCTCCCGCGGGTCCAGGCACTGGCCGGACTTGTTCCACATGTGCAGGTTCCCCTTGCAGGGCACCACGTTGGAGCCAAAGGGCCAGTCCAGCCCGCCGCCGGTAAGCCCGATCAGGATGGCGTCAAAGGGCCGGTCGGGGCCGGAGGAGAGGAGCTGCCCCACCAGGGTGTTGAAGTCAATGGGGGTGAAGTTCACCTTCACGCCCACCTTCTTGGCCTCGTCCACGAAGAGCTTGGCGATCTGCTCCCGCTGGGCGTTCCCCGCGTTGGTGGCCAGGGTGAACTCAATCCGCTGGCCCTTGGAGTTCACCAGGTAGCCCTCCTTGTCCTTCCGGGTAAAGCCAAGCTCACCGAGAAGCTTGACCGCCTGCTTGGGGTCGTACTCGTACTTGGGCACCTTGGGGTTGAGCCACTGGGTGAGGACGGGGTAGACGGAGGAGTACATGGGCGTCCCCAGACCGCCATAGACCAGGTCGATCACCGCCTGGCGGTTGATGAGGTGGCTCATGGCCTTCCGGAACTTATCCGAGCGGAAGAGGCTCTGCTTGAAGGGATCGGAGGCCTTGTTCCAGTTAAAGACGACGAACTGGCTGCTGGCCACCGGGGAGGCGTTGACCTTGATGGTGGCGTCCAGGCGGCCCTGCTGGATAGCCTGGCGGACCTGGGAGATCTGGTCCACGGTGGCGGGGGCGTAGACATCGATCTCAGCCGCCAAAAAGGCGGCAAGCTGGGCGTTGGTGTCCTTTACGATGCGGATCTCGTACCGGTCCAGATAGGGCAAGGGGTTGCCCGCCTCGTCCTTGTTCCACTCGCCGAAGAAGGGGTTGCGCTTTAAGACCACCCGCTCGCCCTGAGTGTAGCTTTCCAGAACCCAGGGGCCAGGAGAGACGATGTTCTCGGGCTTCTCCGAGAGGGTCCACATCTTTTTAATCCCCTCCGCCCCGTCCTTCTGGTAGACCGGGCCGAAGACATGGGCGGGCCAGGGGCAGAAGCTCGCCACCGAAAAGGCCTCCGCGTCCGTCTTGGGGTAGGAGATCCGGAGGGTGTAGTCGTCGATCTTCTTGACCACGATGGGCTTTCCGTCGATGAAGAAGCTGTCCCGGGAGTTGGAGCCCACCTTCTCGTCCGTGTGGATGCGCCAGGTCATCACCCAGTCGTCCGCGGTGATGGGCTTGCCGTCAGAAAACTTAAGCCCTTTGCGGATCTTAAAGGTGATGTCCAGCTTGTTGGGGGAGACCGTCCAGGACTCCGCCATGTAGGGGATCCAATCCCCGGTGGTGGGGTCCCGGCGCACCAGTCCGGCGTTGGCGCACATCGTGGCGGGGATATTCCCTGCCTCCGCGGCTAGGAAGGGGTTGAAGGTGCGGAAGTCCGAGATGCTCGAGGCCCGGAGCGTCCCGCCCCGTTTCACCTCGGAAAGCTTGGCCGCGGACCATTTCTGGGGCCAGACGAAGGCCTGGGCCTGGGCGAAGGAAACGCCCGCCAGAGCCCCTGCCGCTACAAGCCAAATCGCCATCTTTCCGACCTTTCTCATATGCACCTCCGAAAACCCTTGGGCATGCCCCGGGTTTGGACTTCGCCCTAAAGGTATCGGACCCGGCCCAGTTTGTCAAGGCACCACCTTACCGGGGTTCAAACCCCCCCAGGGGTCCAGACCCCCCTTCACGCGGCGGAAAGCCTCCAGGGTCTCAGGGTCCACCGCCTCTTCCATAAAGGCCCGCTTCAGCACCCCAATCCCGTGTTCTCCAGAAAGCACCCCCCCGTGCTTAAGGGCCACCCGGGCGATGGCGTGGGCCAGCTCCCATACCCTCTCCTCGCTTTCCACCTTGGGGTCGAAAAGGATATTGGGGTGGAGGTTGCCGTCCCCGATGTGGCCGAACTGGACCACAATAAGCCCGAAAGCCTCCCCCAGGGCCCGGATCTCCTCCACCACCTGGGCCAGCCGGGAGCGGGGCACAGCGAGGTCCTCGTTCACCCGCTTGGGACGGATGCGCCCTAAAGCAGGGCTCACCGCCCGCCGGGCCCGCCACAGAGCCTCGGCCTCCTTTTCGTCCCGGGCCACCTGGACCCTGGCCCCGTGGGCTTCCAGGACCGAGGCCAAAAGATCCCGCTCCTCCTCTGCCCCTTCCCCATCCGTTTCCACAAGGAGGAGGGGTCTGGGCGGAAGCCCCAGGCCCAGGTACGCCTCCACCGCTTGGGCGCAGGCCTCGTCCATGAACTCCATCCGGGCGGGCACCGCCCCTTTGGCGATCGCCTCGGAAACCGCCTGAGCCAAAGGCTCCACATCGGAAAAGACCGCCAGAAGACTTTGACTGCCTGAAGGAAGGGGGAGAAGCCGGAGCCGGGCCCGGGTGATGAGACCCAAGGTGCCCTCGGAACCGATGAGAAGCCCGGCCAGGTCATAGGCCCGCCGGTCCAAAAGGTGGACCTCCCCTTCCGCATCCACGAACTCGAGGGCCAGCACATAGTCCCCCGTCACCCCGTATTTGAAGCAAAGGGGCCCCCCGGCGTTTTCCGCGAGGTTCCCCCCAATGGTGCTCGTGCGAAAAGAAGCGGGGTCTGGGGGGTAGAAGAGGCCAAAGGCCCGGGCGGCTTCCGTAACCTCGGCCGTCACCACCCCCGCTTCCGCCCAGGCGGTTTTGGAGACGGGGTCCACCTCCAGCCGCCTCATCCGGGTGAAGGCCACCACGATGGCCTCCTCCAAGGGCACCGCCCCCCCGGAAAGCCCGCTTCCTGCCCCCCGGGGCACCAGGGGGATCCGGGCCTCCCGGGCAAACCGAACCAGCTTGACCACATCCTCCGTGGACTCCGGAAGGACGACGGCAAGGGGGGACTGCCCGAAGAGGATGGCGTCGTACCGGTAGACCTGGGCGGCCTGGCCGAGCAGAACCTTCCTTTCGCCCAAAAGCCGAACCAGAGCCTTCACCCCCTTATCCTAAGGGCATGGCCTACTGGCTTTTAAAGTCCGAGCCCACCGGGTACAGCATCCAGGACCTTAAAAAAGAGGGCCGGGCGATCTGGGACGGGGTGCGGAACCCCCAGGCCCGGAACTTCCTTTTAAAGATGGAGGTGGGAGATCTCTGCTTTTTCTACCACTCCAGCGTAGAACCCCCAGGGGTGGTGGGGCTTTGCCGGGTGGTCCGGACCCGCCTCCCCGACCCCAGCCAGTTCGACCCCCAAAGCCCCTACTTTGACCCGAGAAGCCGCCCGGACGCCCCCAGGTGGTGGACGGTGGAGGTGGAGTACATGGAGGACTTCCCCCTCATCCCTCTAAACCGCCTCCGTCGGATCTTTCCCCCGGACCACCCCCTGGTGAGAAAGGGGAACCGGCTTTCCGTTTTGCCGGTTCCGCAGGAGGTGGCGGAAGAACTTCTGAGGATAGCCCTTACTGCGCGGAAAGCGTCCCGATGATTTTGAAAAGGGGCAGGAACATCCCAGCCACGATCATCCCCACGATGGCGCCCATGAAGATGATCATGAGGGGCTCTATGGCCGCGGTGAGGCTTGCCACCGCCTGGTCTACCTCCCGCTCGTAGAAGTCCGCAATCTTGGTGAGGAGGGCTTCCAAAGCCCCCGTCTCCTCTCCGATGGCCACCATGCTGGAGACCATGGGGGGGAAGACGAAGGGGTGTTTGGCCAGGGTCAGGTTCAAGGGATCGCCCCCCTGGACCCTAAGCCGGGTCTCCTCCAGGATCTCCTCCACCACCTTGTTCCCCGCGGTGCCCTTGACGATCTCCAGGGCCTCCAGGATATTCACCCCACTGGAAAGGAGGAGGGCCAAGGTGCGGGAGAAGCGGGCGATGGCCGTCTTCCGGTTCAGGTTGCCGAAGACGGGCAGGCGGAGCTTGATCCGGTCGATCACCCTCCTTCCTTGCTCCGTCTTGTAGTACTGGCGGTAAGCGAAGAAAAGGGCCACGGCCAAAAGGAGGAGGAAGGGGGTGCTCTTGCGCAAAAGCTCCGACAGGGCGATTAAAAACCGGGTGAGGAGGGGAAGCTCAGAGCCCAGATCGGTGAGGATCTGGGCGAACTGGGGCACGATCCCCGTAAGGAGGAAGTAGGCCACGCCCACGGCAAAGACGAAGACGATCGTGGGGTAGGTCATGGCGCTTCGGATCTTGCCCCGGAGCTCCAGCTCCTTCTCGAGGAAGGTGGCGATGCGGTCCAGGATCTGGTCCATCCCCCCCGAGGTCTCCCCCGCCCGGACCAGGTTCACGTAGAGTCGGGAAAAGAGGGGATGCTTGGCGAGGGCCTCGGAGAAGCTCGAGCCCCCTTCCACATCCAGGCGGATTTTACGGATGATCTCCCGAAACTTTTTGTTCTCCGTTTGCTTCTCCAGGATGGAGAGGGACTGGAGGAGGGTCAGCCCCGCGGAGAGCATGGTGGCGAGCTGGCGGGAGAAGATGGCCAGGTCCTTAAGCCCCGGACCCCGCTCCAGGGCGGGGAGGCGGACCTCGGCCCCAAGCCCCCGGCCTGGCTCTTTGATCTCGGTGACAAAAAACCCCCTTTCCCTAAGAAGGCGGGCGGCGGTGCGCAGGTCCTCCGCCTCGAGGGTGGCCTCCACCAAACGGCCCTGCCGGTCCCGGGCCTTATACTGATAGACGGGCATGGATCGAGTATACCAGGCCATCCAGGTGCTGAAGAAGGGGGGGGTGGTGGCCTTTCCCACGGACACCGTCTGGGGCGTCCTTGCGCTTTTAGAAAACGAGGAGGGGGTGCGGCGCATCTACGCCATGAAGGGCCGGGAAGAGCAAAAACCCCTCCAGGTCCTGGTGGCCGACCTGGAGGCCGCCCTTTCCCTGGCCGAGCTCGGCCCTTTGGAAAAACCCTTTCTCCGCCTGGCAAAGGCCTTCTGGCCCGGCGGCCTTACCCTGGTCGTTCCCGGAAGGAAGATCCCTCCCTACATCAGCAAGGACGGCTCGGTGGGGCTCAGGATGCCGGACCACGAGGCCTTGCGGGAGGTCCTAAGGGGGGTCGGGGGGTATGCGGCGGCCACCAGCCTGAACAAAAGCGGGGAACCCCCCGTACAAAGCGAGGAGGAGGTCCGCGCCTTCCCGGTGGACTACGTGTTTCCCGGGAAGGCCCTGGGCGTGGCCTCGAGCGTCTTGGACCTGCGCACGGGCGAGGTCCTAAGGGAAGGCGCCATTCCCAGAGCCGCCCTCCTGGCGGCGTTAAACCCCGACCCTCTCGCATGAAAGGCGATCTTTTGGCGGTCTTCTTCGCAGCAGGGAGGCCCCTTTCCCTTAAGGAGCTTTCCGCCCTGGGCCCAGAGGACCTGGTCCTGAGGGAGGTCCAGACCTTGGAAAAGGAGCTGGACGCAGGGGCTTTGGGCGTCCGGCTGGAGCGGGTGGCGGGAGGGTGGCGGCTTGTCGTCCACCCCAAGGCGCTTCCCGCGGTGGAGGCGGTGCTTAAACCCAGCCCGCCTCGGCTTTCCAAGGCGGCTTTGGAGGTGCTGGCCCTTGTGGCCTACCACCAGCCCATCACCCGGGCGGAGCTCGAGGCCATGCGGGGCAGGAGCGTGGAAGGGGTTTTGGAAGGCCTTGTCGAACGGGGGCTTGTAGAGGTGGTTGGAGAAAAACCCAGCCTGGGCCGGCCCAAGCTGTACGGGACCACCCGGCGGTTCCTCGAGGTCTTCGGGCTGGAGAGCCTGGAGGACCTCCCCCCCTTGGAGGAGGGCCCTGCCCTCTTCCTCAGGTGAAGGTCTCCTCCAAAAGGCTCTCCCGGGCTGGGACGGGCAGGGTGGAAAAGAGCTCGTTCCTCCGCACGAAGGCCAGAAGAAAGCGGCCCAAAAGGCGCATCTGGGAGCGGTGGGCCCGGATGGCCTTCTCCTTGGCCAAAACCGCCTCCTCGCTAAGCTCCACCCGGACCCAGTCCAGCCCCCGGCCCCGGGGGGGTGGGTACAGGGGGAGGCGGGGATGGAGACCCTTGGGAAGGGGGTACTCGTACCCCCCGTGGATCAGGTAGTAGGTGAGCCGCCTTTCCATCCCCAGCTCCGCGGCCGCCCGCATGCCGAAGTGGGCGGCGGCCCGGTGGTCCCGATGGGCGTCCAAGGGGCTCGGCAAGAGGATCCGGTCCGGCCTGAGCTTTGAGAGGAGTTCCTCTAAAAGGCTTTCTAAAGCCCGCCCCGTGTACGGCGTGTCCAGGCGGTAGGACCCGGGGTAGACCACCCGGGAAAGGCCGGTGTAAGGACTCGTGTAGGGGACCAGGTAGTGAGCGGTGAAGAGCTCGTAAAGCCCCTGGTCGGGAAACCCCAGGAAGTAAAGGTCCTTCCGGGTAAGCCCGAGGGCCTCCGCGCCCTGCCTCGCCTCCACCATCCGCCTCAGGGCCAGGCGCTTCAGGGCCCCGGGGCTTAAGGGAGAGCCCGCCGCAAGGTCAAACCCGTCCCCGGAGGTAAGGTAGACCACGCTGACCCGTCCGCCCTGGCGCAAGACCTCCTGGACCTGCCCCCCTGCGGCCAGGACCTCGTCGTCCGGGTGGGGCGCAAGGATGAGGAGGTGCTCCGCCTGAGGCGTCCAGACGGGAAGGTCCTTGACCCGCAAAGAAGTCACGAAGGCGTGGTAAAAGGCGAAGACAAAGCGGCCGTTGATGAAGGACCAGACCGCAAGCCCCCCCAGGAGCAAGGCCACCCGCTCCGCCCAGACCAGCCCAGCCCAAAGCCGGACCGCCTCCGTAAGGGCCACGTAGGCCAAAAGGAGAAGAAGGAGCCACTGCCAGGGGTGAAGCCTCCGCACGGCGCGATTTTAAACTGGGGGCATGCCCAGGCTCCGCCCCGCCCAAAGGAAGGATCTGGAGGCCATCGCCCGCCTCTCCCACGCCACCGCGTTTCTGGGCGAGCCCGCCTGGTTTTTCCCCAGCGAAGCCCTATGGGGGGAGCTCTTCGTCCGGCCCTATCTGGAACGGGGGTGCTGCAATCTGGTGGCCGAGGAGGAGGGGGGGGTTCTGGGCTATATCCTAGGGGCTTGCCACCCTTTGGGCCTCCTCCCTTATTTTCTCCTCCGACTGCCCCTTCTTCTCCTGCGCATTCTTCTTTTCGCCTACGGCCCCCCGGGGCCTTACCTCCGTTACCTCCTAAGGCTCGTTCTCCATCCCGGCCCCAAGGCCCCCTACCGGACCTACCCCGCCCACCTCCACATCGCCGTGGACCCCAAGGCCCAGGGCCAAGGCCTGGGCCAGGCCCTTATGGAGGCCTTCTTGCACTGTTTGAAGACCCAGGGCATCCCCGGGGTCCAGCTTTCCACCACTCAGAAAAACGAGGCCGCCCGGCGGCTTTACCTCAAGATGGGCTTCTCCCTCTACCAAAAGCGCGAAAACCCCTTCTGGCTCCCCTTCACGGGAACGCCCCTGGTGCACGAGGTCTGGGTCCGGTCCCTAAAGCCTTGAACTCGGTATAAGCGTTCGAGTACACTCAGGAGCAAAGGAGGGTGCATGAAGCCTTGGCATGCGCACTATGACCCGGGTGTACCGCACGAGATTCAGGTGCCTGAAAAACCCCTTTGGTCCATCCTGGAAGAGAGCGCCCGCACGTACGCGAACCAGGTGGCCCTGGACTTCCTGGGCAAAACCCTGAGCTACCGGGAGGTCTGGGACCTGGCCCTGCGATTCGCCCAGGGGCTGAAGGCCCTGGGGGTGAGACCCGGAGACCGGGTGGCCCTGATGCTCCCCAATACGCCCCAGTTCGTCATCGCCTTCTACGGAACCCTGGCCGCCGGGGCGGTGGGGGTCAGCGTCAACCCTCTTTACACGCCTCGAGAGCTCAGGCACCAGCTTGTGGATGCGGGGGCAAAGGTTCTCGTCCTTCTGGACCAGCTCTGGCCCCGCTACGCTGAGATCGAAGACGAGGTTCCAGTGGAGAGGGTCGTCACCACGGGCATCCGGGAGTACCTCCCCTTCCCCCTTAACCTTCTTTATCCCCTGAAGGCCAGGCGGGAGGGCACCTGGGTCAACCTCCCTCCCCACGAGCGGCGGGTACCCTTCCAGGGCCTTCTCAAAAATCCCCGGGCCACCCCCCATCCCGCCAAGGGGGACGAGCTTGCCCTCCTCCAGTACACGGGCGGGACCACGGGCCTTTCCAAAGGGGCCATGCTCACCCACAAGAACCTGCTGGCCAACGTCCTCCAGATCGAGGCCTGGGACCCCACCTCGGGGGAGCTCAAGGGCAAGGGGGTGATGCTCGGGGCTTTGCCCTTCTTCCACGTCTATGGGATGACCGTGGCCATGAACTTCGGCCTTCGCTCGGGGTATAAGATCGTGCTCCTACCCCGGCCCGAGATCAAGGCCATCGTGGAGGCGATCGAAAAACACCAGGTGACCCACTTTCCCGGCGTCCCCACCTTGTATGTGGCCTTCAACCGCTTCCCGGGCATAGAAGGGCGGAAGGTCAACAGCATCCGCATCTGCCTTTCCGGGGCAGCGCCCTTGCCGGTGGAGGTGGCCAAGGAGTTTGAGCGGATCACGGGGGCCCGGCTCATAGAGGGGTATGGCCTTTCCGAGGCCAGCCCCGTCACCCACTCCAACCCCGTTCTTGGCGAGATCCGCAAGGGCTCCATCGGCCTGCCCCTTCCCAGCGTGGACGCCAAGGTGGTGGACGAGGAGGGAAACGAGGTCCCCATCGGCGAGGTGGGCGAGCTCATTGTCCAAGGCCCCAACGTCATGCAGGGCTACTGGAACCGGCTGGAAGAGACCCAAAAAGCCCTCAAAAACGGCTGGCTCTACACCGGGGATATGGCCCGAATGGACCCGGACGGCTACTTCTACATCGTGGACCGCAAAAAGGACCTGATCATCGCCGGGGGCTACAACATCTACCCCCGCGAAATCGAAGAGGTCCTCTACCAGCATGAGGCCGTCCAAGAGGCCGCCGTCATCGGCGTCCCGGATCCCTACCGCGGGGAGACCGTCGCCGCCTTTATCGTCCTCAAAGAGGAGTACAAGGGCAAAGTCACTAAAGAAGACCTCGAGCGGTTCTGCCGCGCAAACCTCGCCGCCTACAAAGTCCCCCGTATCATAGAATTCAAAGACGCCCTCCCGAAAAGCGCGGTGGGCAAGATCCTACGGCGGGAACTCCGAGACGAGATGGCAAAGGCGCTCAAACAATAACCCCGCCCCCTAGAGCCGGGCCATCTCCACTGCCTGGCGGAACCGCTTTACCGCCTCCTGGACCTCCTCCTGGGTGGTGTAGCGGCCCAAGGAGAAGCGGAGGCTGGCCTTGGCCTCCTCCCGCGTGCGGCCGATGGCCAGAAGAACATGGGAGGGCTCGAGGCTCCCCGCACTGCAGGCCGATCCCGAGGAGACCGCCACCCCCAGGAGGTCCATGGCCATGAGGAGGGCCTCCCCGTCCGCCCCCTGGACGGTGACGTTCACCAGCTTGGCCAGGCGCTGGCTGGGGTGGCCGTTGAGCTCCACCCCCTCCACGGAAAGGAGGCCCGCCTCGAGGCTGTCCCTTAGGCGCTTAAGCCGACTTAGGTCCTCCTTCATCGCCTTCTCCAGGGCCAGGGCCATCCCGTAGGCCAGGGCTGGGTTGGGCGTCCCCCCCCGCAGGCCCCGCTCCTGTTTGCCCGGAATCAGGGGCAAAAGCTCCACCCCCCGGACGAGGAGGGCCCCCACGCCCTTGGGGCCATAGAACTTGTGCGCGCTTATGGAAAGGAGGTGAGGCCCTTCGGGAAAAGGCAGCTCGGAGGCCGCCTGGACGAAGTCGGTGTGAAAGACCACCCCCCTCTCCCGGCAAAGCCTGGCCATCGCCTCTACGGGGTAGAGGGTGCCGAGTTCGTTGTTCGCCGCCATCACGCTGACCAGGATCGTGTCCGGCCTTAGGGCCTCCTCCACCTGCTCGGGGTAGACAAGGCCAAAGCGATCGGGGGGAAGAAGGGTGGTTTCAAATCCGAGCTTTTCCAGAAGCTTCAGGCTTTCCAAGACTGCGGAGTGCTCCACCCGGGTGCTGACGATATGCCCCCGGCCCCGGGCCAAGGCGGTGCCGATCAGGGCCAAAGCATCCGCCTCACTCCCCCCGGAGGTGAAGACCACCTCCTTGGGCCGGGCCTTCAAAAGGGCGGCCAGGCGCTCCCGGGCCTCGTCCAGGACCTTTCGGGCCTTCCGGCCGTAGGCGTGGACGCTCGAGGGGTTGCCAAAGGCCTCCGAAACCGCCTCCATCCCCGCCTTGACCTCGGAGTCCAAGGGGGTGGTGGCCGCATAGTCTAGGTAGATCATGAGGCCTGAAGCTGGATGAGCCGGCGGGCCTCGATGAGCTTCCTCTCCTCCACCAGGTCCTGTAAGGTGGTCTTCCCCAAAACCTCCCGCATGGCCAGGTCCACCCGCTTCCACAATAGCTCGGTGGAGCACCGCCCCACCTGGGCGCAGGACTCCGGGTCCTCCAGGCAGGAAACGGGGGCCAGATTCCCCTCCAGGGCTTCCACCACCTCGAGGGCGGTGATCCTCTCCGGGGGCCGGGCCAGCTTGTACCCCCCCTTGGCCCCCCGGACGGAGCGGAGGAAGCCCGAACGGCGGAGCTGGGCGGCGATCTGCTCGAGGTAGTGCAGGCTGATGCCCTGGGCCTCAGCCACCTCCTTCAAGGGGACGGAGGCCGGGGCCTTTAGGCCGATTTCCACCAGGGCCCGGAGGCCGTACTGGGCTTTCGTGGAGACCCACATGCCCCTATAATACCTGATTTTCTACCGGGCAATGCGAGTTTTCAAAAAGGCCAGGAGGAAGAGGCCGGTCTGGACCAGGACCACCGTGGCTCCGCTGGGCAGGTCCAGGGCAAAGGAGAGGAAAAGCCCCACCCCAACCGCTAAAACCCCCAAGGCCAGGCTCCAGAGGAGCATCTGGGCGAAGGTGGGAGAAAGGAGCCTGGCCGCGGCGGCGGGGATGACCAGAAAGGCGGCCACCAGGAGCGCCCCCACCACCTTCACCGCCACCACCAGGCTTACCGCCACATAGGTGGAAAGGAGGTGGTCGTGAAAGAGGACGGGAACCCGGTCCGCCAGAGCAAGCTCCCGGTCGAAGGTGGCGTAGGCCCAGGCCCCGTAAAGGGGCAGGAGGAAGAGCCCCAAAAGGAGAAGGCCCAAGGCGGCCCAAAGGTCCTCCGGGGCCACCGCCAACAAGGAGCCAAACAGGTAACCGAAGGGGTCGGCCACATACCCCCGGGCCCGGGAGAGGAAGACCGCCCCCAAGGCCACGGAGAAGGCAAAGAGAATGCCGATGGCCGTGTCCTCGGAAAGCTCGGTCTTCTCCTTCAGGTAGGTAATGCCCAAGGCCACCAGAACCGTCACCGGCAAGGCGAAGGCCAAAGGCTCCGCGCGGAGGAAAAGCCCCAGGGCCACCCCGGCAAACGCCGCGTGGGCCAGGCCATCCCCCAGAAAGGAAAGCCGCCTTTGCACCACGAAGCCCCCCAGGGCGCTCGAGGCCAAGGCCACCAGGACCCCCGCCAAAAGGGCCCGCTGGAAAAAGGGGTAGGAAATGGCCTCCATCATCCACCCGCCATCCGAATGA
>NZ_PSMQ01000011.1:31069-39762 GCF_040290245.1 Thermus sp.
GTGCCAAGCCTCCATCATTCCGCCTCCCCTGCCAACCGGATGGCGTGGGCATGGCCCAAATGCCCGAAGGCGCGCCGCAGGCACTCCTCGCTCAAAGCCCTCTTCGGCGGACCAAAGCCGATGACCTCCCGGTTCAAGACCAAAACGTGGGTGGCGTGGTGGTAGGCCGCCTCCCAGTCGTGGGTGATCATGAGGACGGTGGCCCCCGACTGGGCCTGGTAGGCCTCCAGAAGGCGGTAGAGGTCCTGCTCGCCCAGGCGGTCGATCCCGGTGGCGGGCTCGTCTAAGAGCAGCAACCGGGGCCTCTTGACCAGGGCCCGGGCCAGGAAAACCCGCTGGAGCTGCCCTCCGGAAAGCCGCCCCAAGGGCCTTTCGGCAAGCTCCAAAGCCCCCACCCCCTCCAGAACCTCCAGGGCACGGGCCCGCTCTTCCCTGGTCACCCTAAAAGGCCATGCGCGTCGGATCCCCGAGACCACGAGCTCGAGGCTTAAAGCGGGAAAGCTCCGGTCAAAGGTCTTGATCTGGGGCACATATCCTACAAGGTGCGGATCGATATTTTTAGGAGGATTCCCAAAAACCCTTACCTCCCCCCGGTGCGGGATCAGGCCCAAGAGAACCTTGAAAAGCGTGCTCTTTCCCGCCCCGTTCGGCCCCACCACGGCCACGAACGCCCCTTGGGGGACGGAGAGGGAAACCCCCTTCAAGGGCTCAAACCCCCCCAGCCGCACCGAGACCGCCCGAAGAACGACCGCATCCACCCCGTAAATGATAACGCATTTTCATTCTTGGGTCAAGCCGATTGACCCCGGGCCACCCCCGTGAGAGAATCCCCTATCAAGGAGGTGGTATGCGGGCGGTCGTGATGGAAAGCCGGGGTGGACCAGAGGTCCTAAAGATCACGGAGGTCCCAGACCCCGTCCCTGGGCCCAAGGAGGTGCGCCTTAGGGTCAAGGCGGTGGCCCTAAACCACCTCGACCTCTGGGTGCGCAAAGGGGTGGCCAGCCCCCGGCTGGTCCTGCCCCACATCCTAGGAGCGGACGTGGCGGGGGTGGTGGAAAGCGTAGGCCCGGGGGTGACGGGGGTAAGCCCGGGGGACGAGGTGGTGGTCAACCCGGGGCTTTCCTGCGGCCGGTGCGAGCGGTGTCTATCCGGCCAGGACAACCTCTGCCCCCGGTACGAGATCCTGGGGGAACACCGCTTCGGCGGCTATGCAGAGCTCCTCGTGGTGCCCGAGGTCAACGTCCTGCCCAAGCCCAAGAACCTCTCCTTCGAGGAGGCCGCTGCCTTCCCCCTCACCTTCCTCACCGCCTGGCAGATGGTGGTGGACAAGCTCCAGGTCAAGCCAGGGGAGGATGTTCTGGTGATGGCCGCAGGGAGCGGGGTAAGCGTGGCCGCCATCCAGATCGCCAAGCTCCACGGGGCCCGGGTCATCGCCACCGCGGGCTCGGAGGAGAAGCTGAGGAAGGCCAAGGACCTGGGGGCGGACGAAACGGTGAACTACACCCATCCGGACTGGCACAAGGAGGTCCGGGCCCTTACAAAGGGCAAGGGGGCGGACGCGGTGGTGGACCACACGGGGGCGCTGTACTGGGAGGGCGTGATCAAGGCCACGGCCAACGGAGGCCGGATCGCCATTGCGGGGGCCTCCTCCGGGTACGAGGGGACGATGCCCTTCGCCCACATCTTCTTCCGGCAGATCACCATCTATGGCTCCACCATGGGTTCCAAGGGCCGGATGTTCCAGATCGTCCGCTTCCTCGAGGAGGGCCGGCTCCGCCCCATCGTCGGCCAGGTCCTGCCCCTGGAGGAGGCCCAGGAGGGGCACCGGCTTCTGGAGGAAAGACGGGTCTTCGGCAAGGTGGTCCTGAGGGTCTAAACGACCCCGGAAGGAAACCGACTCGTACCTGGAGGGAAGAAGAGGATGGAACACACGGACGTGATCGTCATCGGAGCGGGGCCCGCGGGGCTTTTCGCCGCCTTTTACGTGGGGATGCGGGGGCTTAGCGTGCGGCTCATCGACCCCCTTCCGGAGCCCGGGGGGCAGCTTTCCGCCTTGTATCCGGAAAAGTACATCTACGACGTGGCGGGTTTCCCAAAGGTCTTTGCCAAGGACCTGGTGAAGGGCCTGGTGGAGCAGCTTGCCCCCTTTAACCCCCATTACGCCCTGGGCGAACGGGCGGAGACCCTGGAGAGGACCGAGGAGGGCTTCCGGCTTACCACCTCCTTGGGCAACGCCTACACCGCCAAGGCGGTGATCATCGCCGCGGGGGTGGGGGCGTTTGAGCCCAGGCGCCTGGGGGCCCCTGGGGAGCGGGAGCTCGAGGGCAAGGGGGTCTACTATGCGGTGAGGGCCAAGGCGGAGTTCCAGGGGAAGCGGGTCCTGATCGTGGGAGGGGGGGACAGCGCGGTGGACTGGGCCCTTAACCTCCTGGATACCGCCAAGGCCATCACCCTCATCCACCGGCGGCCTCAGTTCAGGGCCCACGAGGCCAGCACCCGGGAGCTTTTGCAAAGGGCCGAGGAGGGCGCCCTGGCCGTCCTCACCCCCTATGAGGTCCGGCGGATAGAGGGGGAAGGTCGGGTGGAGCGGGCGGTGATCTTCCACAACCAGACCCAGGAGGAGCGGGTCCTCGAGGTGGACGCGGTTCTCATCCTGGCGGGGTACCTGACCAAGCTCGGACCTTTGGCGGGCTGGGGGCTCACGCTGGAGAAGAACCGCATCAAGGTGGACACGACCATGGCCACCAGCCTCCCCGGGGTCTACGCCTGCGGGGACGTCGTCACCTACCCGGGAAAGCTTCCCCTGATCGCCTTGGGGTTTGGCGAAGCGGCCATCGCCGCCAACCACGCGGCCGCCTACGCCAACCCTAGCCTCAAGGTGAATCCTGGCCACTCCTCGGAAAGGGCCGAGGAAAAAGCGGGCGTCTGAGGGCCTGGTCTACAGGCAAGAGGGCCCCCGCTTGTGGCTTTCTAGGTAGGCCAGGGCCTCCTCGAGGTCCAGCACCTGGGCCTTGGGCCCCGGGTCTACCACGAGCGCCTTTAACCCCAGGAGAAGCAGGCCCTTGAGAAGCTCCTCCTTGCACCAAAAGGACCGGCACTCCACCACCTCCCCCAAAGGGGGGCAGGCCTCCTTGCGGGTAAAGACCACCCCCATCCGCTTGGGCTCGAGGAGGATCAGGGGATCCAGCCGGCCCGGGGTGCGGTTCACCCAAAAGAGAGGCTGAAGGAGAACCTCCACAGGTGAAGGATACCCCTTTAAGATGGGGCCATGCGGATTGGCATCTTCATAGATGGCTCGTACATGTACCAAGCCTCCAAGCGGCTGGGCTGGAACGTGGACCACAAGCGGGTCCTGACCCAGTTCTCCACCCCCGAGCAGCTCTACAACGCCTTTTACTACGCCCCGGTCACTGACCCCGATGATGAGCGGCAAAAGCGGTTCATCGAGGCCCTGGTCTTCATGGGGTATACGGTGCGAAGCCGCTACACCCCAGGCCGGGAGCCCCGGTTTGAGGCCCTGATCGCCACCGACCTCCTCACCACCGCCCCCCGGTGGGACCGGGCCCTTCTGGCCTCGGCAAGCGGAGAGCTCGCCCACACCTTAACCGTCCTGCGGGGCATGGGCAAGGAGGTTCACCTCCTGGGGATTCCCGAGGCCGTGGACCTCGAGCTCCGCAACCTGGCGGACCGCTTTTTAGACCTCAGGGAGTGGCGGGAGGTGCTGGAACGGAAGGGGGGCGGCCGGCGGACCTACCCCACCCTTTCGGAACCCGTGGAGGAGGCCACCGTAGAGCTGGACCCTAGGGATTAAAGAGCCTTGCGCCTCAGAAAAAGCCTGGCCTTCCTTCTGGTCCTCCTGGTCTCCTGGACGGCCCCCGGCCACCGCCCCAAGGCGGAGGGGCTTCGGGCGTACCTCCCCTATCCCCCGGCCAAACGGGAAGCCTTTGTCGAGCGCTTTCTCGCCCTCAAAAGCAGCGCCCAGCTCCTTTTGGGGGAGGAGGCCGCGCGGGCGGTGGCCTGGCTTTTGCGCCTGGAAGTCCGAAACCAGGCCGAGGGCAAGCGCTCCGCCTTCAAAACCCCCCTGGAGGCCCTGGAGAAGGCGGAGGCCTGGCTTCATTCCATCGGCCAGGCCAAGCGGAGGGAGGCCGTGAACCTCGAGGGCCTACCCACCGCGCCCGGGTACGTCCTGTCCCACCAGGAGGAGATCCGGGCGGCCGCGGCCGCCCTCCGCATCCCCGCCGGGGTCCTGGCGGCCATCGTGGACAACGAGCAGTACGGGGGGGACAAGGCCTTGGGGCTTTCCCGGGGGGTACGGGAGGTGGCGGACGAAACCGCCTTGGCCCTGGCCAAACAGGAAGGCCAGGCCCCCTTTTCCCGCACATTGGGCCTGGCCCAGATGAGCTGGGAGGATACCCTGAGGCAAAAACCCCGCCTGGAGCGCTTCGGCGCCTGGGACCCCGCAAGGCCCTTTCCCAAAACGGAAACAGAGGCGCGGGAGGCCCTGAAAGACCCCTATCTGAACCTACTTTTCACCGCAAGCCGCCTGAGGGGGCTTTTCAACGCCTTGTATGGCCTTCCGACCGAGGACACCCGGCCCCTAGAGGACCCCTGGCTTTACTACCTGGGCCCCGCCTGGCACAACTACCCCTTCCGGGCGCAGAACCTCGAGACCTGGGAGGACAGCTTTCACGCCCTTTTCAAAGGCCTCCTCTACCAGGTGGTCCTGGAGGACTCGGTGGCGTGGAGGGCCAAAGGCCGCCTCCTCCTGCCCCTAAAGCGTTACGGCCCCGACTTCCCCAAAGGTACGGGCCCCGTTCCGGAGTTCTTTCCTTAAATCCGCTCCATCCAAGGCAGGGCCTCCCCGGGGGGCAGGACGGGCCAGCGCCGTTCGGCCATGTGACGGAAGACCTCGCCCACCGCCTCCTCGGCCTTTAGGACCCATTCCTCAGGGTAAAGGGGCCTCTTCCTGAGGAACTCCTCCCGGTCAAAGACCTCGCAGGCGTGGTCCGCCCGGCACTTCACGTCCAGCTCGAGGTCGTACTGACGGAAGGCCTCCCCCGTCCACTCAAACGGGGTCTGGATGTTCCAGTAGTACTCCAGAACCCGCCCTTCCCGCACGTCCGGCCCCCCGGAGTACCAGGCCCCCGGGAAAAAGGCCACGTAGGCCTCGTGGTCCAAGACCACCGATCTTCCCTTGGAGACGTGGTGGAAAAGGCCCCCCTGGGGCAGAAGGGTCAGAACCCCCTCCGGGCGGACCTCCACCACCTTGGCCTCCCAAAAGTAATGAAGAGCCCCTTCCGGGTACTTGAAGAACTCCACCCGGACCCAGGCCCCCACCTGAGGCTTCACCGCTTGGTGCTGATCCCCAGGAGCCTGTAAAGCCCGCAGAACCCCGTAAGGGCGGTGAAGAGCAAAACCGCCCCCACCACGCCCAAAACCCAGTTCCAAGGCGAAGCGGACTGGAAGGCGAAGTAGAAGAGGACGAGGGCCAGGATAAACCGGACCACCCGGTCGGTCGTGCTCTCATTGACCGTCATAGGGCACCTCCGGCTTCCAGTATACCCGGAGGCTATGGTACACTTTGAGCCTGGGACGGGCCGTTAGCTCAATCGGTCAGAGCGGCCGGCTCATAACCGGTTGGTTGCAGGTTCGAGTCCTGCACGGCCCACCACCTCCCCCGCCCTCGGCGGGGGTTTTTAAAGGAGGCAGGGTGGAAGAGCTGGTGGTCAGGCCGGGAAAGGAGCGGAAGCTCCTCAACTTCTACCCCCACGTGTACAAAGACGAGATCCTAAAAGCCCCAAAGGGGCCTGGGGTGGCCAAGGTCTTCAGCGCGGACGGGGGGTTTTTAGGAGTAGGGTATTTCGATCCGGAAGCCCGCGTTCCGTTCCGGCTTTACCGCTTCCGTCAGGAGGGGGAGGGCCCCCTGGACAAGGCCTTCTTCCTGGGCCGGTTCCAAAGGGCTTTGAAGAAGCGAGAGGGGCTGGGCGCCTTTGTTCGGATGGTCCACGGGGAGGCGGATGGGCTTCCCGGCCTGGTGGTGGACCGGTTCGGAGAGGTTCTGGTCCTCCAGGTGCGCACGAGAAGCGCCGAGGCCCTAAGGGGGGAGTGGCTTCCCGCCCTTCTGGAAGCCCTGGCCCCCAAGGGGGTCTATGAACGCTCCGATGTGGAGGAGCGGGTGAAGGAGGGGCTTTCCCCAAAGAGCGGCCCCCTTTTCGGAAAGGTGCCGGAGGTCTTGGAGGTGGAGGAGGATGGCCTCGTCTTCCCCATCCCCTTGGCCCTGGCCCAGAAGACCGGGTTCTACCTGGACCAGAGGGAAAACCGGAGGCGCTTTGAAGCCATGGTGGGGCCGGAAGACCGCGTCCTGGACGTGTACAGCTACGTGGGTGGCTTCGCCTTAAGGGCCGCTCGCCAGGGGGCCTATGCCCTGGCGGTGGACAAGGACCTGGAGGCCCTGGCCGTCTTGGACCGGGTGGCCCTAAGGATGGGCCTCAAGGTGGACGTGCGGCATGGGGAGGCCCTTCCGGTGCTCCGGGGGCTTACGGGGAGCTTCACCCAGATCCTCCTGGACCCCCCCACCCTGGTCAAGCGGCCCGAGGAGCTTCCCCGGATAAAGGCCCATCTGGTGGACCTCCTCAGGGAGGCCTACCGCCTCCTGGCCCCCGGGGGGTACGTCTGGCTTTCCTCCTGCTCTTACCACCTAGGCTTTCCAGAGCTCCTCGAGGTGAGCCGGCGGGCCGCCGCGGACACGGGCCGCCGGCTAAGGGTCCACGCCTTCTGGATCCAACCTAGGGACCATCCCTACAGCCTGCACATCCCGGAGAGCTTCTACCTAAAGACCCTGGTCCTTCAGGACGACCCCCTCTTCTAGCGGGCCTCGAGGGGGATGTAGGGGCGGTCCAGCTCCCCGATGTACCTGGCATCTGGGCGGAGAAGGCGGTTGTCCAGGGCCTTGTACTCCAGGATATGCCCCACCCAGCCCGAGATCCGGGCCACGGCGAAGATGGGGGTGAAGAACTCGAGGCCAAAGCCCAGGTCGGAGTAGACCACCCCGGAGTAGAAGTCCACGTTGGGGTAGATCCCCCGGGGGTTTAGGACCTTCCCCGCCTCCTCCTCCACGATCTTTAGAATCTGGTACGCCTTGGAGTGGCCGTGCTTTTCCGCCACCAGCCGGGCAAGCCTTTCCAGGACGCCGGCCCTCGGGTCAAAGGCCTTGTAGACCCGGTGGCCCATCCCCATGATCCGCTCCTTCTGGGCCAGCTTCTTCTGGACCCACTCCCGGGCCCTTTCGGGAGAGCCGATCTCCTGGATCATTTTCATGACCGCCTCGTTGGCCCCCCCGTGCCGGGGCCCCTTGAGGGAGGCCACGGCGGCGGTGATGGCGGAGTAGAGGTCCGTCTCCGTGGAAAAGGCGGCGATGGCGGTGAAGGTGGAGGCGTTAAAGCCGTGTTCCGCATGGAGGATGAGGGCCGCGTCCATCAGCCTGGCCTGCTCCGGGCTGGGCTCGGTGCCATTGGCCATGTAGAGGAAGTTGGCCGCGTGGGAAAGGTCCTCCCGGGGGGGGATGGGCTCCTTCCCCTCCCTAAACCGCTTGTTCGCCGCCACGATGGTGGCAAAGCGGGCCACGAGGTCCAGGCCCTTCTCGTAAAGGGCCTCCTGGGTGATCTCTCCCTCGGTGGGGTCCAAAAGGCCGAGCTCGGAGACCGCGGTGCGCAGGATGCTCATAGGATGGGCCTCGCGGGGGTAGCGGCGCAGGGAGTCCAGGAGGGGTTCCGGAAGGGCCCGCCGCTGGGCCAGCCTTCGGGTGAAGGCCTCGAGCTCCTCCTTTTTGGGCAATCTGCCGTGAAGGAGTAAGAAGGTCACCTCCTCAAAGGAGCTCTTCTCCGCAAGCTCCTGGATGGGGTAACCGAAGTAGTAAAGCCGCCCCTTCTCCCCGTCGATAAAGCACATCCGGCTCTCCGTGAAAAGAACGCCTTCCAGACCACGGGCCACTTCCATATCCTCACCCTTTCCTTTCCGCACCCCAAAGGGTGCCCCCAGGGGCATTCTACCCTCAAAACCCGCAGAAGGCCTCGTAGTCGATCAGGGTGGTCTGGGTGGGGCGGTCGCCGCAGACGGGGCAGGCGGGGTTGCGCCGGAGGGCGAGTTTCCGAAACTGGGCCAAGAGGGCGTCGTAAAGGAGGAGGCCGCCCGCGAGGACCTCGCCGATGCCGAGGAGGATCTTCAGGGCCTCTGTGGCCATGAGGCTACCCACCACCGCAGGCAAAACCCCAAACACCCCCGCCTCCGCACAGGAAGGAACGCTCCCCGGCGGGGGAGGCTTGGGGAAGAGGCAGCGGTAGCAGGGGCCCATCTCCCCCTCCTTGGTCCGGTGGTGAAAGACCGCCACCTGGCCGTCGAACTGGTGGATGGCCCCGTAGACCAGGGGCTTATCCAAAAGCACCGCGGCGTCGCTTGCCAGGTAGCGGGTGGGGAAGTTGTCCGAAGCGTCCACGATGAGGTCAAACCGGCCCAGGATCTCCAGGGCGTTTGCCGAAGTGAGGCGGACGGGGAAGGCCTCCACCTCCACATGGGGGTTCAGGGCTTTAAGCCGCTCGGCCGCCACCTCCGCCTTGGGCCGGCCCACGTCCATCGTGGTGTAAAGGACCTGGCGGTGGAGGTTGGAAAGCTCCACCTGGTCCATCTCCACCACCCCA
>NZ_PSMQ01000090.1:0-4925 GCF_040290245.1 Thermus sp.
GTGGGGACCACTCCAGGAGAGTTGCTTCCCGAAGGGAACACCGGGAGGAGGTCTCCACGAATGCAGCTTAAACCTGGTGTTTCCCGCAAAGGGGGAAAGCACCCCTGGACTACTACAACCGTGAACGGCCGCACCGGGCTTTGAACGGTCTCGCGCCTCTCGAGTATCTGGCTAAGATACAAGCGGAGTCGGTCCCCAAGAGTGTCTCAGATGTGTTGGCCGATTACACTCAACCCGGGCAAGATCTTTGGAGACTGATCCCCTGCGCTTTCCCACCGATCCAGGGCGGAGCATACCGCCCAGGCTTCGGGGGGGCCCAGCCCCCCTTCCCCTCAGACGCCCGCGTGACCGGATCGGGTCCGGATCCCGGTGGTGGGCCGGGCGATTCCCCTCACGGGTCAATGCTTGGGCCCAACCCGAGGTGGAACCGCCTGCACCCCTGGGAACCCAGGGGCAAGGAGGGGGCCGGGGTCCGGCCCTGGCCCACCGCGAAACCCAGACCCTACCGCGAAGGCGGTGGGTCGGAAGGGGGGCAGGAAGGCCCCAGCACAGGCGGTCTTCTTGGGAGCCCTATCCCCTCGAGGTCGGGCTCGAGCCCCTGGACCTTGAGCGGCTGGCCTGGCGCTGAGACCAGAGGTAGCTGCCCAGGACCAAAAGCCCGGCCAGGGCCTGGGCCAAAAGAGTCTCCCGGGTGGGAAAGAGGGCGAACCAGACCCCCATCCAGTCGGGGATGGGCAGGGAAAGAGGAGTGGTGGGGAGCCAGCGGGCAAGCTGCATCTCCTGGGCCTCCTCCCCCACCATCACCAGGAGGACCAGGCCGAGCAGGGCCCCCGTGAAGACCAGCATCCGCTTGTAGGGCAGCTTGCGGTGGGCCAGGAAGGTCAGGTAGGCCACCGCCAGGGTGAGGGCCAGCCCCAGGAGGCTTCCCTCCAGCACCGCCCCCTCCCCTACCCTCAGACGGATGGTCTGCAAGAATAGGGCCACCTCGAACCCCTCCCGGTAGACGGCGCTGAAGCCCAGAAGCCAAAGCCCCCCCGCCAAGCCCTGGGCCAGGAGGGCCTGGCCCTTCCTTTGGTGCAGGCCGATCCACCCCGTCCAGTAGACCCGGTGGAAGAACCAGTTCATCACCAAAAGCAAAACGAGGATCGCCAGAAGCCCTGTGGCCGCCTGGACCTGGTACTCGGAGAAGGAGGCCTCCGCCAAACCGATCACGCGCACGAGAAAAAAGTAGCTGGCCACCGAGAACAAAAAGGCCAGGCCCGCCCCCAGGGCGATGGGGCGGGCGGCCTGGGGGTTCTGCCTGAGAAGGCCCGCGGTGAGGGCGGCGAGGACCAAGACCGCCTCGAGGCCCTCGCGAAAGATGAGGACCCCCGTGTCCAGAACCCTGGCGGCGATGGCCTCGTGGCTCTGGGGGTCGAGAGGACCGCCCACGGCCAGGTGGCGGTAGAGGAAGGCGGTGGCCAGAAAGAAAACCAGAGCCAGGGGAAGGACCCTAAGAAGGCCGTTTGGATCGCGTGCGATCATGGCGGCGAGTATAGCCCGCACGCAGGATAAAGTCAAGTATCCTGATCGGATTTATTTAATTTAGAAACGAGAATCGCTTGCAAAACCCCCGGCCTCGACCGCCCCCTTCAGCCTCACTTAAGGAAATGGGCGTTGCCGGCTTCAGGAAGAGGGGGTAGCTTGGGGGCACAATGGGCATCGAGTTTGGGTATCCCGAGGCGGCCCACCTCCTGCGCCGCGCCGCAGCCCGCGGCCGGAAGGAGGAGGCCGAAGGCCTGGCGGAGATGGGGCTTGAGAGGGCGGTGGAGGAGGTTTTAAAGGACCCGGCCCCCGCACCCCCCTTCCGGACCACGGCCGGGGCCAAGGAGCGGGGGAAACAGCTCCAGGAGCTCGTGCGCCTCTGGCTCGAGCACTGGCTCACCACCCCCACCCCGGCCGCGGAGCGGCTCGTCCTTTTCTGGCACGGGCACCTCACCTCGGCCTTCCGACAGACCATGGGGGCGCAGGGGGCGGACTTCTGGGAGCAGTTCGCCACCTTCCGCACCTTGGGCTACGGCCCCTATGGGGACCTCCTCCGGGCCATCGCCAGAAATCCGGCCATGCTCCTCTACCTAAACAACGCACAAAGCCGAAAGGAGCACCCCAACGAGAACTGGGCCCGGGAGCTCTTGGAGCTTTATACCCTGGGGCCAGGCCACTACACCGAGCAAGACATCCGCGAGGCCGCCCGCGCCTTCACGGGTTGGACGGTGCGGAATCCCAACCCGGAGCGGGACCCCAACACCCCTTTGGCCTTCGCCTTCAACCCCAGGTGGCACGACCCGGAGCCCAAGACCTTCCTGGGCCGGAGGGTGAAAGATGGGGAGGAGGTCCTGGCCATCCTGGCCGACCACCCGGAGACCTACCGGTTTCTGGCCCGGAAGCTCCTCGCCTTTTACCTGAACCCCGCCCCTCCCCAGGACCTTGTGGAGGAAGGGGCTAAGGCGCTAAGGTCCGAGGGGACGCGGGGGTTTTTGCGCTGGCTTTTCACCCATCCCGCCTTCTACGCCAAGGAGAACCGGAACGCCCTGGTGAAAAGCCCCGTGGAATACCTGGTCGGCCTGGCCTACGCCGCAGGCCTCCGGGAGGTCCCGCTGGCCAAAAAGGGGGGGCTTATGGAAGCCCTTGCAACCATGGGCCAGATTCCCTTCGAGCCCCCAAGCCCAAAGGGCTGGGAGGGAGGGCTGGCCTGGCTTGGCGAATCCGCCCTCCTCACCCGGCTCAACCTTCTGGGAGCCTTCTCGGGAAAGGAAAAGGGTCTGGACCTATCGGTCTTCATGGAGGGAGCGGACGGACCCCTGGCCCTGGTGCGGCCGGAGGCCCAGCTCCTTTAGGGGGAAGCTATGGACGGGTTTTTGCAGGAGACGGATACCAGAAGGAATTTCATTAAAAAATCCCTTCTCACTCTGGCTTTAGGGCAGGCGGCACCCTCGCTTTTCCTGAGGAGCGCCCTGGCCGCACAGTCGTCGGAACGGATCCTGGTGGTGGTCAACCTCTTCGGCGGGAACGACCAGCTGAACACCCTTATCCCCTATAGGAACGACCTTTACTACCGGCTTCGCCCCACCATCGGGATCCCCGCCCAACAGGCCCTGGACCTGGGGGTCCGGGGCCAGAACCTCGGCCTCCACCCGGCCCTCAGGCCCCTGATGCCCGTCTGGGAGGAGGGGCGGCTGGCCCTGATCCCCCAGGTGGGGTACCCCAACCCCAACCGGAGCCATTTCATCTCCACCTCCATCTGGCACACCGCGGACCCCAGCCGCCAGGAGAACACCGGCTGGCTCGGCCGTTTCGGCGACACCCAGCAAGACCCTTTCTGTGAGACCTTCCTGGGCGGGAGCACCCCCCAGGCCCTGGTGGGCAGGACGAAAAGGGCCCCCGCGATCTCGAGCGTGGAAGCCTTCAGTCTGCACCTGCCTAAACCCCTGGAAACCGCTTTAGAAAAAGAGCTCTCCCGGGTCCGCCAGGGTACGGCGGAGGAGGTGCGCCAGGCCATGCTCCGGCTCAAGGAAGCCCTCAGGCGGGTGGGTGCGGTTCAGAGCTACCGGAACCAGGCCCAGTACCCGGCCACCCCCTTTGGCCGGGCCCTGGCCGACGTGGCCCGGATGATCGCGGGAGGGCTGGGCTCCCAGGTCTACTACACGGCCCTGGGGGGCTGGGACACCCACGCCGTCCAGCCCCCCAGGCAGGGGGAGCTTCTGGGGGAGCTGGCCCAGGGTCTGAGCGCCCTCCGGCAGGACCTCCGGGCCATGGGCCGGGAGAAGGACGTGATGATCCTGGTCTTTAGCGAGTTCGGACGCCAGGTGGCGGAAAACGCCTCTCAAGGGACGGATCACGGGGAAGGTGGTCTGATGCTGGTCCTGGGGGGCGGGGTCAAGGGGGGGCTTTACGGCGGCGAGCCCAACCTCGAGGACCTCAACCTCAACGCCTTGAAGTACCAGACGGACTTCCGTCAGGCCTATGCGGCCGCGCTCCGCTGGATCCAGGCGGACGTGCGCCAGGTGCTGGGGCAGGACTTCCCCGCCCTGCCTTTGCTGTGACCGCGGAGTGCACGGCGCAAGCCCCTGGCTTTATGAACCGCCGCACCCTTCTCAAAGGCCTGGTTGCCGCCCTGATGGGGGTTCCCAGGGGGCACGCCCAGACCAACCCCAACAACCCCACCTACCACAGGCTTGCCGCGGAATACTCTGCTCGCTACCGGGGCATCTCGCTTCTGGTCATGGTCGACGGAAAGACCGTGTTCGAGGACTACCCCAACGGCGGCAGCCCCACCCGCGCCCACGAGCTGGCCAGCGGGACCAAGAGCTTTAGCGGGGTCATGGCCATAGCCGCCCAGCAAGACGGGCTGCTCTCGCTGGATGAACCCGCAAGCAAAACCCTGACCGAGTGGCAAGGTGACCCCCTGCGGGAAAAGATCACCCTCCGGCAGCTGCTCAACCTGACCAGCGGCATCCCCGGGGGCAACCTGGGCCGAATCCCCACCTATCAAGAAGCCGTCCAGTCCCCTGCTGAAGCACCACCGGGAACGCGCTTTTCCTATGGCCCGGTCCCCTTTCAGATCTTCGGAGAGGTGATGCGCCGCAAGCTGGGCGGCGATCCGCTGGCCTACCTCCAGCGCCGCATCTTCCAGCCCATCGGGCTCGAGTACGCCTTCTGGCGGAGGGGGCCCGATGGCAATCCCCACCTCCCCTCCGGGGCCTTCCTCACCGCCCGCAACTGGGCCAGGTTTGGCGAGCTGGTGCGCCAAGGGGGGGTTTGGCAAGGGCAGCGGGTGGTGGATGCCGCCCTGCTGGACAGGTGCTTTGAGCCCTCCCAGGTTAACCCCCTCTACGGCCTTAGCTGGTGGCTGGCCCGACCCATCGACCCGGCCCAACGGGCCGCCA
>NZ_PSMQ01000012.1:0-38296 GCF_040290245.1 Thermus sp.
TGGTCACCGAAGCCGGGGGCCTTGACGGCCGCCACGTTCAGGGTACCCCGGAGCTTGTTCACCACCAACGTGGCCAAAGCCTCGCCTTCCACGTCCTCGGCGATCAGGAGGAGGGGCTTGCCGGTCTGGGCCACCTGCTCGAGGATGGGCAGAAGCTCCCGGACGTTGGAGACCTTCTTCTCCACGATGAGGATGAAGGCGTCCTCGAGGACGGCCTCCATGGCCTCGGGGTTGGTGACGAAGTAGGGGGAGATGTACCCCTTGTCAAACTGGTACCCCTCCACGAACTTGAGCTCCGTCTCGAGGCTCTTGGACTCCTCGACGGTGATGATCCCCTCCTTGCCCACCTTCTCCATGGCGTCGGCGATCAGCTTGCCGACGTCGGGGTCATTGGCGGAGATGGTGGCCACCTCCTCGATGGCCTTCCGGTCCTCCACCGGGATGGCCAAGGAGCGGATCTTCTCCACCGCGGCCTCCACCGCCTTCTCAATCCCCCGCTTAAGGGCGAGCGGGTTGGCCCCGGCGGCCACGTTCTTCAGCCCCTCCCGGACGATGGCCTGGGCCAAGACGGTGGCGGTGGTGGTCCCGTCCCCCGCCACGTCGTTGGTCTTGGAGGCCACCTCCTTCAGGAGCTGGGCCCCGATGTTCTCCAGGTGGTTCTCCAGCTCGATCTCCTTGGCCACCGTCACCCCGTCTTTGGTGATGGTGGGGGAGCCGAACTTCTTCTCCAAGACCACGTTCCGACCCCGGGGGCCAAGGGTGACCTTCACCGCATCGGACACCAGGTTCACACCGCGCTCGAGCGCCCTGCGGGCCGCTTCGTCAAACACCAGAACCTTCGCCATACCTCACCTCCTTACTGCTGGACCACGGCAAGTAGGTCCCGCTCGGACAGGATCACGTACTCCTCGCCGTCGATCTCGATCTCCGTCCCGCCGTACTTGGCGAAGACCACGATATCCCCCTCCTTGACCTCGAGGGGCAGCTTCTGACCGTTGTCCAGAATCCGGCCGGAGCCCACCGCGATGACCTTCCCCTTCTGGGGCTTCTCCTTCGCGGTGTCGGGCAGGACGATCCCGCCCTTGGTCTTGGGCTCCTCCTCGATCCGCTTCACCACCACCCGATCGCCTAAGGGCTTCAGCACCGTCTTCACCTCCGTCGCCATACTCACTCCCCCCTTTGACGCTCAAGGGCTAAGAGTGTCAAACCGCCTTCATTATTAAACCCCCTGTCCCCTTTGTCAAGGGGGTTGAGGTGGAGGTTATAAAAGGGGGGTCTGGTGCCCCCGGACCACCCGGAGTTCCACCCGGTGAGCGGCCAGGTGGTCTTTAAGGGCTAGGACCCGTTCCAGGCCCGGCGTTTTTCCGAAGGCGGGCCGGCCCTTCTCCCCGGGAAAGAGGAAGTACCCTTCGGGCAGGAGGATCAAAACCCCCTTGCGTGCCCGGGCCATCCCCTCTAGGAGTGCCCTGAGGAGGACTGTCTCCGCGCACTGGCTCAGGAGGATGTAGGTGCTTCCTGGAGGGGGCAGGGGGGGTAGGGCAGGGATTGGGGTGGGCTCCAGACGCGCCAGAAGGGCCAAAGCCCGGCGGAGATGGGCCCTGCCCCGGCCGGGGGGCAGGACCTCCGAGGCGGAAAGCCCAAACCGCTCCCCCCGCTTTTCCGCCTGGAGGAGAAGCCAGGCGGCAAGGCTTGCCGCGTGGTCTAGGTAAGCGGGGTGAAGGCCTTGGGTGTCCAGGTGAACAAAAAGACTTCCCAGAAGGGTTCTTTCCACCTCTCGTACCACCGGGATGCCCAGGCGGAGGCTGGCCTTGGGGGCGAGCAGGCGCAAGGGGTCCCCAGGCCGGTAGGGCCTGAGCCCCCGGGTCTCCAGGGGATCGGGGAGGCCCGTGGGGCGGACCGTTCCCTCGAGGAAGAAGCTGGGCGTGTTCCGGTGGGGGGTCAGGGGCCTAAGGGGAGGGAAGACCAGGGCTCGGCCCGCCTCGAGGTCAAGGGTTCTCGCCCCTGTTCCAAAGAGGCTTTCCAAGCGGAGGGAGAGGCCCAAAGGGTGCTCCCCCCGGCGGCGGTAGCCATAGGGGAGGGGGAGGTTGAGCCGAAGCCTGCCCCAAGCCAGGCCCAAAGCCTCCTGGGGCTCGAGGCCCAAAGGGGCGGAAGGATGGGTTCTGAGGCGGTAAAGGACCGGGAGGGGGGCGAAAAGCTCTACCTCGAGCCGCCCTTCCCCCTTCCGGCCAGGGAACCCAGAGGGGAAACCCAGGGCGCGCGCCTGGACCCGGATAAGCCTCGAGGCTTGGGCGAGCAGCAAGAGCAAAAGGAGGGCGAGAAGCCCCAGGGCCACCTAAACCTCCACAGGTGCAGGCACCGCTTTCAGGGCCGCTTCCACAAGGGGTTCGGGGCTAAGCCCTGCGAGCTCCGCCTCCAGTTTGAGGAGGAGGCGGTGGGGCAAGGCCGCCCGAAAGGCCCGCTTCACGTCCTCGGGGATGACGAACGCCCGCCCTTCCAAAAGGGCCAAGGCCTGGGCCAGCCGCTCCACCTGAAGCAGGGCCCGCGGGGAGGGGCCGAGCCTCACCTCTTCCCGGCTTCTCAGCCAAGAGGCGAGCCCTAAAAGGTACTCCAAGACGGCCTCCCCCACCCTGACCCCTTTGACCTGCCCTTTGAGGGCCTCGAGCTCTTTGGCCTCCGTAACGGGCTCCAGGCCCGCCAGAGGGTCCTTGCCCCTTAGGGTTTTGAGGAGGGTCCTCTCATCCGGGTACCCAAGGGAAAGCCGGGCGGTGAACCGATCCAGCTGGGCCACGGGCAAAGGGTAGGTGCCCTCCTCCTCCACGGGGTTCTGGGTGGCCAGCACAAAGAAGGGCTGGGGTAGGGGGTGGGTCTCCCCTTCCAGCGTCACCTGCCCTTCCCCCATGGCCTCGAGGAGGGCGGACTGGGTGCGGGGGGTAGCCCGGTTGAGCTCGTCCACTAGGAGAATCTGGGCAAAGATGGGCCCCTTTTGCCATACCAGCCCCCCTTCCCGGAGCAGGTAGACCCCGGTAAGGTCTTGGGGGAGGAGGTCAGGGGTCATCTGGATTCGGCTAAAGGAAAGCCCAAGGGCCCGCGCCAAGGCCTTGGCGAAGGTGGTCTTGCCGGTTCCTGGAACATCCTCTAAGAGGAGGTGGCCCCCCGCGAGGAGGGTTCCCAGGGCGAGCTTTAGCGTCTCCTCCCGCAGGAGGACCCTGTCCTTCAGGGCGCCTTGGATGCGTTCGTAGAGCATATCTTAAGGATAACCTCCAAAAACGCTTCAGCAGCCTCAGCTTCTTCCCCGCGAGTCCTTTCCCCGTAGCGCACAGGGAGGTAGAGCCGGGTGAGGCCCTCGAGGGCGGGAGCGGCCTCGGGGAAAAGGCCTCGCACCCGCTCCAGGTATTCCAGAGGCCCCTCGGGGGCCAGGCGGGGAAGGCCTTTCTTCCTCAGGGTCTGGAGGGCTAGGGCATAGGCCCGGCGCACCCGGTCTTGGGGGAGGGGCAGGGGGCCTCCTGCGCCCCTCTTGGCGTTGGGGGGGTTTTCCTCGGGAGCCCCCTCCTTGGCCCTGGGCCAGATCCGCCAGATCCAAAGGGCCAGGACCAGAAGGAGGGCGAGGGTAAGGAGGGCGGAAAGCCCCGCCAAGGCCACGCCCACCTCCCCAAGCCCTCGGGGGCCCGGCACCGCCTCGCCCTTTCCTGCCCCTTCCAAGAGGGGGCTTGGGCCTGGGAGGAGAGGGGCTCCCCCAGCCCCTTCCCCTCTGCCTAGGGTGCCCAGGTAGAGGAGGAGGAGGCCGAAGGCGAAAAGGGATAGAACCACTGGGAGGAGGTGGAAGCCGCCCCAGGGGGTCTTTTTTCCCCGGCCAAGGAGGGGAAGAAGGACCAGAAGGAGAAGGAGGAGGCTTAGGGGAAGGGCGTACTCCAGGGCCCGGTCCAACCAGAGGACCCAGGGGGGGAACCCCTCTTTGAGGGCTTCGTAGACCACCTTTTCCGCCGGGGCTTCGAGGGCCTTCCTGGCCGCCTCGAGGGGGGCTCTGGTCCAGGTGGGTAGGGGAAGATGGAGGTGAGGAAGGGACAGGAAGGCGAGCCCCGAAAGGAGACCCCCCAGGAGTAGGGGGGTCAGAACCCCGGCTGGGGAAGGGAGGAAGGCCGCACCCCGGGCCCTTGCCTCTTCCTTCAGGCTCTCTATGCGCGCCAAGGCATGGATCCCTCCCAGGAGGAAAAGCCCCACCGGTCCTCCTTGGAGGGCCAAGGGGAGGAGGAGAAGGCTGCTCCAGGGGCGATTTTTTGTGGAGAGGAAAAGGCCCAAAAGGAGAAGGGCGGCTGTGCTCGAGGCCCAGCCTGCCCAGAGGGCGTCCTTAAGGTGCAGAAGCCCTGGAAAGAAGGCCAGCCATAAAAAACCCTGGGGATAGAGCCTTTGACCGACCAGTAGGACCCCCCACCCCAAGGCCAGAACCAAAGACTGGTTGGGTAGGCTCCAGATGAGCAGGCCGAGGAGGAGAACCAACAAGGTCTATAGGGGCATGTAGGGGCAGTCCTTGACGTCTAGGCCACACCCGCTGAGCCCGGGCCTCGAGTGGGCGGACCAGGAAAAAGCGCCCAGGGAAATGGGGGCAATCAGTCCAACAATCATGTCTTCACCTCACATATATGATTTTGAAGATCGAGCCCCGTCCAGTCAATCAAAATGGGGGTGGATCCGAAAGGGGGAGGGTTCTCCACCTTTCGGTGTCGAACGTAGCCTTTCGGCTGGCCCCTTGAGCTAGAGGGGGTCACCTTCCCCCACCCCGCCTTTGCCGAAGCGCCTCATAAAGGAGGAGGGCCGTGGCCACGCTCACGTTGAGGCTGTCCGCCCGCCCTTCCATCGGAATGCGCACCCTGGCCTGGGCCCGCTCCAGCCAGGCTTGAGGGAGGCCCTCGTCCTCCGCCCCCACCAGGAAGGCCACCCCCCGCCGGTACTCCTCCTCCCAGTAGGTCTTTTCCCCTTGGGGCGTGGCGGCCACCAAGAAGAGGCCCCTTTCTTCCAGAAGGCGGCCCATCTCCTCGGGAGGAAGCGGAAGGACCGCGAGGTGGAAGAGGGTCCCGGTGGAGTTGCGGATGACCTGGGGGCTGTAGAGGTCTACCCCCTCCGAGACCAGGACCAGATCCACCCCCGCGGCGTCCGCGCTCCGCAGGATGGCCCCCAGGTTGCCGGGCTTTTCCACCCCCACCACGGCCAAGACCAGGGGGTCCAGAGGGAGCTGGAAGCCTCGGGGGTCCTTCTGGGGGATGGGGAAGACGGCCAGGACCTGGGCGGGGTTTTCCCGGCTCGAGACCCGTTCCAAGGCCGCCTGGGAGACCTCCAAAACCTCCTTCGCCTCCTTGGCCAGGGCCTCTGCCTCCTCGTGAACCGCCTTGGCCCTAGGGCCCAGGAGGAGGATCTCGGGCCGGAGGCCGGCCTCCAGGGCCCGCCGCACCTCCCTCAGGCCCTCCACCAGGAAGAGGCCTGTCCGAAGGCGCTCCCTTTTTTCTTTTAAGGCGGCCAGCGCCTTGATCCTGGGGTTTTTAGGGCTTTCGATCCGCAAGCCTCACCTCGTGCGCGGCGATCCCGGGCCCCTTGAGCCTAAGGGTGAGGCGCTCCACCTGGGGGAACTCTTCCAAAAGCCTCGAGACCCTAAGGAGGATCTCCTGGTAAGGCCCGGGGTCCTCAAAGCCCTCCAGGGGGGCAAGGAGCTCTTTTGCGTCCTTTTGCGTAAGGGGGGAGAGGCGGAGGCCTAGGCTGGTCTCCCCCAAGGGGGTGGGCAGGTGGAGGCCCAGGGTGGGGCCGAAGAGGGGGTGGGGCTCGACCTTCAGAATGAGCTCCAACCCTCCCCGGGCCCCTAGGGGGAGGCCGAAGGCCTCCAGAAGCTGGGCTTCCTCCTCAGGGCTTAGATGGGCCTTCCCTTCCAGAAGCCGCCTGGCCCCCTCCACCTTGAGGTCTGGGAAGTCGGGGAAGACCAGAGGCTCCTCCCGCCACACCCGGTAGGCCCAGGTCCGGGCCAAGGCGATGGCTGCGGACTCGGGGAAGCGGTAGAGGGGAACCTTTCCCAAAAAGCGTGCCCGTACGCTCGCCTCTCCCATCACCGAGGCCAGGAGGACCTTGTCCGTCTGCGCCTCGTAAAGGGGCGCCAGGATGGCCTCTTCCTCGGCGAAGCCCATGGGGACATAGAGGAGGAAGACGCTTCCCGCCTCTGAGGCCAGGGCCTCGAGGAGAGCCTTTTGGAAGTCTTCCGCCTGGGCCGTGGAGCCGAGGTCCACCTGCTCCACCTCCATACCCCCCTCCTTCAGGGCTTCCAGAGCCAGGTTGCTGGGTCCGGAGGCGTTGGCGATCAGCCGGACCCGGGGGTTTTGCGGCAGGGGGCCTTGGAGCAAAAGGGCCACGTCAAAGGTCTCCTCCAGGTCGTTCACCCGGATGACCCCCGCCTGGGCGAATAGCGCCCGCACCAAGGGGTCCCGGGAGGGGTGGACGGCGAGGATGGGCTTCTTTTTCCCGATCCTGCGGGCCAGTCGGGAGAAGCGCCTGGGGTTTCCAAAGGTCTCGAGGTAGAGGACGATGACCCGGGTTCTTTCGTCCTCCTCCCAGAACTGGAGGAGGTCGTTGGAGGAGACGTCCGCCTTGGCCCCCAAGGAGGCAAATGAGGAGATCCCCAGGCCCATCCCCTCCGCATAGGCGATGACCGCCCGGGCCAGGGTGCCGGACTGGCTGGAAAGGGCCAGCCCGCCCTCCTTGGGCAGGGGGACCAGCCCCGCTGCGAGCCGGACTGACCGGTGGGTGTGGGCCAGGCCCAAGGAGCCCGGCCCCAGGATCCGCATCCCGTACCGGCGGGCCAGGTCGGCGATCCCCTTTGCTTCCTTCTCGTTGAACCCGGTGGTGAGGATGACGGCGGCCCGCACCCCCCGCCGCCCCAGGGCCTCTAGGGCCCCGGCCACCTTTTCCTTAGGCACGGTGACCACCGCGAGGTCGACCGGCCCCGGGATCTGGTTCACCGACTCGTAGGCCAAAAGGGGGCCCACGAAGGGGACCCCGTCTTTGCGCTCGGCCTCGGGGTTCACCGGGTAGACCGGACCTTGGAACCGGCCCATGACCAGGTTTTCCAAAACCCGGTACCCCACGCTCTGTGGGTCCCGGCTCGCGCCCACCACCGCCACCCCGCGGGGGAAGAAGAAGGGGTGAAGGGAGGCGATGGTGGCCACCTTCTCCCGCCACTCAAACCGCTCCACCGCCTTCTCGCTGGGGATGATTTCAAACTCCACCTCCACCTCCCCCCCCTCCCGGTAGGCCCGCACTTCAAACCCACTTTCCTGGAAGACGGAGAGCATCTTCTGGTTCTCCGCCAGGGTATAGGCCAGGAAGCGACGGATGCCCCGCTTGGCCGCAAGGAGGGCCAGCCTTTCCAAAAGCAGGGTCCCGAGCCCTTTCCCCTGGTAGGCGTCGTCCACTAGAAAGGCCACCTCCGCTGTGTCCTTCCCCTTTGCCCGCACATACTCCCCCGTGGCCACGATCCGGGGCGGGTCCCCTGCCAGGACGACGAGGGTGACCTTTTCCTCATCGGGCTTTTGGGAAAGGAGGAGGTCGGCGGCCGTCTCGGGGCTGGTAGGGGAAAAGAACCGCATCCTCAGCGTGTCCTCGGAAAGGCGGGAAAGGAACTCTAGAAAAAGGGGCTTGTCCTCAGGCCGGGCCCGGCGCAACAGGGCGGGCCGACCGGTTTTCAGGAGGACGGGGCCCTCCTCGAGGCCGTGCTGAGGCATGGGTGGAGGCACATAGCCCATGCCCTTATTATGGGGCCATGTTGGGCTTAAAGGTGGACCGCCTAGGCCTGGATCTGGACCGGGCCCTTGGGGAGTGGGGGGAGGCGCTGGAGGCGGCCAGGGGGGGGCTTCTGGCCAGAAAGGGGCTTCCTGGAAGCCTTTTAGGCTGGATGGATCTGCCCGAGGACACCGAGACCCTACGCGCGGTGCGACGCTACCAAGAAAGCCTGGACTTTGTAGAGGATCTGGTCCACATCGGGATCGGGGGGTCCTCCCTGGGGGCGATGGCCCTGGAGGAGGCCTTGGGGGAGGGGCGGGTCAGGGTTCACTACGTGGACCATGTGGAGCCCACCCCACTCAGGCTTCTTTTGGACCGGTTAGACCCCCGGCGGACCCTGGTCCATGTGGTCTCCAAGTCGGGAACCACCCTCGAGACCCTCTCCGCCTTCGCGCTCTTTTTGGACTGGCTGAAGAAAAGCCTTCCGGACTGGAAGAGGCACGTGGTGGTGACCACCGACCCCACCCGAGGCCCCTTGCGCCGGTTCGCCGAGGAGGAAGGCCTGGCGAGTTTCCCCATCCCGGAGGAGGTGGGGGGGCGGTACAGCGCCCTTTCCCCGGTGGGGCTTTTGCCCTTGGCCTTTTCCGGGGCCGACCTCGAGGCCCTCCTCGCTGGGGCCCGGATGGCCAACAGGCTGGCCGGCCGCCCTTTCGGAGAGAACCTGCCCCTGAAAACCGCCCTCATCCAGCACCTGGCTTACCTGGAGGGCCGGACGATTACCGTCTTCATGCCCTACTCCGCCCGGATGCGCCACGTCCCCGCCTGGTTTGTTCAGCTTCACGACGAGTCCTTGGGCAAGGTGGACCGCAAGGGGCAAAGGGTGGGCACCACCGCCCTTCCCGCTTTAGGCCCCCAGGACCAGCACGCCCAGGTCCAGCTTTTCCGGGAAGGTCCCAAAGACAAACTGATCGTCTTGGTCCTGCCCCTCTGGGACGAACCCCTAGCCATCCCCCAGGGACCGGGGCTTCCCGGCTTCCTCGCGGGCCGGACTTTTTTGGATGTTCTCCAAGCGCAGGCCGAGTCCACGGAGGAAGCCCTGGCGGAGGCTGGCCAGAGGGCCTATACCCTGACCCTGGACCGGGTGGACGCCTACCACCTGGGCTGGCTTTTGCAGCACCTCATGTGGCAGACCGCCTTTCTGGGCGAGCTCTGGGGGGTGAACGCCTTTGACCAGCCGGGGGTGGAGCTGGGCAAGCGGCTCACCCTTGAGCGTTTGGAAAAAGGCGGACGTTTCCCATAGACTGGCCTTGGAGGAGGGTATGAGGAACCTCAAAAGCCTAGGGATTGAACCCAAAGCCCCGGTCTACTGGAACACCCCCTCGCCCGTCCTGGTGGAGAAGACGCTCCTTAAAGGGGAGGGTCTTCTGGCCCACAAGGGGCCCTTGGTGGTGGACACCACCCCCTACACGGGGAGAAGTCCCCGGGACAAGTATGTGGTGGAGGACCCAGAGGTCAGGGGGGAGATCTGGTGGGGGGAGGTCAACCAGCCCTTTCCTCCCGAGGCCTTTTCGGCCCTTCTGCAGAGGGTGGCCGAGCACCTTTCCGGGAAGGAGCTCTTCGTCCAAGAGGTCTACGCAGGGGCGGATAGGCGCTACCGCCTGCCGGTCAGGGTGGTCACGGAAAGCCCGTGGCATGCCCTTTTCGTCCGCAACATGTTCCTCTCCCCTGGGTTCAAAGACGAGGACGAGGTGGAGGCCTTTGTCCCCGGCTTTACCGTGGTCCATGCCCCCCATTTTTTGGCCGAGCCGGAGCGGGATGGGACAAGGAGCGAGGTCTTCATCGGGATTAGCTTTCGAAGGCGGACGGTTCTCATCGTGGGGACCAAGTATGCGGGAGAGATTAAGAAGAGCGTCTTCACGGTGATGAACTACCTCATGCCCAAGGAGGAGGTCTTCCCCATGCACTGCTCGGCCAACGTGGGCCAGATGGGGGATGTGGCCATCTTCTTCGGGCTTTCCGGGACAGGGAAGACCACCCTTTCCACCGATCCGAGCCGCCCCCTTATCGGCGATGACGAGCACGGCTGGAGCGAGGAGGGGGTGTTCAACTTCGAGGGGGGGTGTTACGCCAAGGTCATCCGGCTTTCTCCCGAGCACGAGCCCCTCATCTACAGGGCCAGCAACCAGTTTGAAGCCATTCTGGAGAATGTGGTGGTGAACCCGGAAAGCCGCCGGGTGGCGTGGGAAGACGATTCCAAGACGGAAAACACCCGCGCCTCGTACCCCTTGGCCCACCTCGAGAACGTCGTGGAATCGGGCACCGCCGGCCACCCTAGGCACATCTTCTTCCTTTCCGCGGACGCCTACGGGGTCCTTCCTCCCATCGCCAAGCTCAGCCCCGAGCAAGCCATGTACTACTTCCTCTCTGGCTACACCGCCCGGGTGGCGGGCACGGAGCGGGGGGTGAAAGAACCCAAAGCCACCTTCTCCGCTTGCTTTGGGGCGCCCTTCTTGCCCCTGCACCCGGGGGTTTACGCCCGGATGCTGGGGGAGAAGATCCAAAGGCATGCCCCCTCCGTCTGGTTGGTCAACACGGGCTGGACCGGCGGACCGTATGGGGTCGGGCACCGTTTCCCCCTTCCCCTGACCCGGGCGATCCTCCAGGCCGCCTTGTCCGGAGGGCTGGAAAAGGCGGCGTTCCGCGAGGACCCCGTCTTCGGTTTCCTGATCCCCGCCGCCGTGCCCGGCGTGGACAGCAAGCTCCTCTTTCCCCGGGAGGCCTGGGCTGATAAGGCCGCCTACGATGCGCAGGCCCGGCGGCTTGCCCGGATGTTTCAGGAGAACTTCCAGAAATTTTCGGAAGGCGTGGAGGAGGGGGTGCGCCAGGCTGGGCCCAGGGTGTCTTAAAGGTCCGGGCGCATTGGGGTGGGGAAGGACCCTTGTCAAATAGGGGGGTTGGGTATAGCCTTTAGGGTGGGTTGGTGGGGCGGAAGGGACAAATGTACCTCACCCCGCCCGGGAGGTCTCTGTCAAAATGAAAGGCGGTATGTCCCGGTTCGAGCGGCTGGCGATAGGGGTCCTGGCCTGGAACGCCTTGGTAGCCCTTTGGGGGGCGTATGTGCGGGCCACGGGCTCCGGGGCGGGGTGCGGGGCCCACTGGCCCACCTGCAATGGGGAGATCCTCCCCCGTGCCCCCCAGGTCGAGACCCTGATCGAGTTCACCCACAGGGCCACGAGCGGCCTGGCGCTCCTTTCGGTCCTGGTCCTGGTGGTTTCCGCCTTCCGCCTTTACCCCCAGGGCCACCCGGTCCGGCTGGGGGCCTTCTTGTCTGGCCTGTTTATGCTTTCCGAGACCCTCCTCGGGGCGAGCCTGGTCCTTTTCGGCTGGGTGGCCCACAACCCCACCCCCGTCCGGGCGGTGGTCCAGATGGTCCACCTGGCCAACACCTACCTCCTTTTGGCTAGCCTGCTTCTTACCGCCCACTTCGCCCACACGGGGATGCCCCTTCGCCTCAGGGGCCAGGGGGCGGTGGGCTGGGCCTTGGGACTTGGGGCCCTGGCGTTGCTTTTCCTGGGCATGAGCGGGGCGGTGACCGCTCTTGGGGACCTCATCTTCCCGGTTCGCAGTAGCCTCGAGGCCGTCGAGCGCGCCCTAACCCCGGGGGAGCATTTCCTGGTCCGGCTTCGGATCCTCCACCCCCTGATCGCAGTGAGCGTGGGGCTTTACGTGGTCCTGGTTGCCCAGCTTGTGGCCTTCCTCCGACCTGGCCCTGGGGTCAGGCGCTCTGCCCGGGTCCTCGCCTACCTCTACGGGGTCCAGCTCCTCGCCGGCCTCGTCAACGTGGCCTTGAAGGCCCCGGTCTGGATGCAGATCCTCCACCTCCTCCTTTCCTACCTGATCTGGCTCGCCTACCTCTTGCTCCTGGCCGCAGGCCTTTCCCAGAGGCAGGAGCAGGTGGAGTCGGGCGGGGTCCACCGCGGAGCGGGGGAGGCCACCTGGAGGGACTACCTGGCCCTGACCAAGCCCCGGGTGATCAGCCTCCTTCTTTTCACCACCTTGGCCGCCATGCTCATAGCGGCCAAGGGCTGGCCCGGGACGGGGCTCTTCCTGGCTGTAGCCCTTGGGGGGTATATGATGGCCGGGGCGGCCAACGCCATCAACATGGTCATCGACCGGGACATCGATGCTCGGATGAAACGGACCGCCCGCCGCCCCACCGTGACGCAGAGGATCTCCTCCCGAAATGCCCTTCTCTTCGCCCTCGCCCTCGCCCTGGGCGGGTTCGCCCTTCTGGCCGGGGCGGCCAACCTTCTGGCCGCCACCCTTGCCCTCATGGGCTTGATCTGGTATGTCCTCATCTACACCCTTTACCTAAAGCGCCGCACCTGGCAGAACATCGTCATCGGGGGAGCGGCGGGGGCCTTCCCACCCTTGGTGGGCTTTGCCGCAGTGACTGGGGAGCTGAACCTCTTCGCCTGGTACCTCTTCGCCCTCATCTTCTTCTGGACCCCGGTCCACTTCTGGGCCTTGGCCCTCATGATTGAGGACGACTACCGGGCGGTGGGGGTGCCCATGCTTCCCGTGGTCCTAGGCGAGCGGGTGACGGTGATCCAGATCGCCCTGTACGCCCTTCTGACCGCTTTGATCTCCCTGATGCCCCTCCTTTTGGGAGAGCTCGGCTTCCTTTACCTTCTGGCCAGCCTCTTCCTTAATGCCCTTCTTATCCTCAAGGCCTGGGCCCTTTTGAACCGGGGGGCCCGGCCCCAGGCGGTTTCGTTGTATAAATACTCCATGCTCTACCTGGCCCTGCTCTTTGTGGCCATGGCCCTGGACAGGGCCTTGTAGGAGGGAAGATGAGGAAAGGCATAAGTGTGCTACTGGGTTTGGGCTTGGCCTTGGCCGAGGCGGGCCACCGGGTCGGGGTGCTCAACCCCGCCACCTCGTTCAACCGCGAGGTGTCTTGGCTCTTGATCTGGGTCTTGGTCTTCGCGGTTCTCATCTTCGGTGTAGTGGCGGGGAGCCTGACGTACATCGCCTTGAGGTTCCGGGCTAAGGGAAACGAGGTGGGGGAGCCTCCTCAGATCCACGGGAACGACCGCCTCGAGGTCATCTGGACGGCCATTCCCATCGTCATCGTCCTGATCCTCTTTGGCCTGACCGCCAAGAGCCTGGTCCAGGTGAACAAGGCGGTGCCGGGCGCCTTTACGGTGGAGGTTACGGGGTACCAGTTCTGGTGGGACTTTACCTACCCTGGGCTGGGCCTTCGCACCTCCAACGAGCTCATCCTTCCTGTGGGGGTCCCGGTCCAGCTGGAGGTCACCTCCGGGGACGTCATCCACTCCTTCTGGGTGCCGGGTCTTTCGGGTAAGCAGGATGCGATCCCGGGGCAGAAGAACCGCATCCACTTCACCCCCGAAAAACCCGGCAACTACTACGGGGTCTGTGCCGAGCTGTGTGGGGCGAGCCACGCCCGGATGCTCTTTAGGGTCTTGGTCCTTCCCAAGGAGGAGTTTGACCGCTTTGTGGCCGAGGCCCAGGCCTACCAGCCTCCTGTGGCGAACCCCCGGGGTCGGGAGGTCTTCCAGCAAAACTGCGCGGCCTGCCACAACGCCACGGGTAAAAAGCCCCCCGCGGTCATCGGGCCGGAGTTGGCTTTTGTGGGGAACCGGCTGTCCCTCGGGGCGGGTATTATGGACCATACGCCTGAGCACCTTAAAGCCTGGATCAGAAACCCAGCCGGCTTCAAGCCTGGGGTGAAGATGCCCGGCTTTCCCCAGCTTTCCGAGGCGGACCTGAACGCTTTGGTGGGGTACCTGGAAGGGCTCAAGCTCTCCGGGTTCGACTTTAAGAGCCTGCCGCGCTTTTAGAGGAGGGTAAGATGGCGATCGCGACCAAGCCGAAAACGGGGGTCTGGGGGACGGTCATAGACCTCCTGACCACGGTAGATCACAAAAAGATCGGGCTTCTTTACACGGCCACGGCCTTTTTCGCCTTTGCCCTGGCAGGGGTGTTTTCCCTCCTGATCCGGGCCCAGCTTGCGGTGCCCAACAACCACCTCCTTACCGGCGACCAGTACAACCAGATCCTCACCCTGCACGGGGCCACCATGCTCTTCTTCTTCATCATCCAGGCAGGGCTGACGGGGTTCGGCAACTTCGTGGTGCCCTTGATGCTGGGGGCGAGGGACGTGGCCCTTCCCCGGGTGAACGCCTTCAGCTACTGGGCTTTCCTGGGCGCCATCGTTCTGGCCCTCATGAGCTACCTCTTCCCAGGGGGGGCCCCGGCGGTGGGCTGGACCTTCTACTACCCTCTGTCGGCCAAGTCCGAGACCGGCGTGGCCTTTTACTTGGCGGCCATCCTCCTGCTGGGCTTTTCCAGCCTCTTGGGCAACGCCAACTTCCTGGCCACCATCTACAACCTGCGGGCCAAGGGGATGACGCTCTGGAAGATGCCCATGTACGTCTGGAGCGTCTTTGCCGCCAGCATTCTCAACCTCTTTACCCTGGCGGGGCTGACCTCGGCTGCCCTTCTCGTCCTTCTAGACCGGAAGCTGGGCCTCAGCTGGTTTAACCCCGAGATTAAGGGCGACCCGGTGCTGTTCCAGCAGTTCTTCTGGTTCTACTCCCATCCCACGGTCTACGTGATGCTTCTGCCCTACCTGGGCATCCTGGCCGAGGTGGCCTCCACCTTTGCCCGCAAGCCCCTTTTCGGCTACAAGCAGATGGTCTGGGCGCAGATGGGCATCGTCCTTCTGGGGACGATGGTCTGGGCCCACCACATGTTCACCGTGGGGGAGTCTACCCTCTTCCAGATCGCCTTCGCCTTCTTCACCGCCCTGATCGCGGTTCCCACGGGGGTTAAGCTCTTTAACCTCATCGGAACCCTTTGGGCCGGCCACTTGCAGATGAAGACCCCCCTCTACTGGGTTCTGGGCTTCATCTTCAACTTCCTCCTGGGGGGGATTACCGGAGTCATGCTCTCCATGGTCCCCTTCGACTACCACGCCCAGGACTCCTACTTCGTGGTGGCCCACTTCCACAACGTCCTCATGGCGGGCAGCGCCTTTGGGGCCTTCGCCGGGCTTTACTACTGGTGGCCCAAGTTCACGGGTCGGATGTTTGATGACCGGCTTGGGAAGCTTCACTTCTGGCTCTTTTTGGTGGGCTATCTGGTGACCTTCCTCCCCCAGTACGCCCTGGGCTTTTTGGGGATGCCCAGGCGGTACTACACGTACAACGCGGACATCGCTGGCTGGCCTGAGCTGAACCTCATCTCCACCATCGGGGCCTTTATCCTGGGTTTGGGTGGATTGGTTTGGATCTACACCATGTGGAAGAGCCTCCGGTTTGGTGAGAAGGCCCCCGAGAACCCCTGGGGTGGGTACACCCTGGAGTGGCTCACCGCCTCGCCCCCTAAGGCCCACAACTTTGACGTGAAGCTGCCCGAGGAATTCCACTCTGAAAGGCCCCTTTACGACTGGCAGAAGAAGAAGGTGGCCCTCGAGGCCGAGGACCCCGCCCACATCCACCTGCCCAACAACTCCTTCTGGCCCTTTTACACCGCCGCCACGCTTTTTGGCTTCTTTGTGGCGGTGGCGGCTTTGCCCGTCCCCAACGTCTGGATGGGGGTGATGCTGGCCCTGTTCGCCTACGGGCTTATCCGCTGGGCCCTGGAGGACGAGTACGACCATCCGGTGGAGCACCACACCGTGACCGGGAAGTCCAACGCCTGGATGGGGATGGCCTGGTTTATTGTCTCCGAGGTGGGCCTCTTCGCCATTCTCATCGCGGGCTACCTGTATCTGAGGCTCTCTGGGGCGGCCACTCCTCCTGAGGAACGGCCTGCTTTGTGGCTTGCGCTTCTCAACACCTTCTTCCTGGTCTCGAGCTCCTTCACCGTCCACTACGCCCACCACGACCTCCGGCGGGGCCGGTTCAACCCCTTCCGGTTCGGCCTTCTGGTCACCATCGTCCTGGGCGTCCTCTTCTTCCTGGTGCAAAGCTACGAGTTCTACAAATTCCATCATGAATCCAGCTGGCAGGAGAACCTCTGGACCGCAGCCTTCTTCACCATCGTGGGCCTCCACGGGCTGCACGTGGTGATCGGGGGCTTTGGCCTCATCCTGGCCTACCTGCAGGCCCTTAGGGGCAAGATCAGCCGGCACCACCACGGGACCCTCGAGGCGGCCAGCATGTACTGGCACCTGGTGGACGCGGTCTGGCTCTTCATCGTCACCCTCTTCTACATCTGGTGAGGGGGGTCTACCTATCCCGCCCGGTCACGGGCGGGATAGGTTTTTCCTATGAGGCTCCTGGTGGTGGACTTCGACTTCTTCTTCCCCGTGGTGGAGGACCCGCAAGACCCCCGGTTTTTCCTCTACGACTGGGCGCATTTTGAGACCCCCTACCACCTCCTCGAGGCCTGGGAGAAGAGGGCCTTGGCCTTTCTCCTTAGGGGTATGGAGCCCCCTATGCCCCGGGGGTACGAGGGCTTCTGGGAAAGGGTAAAGGCGTCTTCTCAGGTGATCCTATACTATGCGGACTCCAACGCCTTGGCCTTCCACCCCGAGGTGCGCCAGGGGGTCACGGAGGTGATCCTTTTTGACGCCCACCACGATGCGGGCTATCGCCCGGTGGGTGAGGAGCCCGCCTGCGATGACTGGATGGTCTTCTACCACCGGACAGGGGCCAAGCTTTCCCTCCGCTATCCCCTCTGGCGGGCCCACGCCCTAGAGGGCGAGCCCGGGCCCCAGGTGCCCCTGGAGCGCCGGGTGGACGAGGGTGGGCCTATTCCCGGTGTGGGCCGGGTCTTTCTCGCCCGGAGCGGGGCCTGGGTTCCCCCCTGGGCGGATGGGGCCTTTTGGGCTTTCTTGTCCCTGGCCCCCTGGCCCAAGGTCAACCTGGACGGAGTGGCCCCAAGGCCCTTTGACCTCGAGGCTTTGAGGCGGCGGGCCCGGGAGGAGTCGTTTGGGCTCCTCTTCTTAGAGCGCCTTTCAGGCATGGGCCCTGGACAGGGGAGAAGGGGCGGGCTATAATCCTATAGGCTTTTGGGCCGTTAGCTCAGCTGGCAGAGCAACCGACTTTTAATCGGTAGGTCGCAGGTTCGAATCCTGCACGGCCCACCAGGCTGGCCCCATCGTCTAGCGGTCAGGACGCGGCCCTCTCAAGGCCGAAACGGGGGTTCGATTCCCCCTGGGGTCACCACGGGCGGCTAGCTCAGCTGGCCAGAGCACCTGCCTTACAAGCAGGGGGTCGGAGGTTCAAGTCCTCTGCCGCCCACCAGAGGCCCCGGGAGGTCCCCGGGGTTTTTTGACTCCATAATGAAGGGGTGGATCCTTTAGCCTGGACGGACGCCCGTCTTCCGGAGTTCATAAGAGACCTCGAGGCTTTGGTCTGCCTCGAGTCCCCTTCTCGCGACCTGGAGGGGCTTTCCCACTGCGCCTCCTTTTTGAAGGAGGCCTTTTCCCCCTTAGGACGGGTGGAGGAGCGCCTCCTTGCCACGGGCCCCCTCCTTCGCTTTAGCCGGCCAGGACGGGAGGGGCGGCTTCTCCTCCTCCTCCACTACGACACCGTTCATCCCAAAGGGGCGTTCTCCTTCCGGGTAGAGGGGGATGTGGCGGTGGGCCCTGGGGTGTACGACATGAAGGGGAGCTTCATCCAGCTCCTCTACGCCCTGCGCTTCTTGGAGGAACAGGGGGTTTCCCACCCCTCCCTTACCGCCCTCTTCACCCCGGACGAGGAGATCGGCTCCTTGGAAAGCCGACCCTTTATAGAGGAGGAGGCCCGGTCCGCGGACTGGGTTCTGGTTTTGGAGCCCCCTACTCCGGAGGGGGATCTGAAGGTGGCGCGAAAAGGGGTGGGGCTTTACCGGCTTAGGGCCCTCGGCCGGGCCGCCCACCAGGGGGTGGAGCCGGAAAAGGGGGTGAACGCCATCCTCGAGCTCGCCCACCAGGTCCTGAAGGTGATGACCCTGGAGGACCGGACGCGGGGGACCACCCTGGGCCCCAACCGGATCCAGGGGGGAACGGCCACCAACGTGGTGGCCGAGGAGGCGGTCTTGGAGATCGACCTGCGGGCGTGGACGCTGGAGGAGGCCCAAAGGGTGGAGGCGGGGCTTAAGGCCTTAAGGCCCGTTCTGGAGGGGGCAAGGCTGGAACTTTCTGGGGGTCTGAACCGTCCCCCCATGGAGCCCACCCCGGAAAGCCTGGCGCTTTTTGAAAAGGCCCGGGCCATTGGAAGACGGTTGGGCCTGGAGCTGAGGCCGGGCCGGGTGGGCGGGGGTTCGGACGGCAACTTCACCGCTGCCCTTGCCCCCACCCTGGACGGGCTAGGGCTTTTCGGCCGGGATGCCCACCAGAGGACGGAAGGCGTCTACCTGAACCAGATTCCCCACCGGGTGGCCCTTTTGGCCCTCCTCCTTTCCGAGCTGTGAAGCCGTTTCCGAGAGGAGATGCGGGTTCGGTCCGGGTGGACTTGGCCCTTTCGGGGAGGGGTATGCGTGAGGAAGGAAACCGTAGCCTCCCTCGAGCGGGCGGTCTTGGAGCTGAAAGGGTCGGTTTTTGGGTAGACTGGAGGGGGTATGGGCAAGGCAGGGTTTCTGGCCATGATCCCCAGGAAGGACCAGCCTAGGTTGGGCAGAAAGAGGGATGAAACCCTGGAAGAGGGGGTCAAGGAGATCCTCCGGTGAAGCCCCTCTCCAGCATACGCGTTTTGGACCTCTCCCGGGTCCTAGCGGGGCCCCTTTGCACCATGGTCCTGGCCGACCTGGGGGCAGAGGTCCTCAAGGTGGAGCCCCCCTGGGGGGATGAGACCCGGGCCTGGGGCCCTCCCTTTGTGGCGGGGGAGAGCGCCTACTTCCTCTCGGTGAACCGGGGGAAGAAGAGCCTGGCCCTGGACTTGAAGGCCAAGGAAGGCCAGGCCATCCTCCGGTCCTTGGCGCGGGGAGCGGATGTCCTGGTGGAAAACTACAAGGTAGGGGATCTGGCCCGCTTCGGCCTGGACTACGCCTCTTTGCGGGAGGAAAACCCGAAGTTGATCTACCTTTCCCTCACGGGGTTTGGCCAAACCGGGCCTCGAGCCAAAGAACCTGGCTACGACGCGGCCCTTCAGGGCTACGTCGGCATCATGTCCGTTACCGGGGAGCCGGACGGTCCCCCGATGAAGGTGGGGGTGGCCTGGGTGGACGTGATGACGGGGATGATGGGGGTGGCGGCGGTGCTGGCCGCCCTTTTGGAACGGGAAAGAAGCGGTCTTGGCCAGCACATCGACCTCTCCCTCTTTGACGTGGGGCTTTTCGCGATGGCCAACCTGGCCCAGAGCTACCTGCTTACCGGGGTGCCCCCCAAAAGGCTGGGCAACGCCCATGCCCAGATCGTTCCTTACGGTGCTTTTCCCGCCCAGGACGGGTATATCATCCTAGCGGTGGGCAATGACGAGCAGTTTAGAAGGCTCTGCCAGGCCCTGGACCTTCCCGCTTTGGCCGAGGACGGGCGCTTTGCCACCAACCGGGCCCGGGTGGAGAACCGGGAGGTTTTGCTAAACCTCCTTTCCGAGCGGCTTAAGGAGAGGCCCAGGGCGGTTTGGCTGGAAAGGCTAAAGGCGGTGGGGGTTCCCGCCGCTCCGGTGAACGATCTCAAAGAGGCCTTCCAGGATCCCCAGGCCGAGGCCAGGGGGGTTCTTTGGTGGCTTAGCCACCCCCTGGTGGGGGCCCTTCCCACCTTGGCCAACCCCTTGCGGTTCTTCTCCCGTACCCCTTTGGGCCCCACAACCCCCCCGCCCCTGCTTGGGGAGCACACCTTCGCGGTCCTCGAGGCACTTGGATTGAGTGGAGAGGAAATCATGGCCCTGGCCCAAAAGGGCGTGGTCAGAGGGCCGGGGTTGGGGCAAAAAACACCCCCGGCTACCCAGCGGCACCCACCCGAAAGCGCTTAGGGCTGCTTCCTTCCGGACCTGACCCGGTTCACGCCCCGGGCGCCGCGCTGGACCGGGGGCATCCAGTAGTATAGCACCAAATGGGCGGCTCTTTCCGACAGGAAGAGGCAACGGAGGCTCTGTGCATCCGCAACCTGAGCAAGCGCTATGGGAAAAGGCCGGTTCTGGAGGGCATCTCCCTTTCCATCCGCCTGGGGGAGGTCTACGCCCTCGCGGGCCCCAATGGTTCGGGTAAGACCACCCTGATCCGACTCGCCACAGGCCTGGCCTTTCCCAGCCAGGGCCAGGTGCTTCTCTTGGGGGAGGATGTGCACAAAACCCCTGCCGCCAAGAGGCATCTCGGGGCCGTGGTGGAGGCCCCGGCCGCGTTCTACCCCTACCTCACGGGGCGGCAAAACCTCGAGCGCCACGCCTACCTCCTGGGCCTTTCCCGGCCGGAGGACCGGATCCGTGAGGCGATGGCCCGGCTAAGGCTTTTGGCGGTGGCCGACCAGAAGGTGGGCGGGTATTCCTTGGGGCAGAGGCAGCGGCTGGGCCTGGCCGCAGCCCTCCTTTCCGACCCCAAGGTTCTGATCCTGGACGAGCCCACCTCCGGCCTAGACCCGGAAGGGGTGGAGCTGGTCCATACCCTTTTGGTCGAAGCCTCGAGGGAGGGCCGGGCGGTGTTTCTCTCCACCCACCACCTGCGGGAGGTCTCGGTCTACGCAAACCGGGTGGCCATCCTCGGGGCGGGGCGGCTTCTGGAAGAGGTGGTTCTGGAGCGGGTGAGGCGGTACGCCCTCGAGGTCTCTGAGCCCGAGCGGGCCCGGGCCTTCCTCCTCACCCAGCCGGGGGTTTTGAAGGCCAGCCTGATGCGGGGGCGGATCCTCCTGGAGCACGCCGAGGGAAAGCCGGAGGAGGCCCTTTCCGCACTCGTGCGGGAGGGGTTCAAGGTCAGGGCGTTTTATCCCTATACCTTTGACCTTCTGGACTACTATCAAGAGAAGGTGGGGCATGCTTAGGGTAACGCTTTGGGAATTCGGCAAGCTTTTCCTTCTGCGCTCTGTGCGGCTTGGGCTTTTGTTCGCCTTGATCCTCCCCTTGGTCTGGTCTTTGGCCCCGGGGCTTAAGGAGGTTTACGGCCTGGTCCTGGCCTCGGGGTGGCAGGTGGTGGCTTTGGGTCTTCTCGCGGGGATGGAGTTCCTCTTCCCCTTCTTGGTGATCATGGCGGCGGCGGAGCTTTTAGGATCCGAGGTGGCCCAGGGCACCCTGAAAACCCTTCTCCTTAGGCCTCTTTCCCGCACCCGGCTCTTTCTGGCCAAGCTTTGGGCCGCCCTTCTTTACCCCTTTGCCCTCCTTTTGGCGAGCTTTGTGGGGGGGCTCTTGGCCGGCCTGCCCCACGGGCTTTCGGGCTTTTATGGGGGTACGGGGGTGGGTGAGGGGGGGTTTGTGGGCACAGGGTATCTCACGGCAGGCGAGGCCCTAAAGGAGCTGGTGCGGGCCCACCTCCTTGCCGGGGTGGTGCTTTGGCCTTTGGCCGCGTTGGCCCTTCTTTTGGCCGTGGCCTTCCTTTCCACCACCGCCAGCGCCTTGGCCAGCGTGGCGGGCCTTCTTTTGATGCGGCTTTTGGTGGCCTTTCCAGCCCTTAAGCCCTTCCTCCTCACCACCTACCTGGACCTCTACCTCCGCCCAAGCGCCCTAGGCCTTGGCCTCCCTCTGCTCTTGATCTATACGGTGGGCTTTTCGATTCTGGCCGCGCTCTACTTTGAGCGAAAGGACCTTTAGGGCTTCCGGACCCGGGGTTCAGAAGGCCTCGGGTCGGGTGGGCTTCTTCTGGGGGTGCGATCGGGGCGATGGGGCGCCAGAAGCCGATCACGGGGCGAAGTACCGCCGGATGAGTTCCCGCACCTCGGGCGGAGGCTCGGCCTTTTCCAGATAGACCTCCGCGCTCCTCAGGACCCTCTGGGGCGGCCCTTTTGGCCAGGGGGTGGGAAGGGCCGGAGTGCCGGCCTCCCCTCCGGGCCCCAGGGGGAGGGGGGCCTGGGGGCCTTCTGGGGCCTGGAGGGGCGGCGGGAGGAGGGGAGGGGCGGCCCCCTGCCCGGGGCGTTGGCCCGCCTTCTCATCGGAGCGGGGGCCTGGGGCTTCTTGGACCCCTTGGGGGCTTGGCCCTGGGGAGCGTTTTGCCGCGCCCTGTTCACCGGCCTTCTTGGCTCGAGTTTCATCTTCCTCTGAGAAGCGCTTCTTTTCGGGGGTCGCTGCGCCAAGTGGCTCCTCGGTCCCCTGGTTCTGGACCTCTAAAGGGCCTGGCCTGCCCTCGAGCTTTTCGTCCGGTGGGGGTTCTGGGGGTGGCTTCCGGACTTCCTTCCCGGCGGGCGCTTCGAAGACCGTAGGGACCCAAGGGGGCGAAAAGGAGGGGGTGGGGTGGCTCCGAAGGGCAAAGGCCAAGAGGAGAAGCCCCAGGTAAAGGCCCAAAAGCCCCCAGGGAAAAGGGGGTAGACGGGCCTCTACCCGTCTCGCCGCCGCCCAAAGGGGGGGGTCTTGGTACTCGAGGGCCGTCTGGTAGGCCAGGCCGTGGCGGCGGGCGATCTCCCTTAGGGCCCTTTCCTCAAACAGCCGCGCGGGGAGGAGGAAAGCGAAGAGGGAGACGAAAGGCCCAAGGGGGTGCCAAACCCCAAGGAGGAGGACGACCAAGGCGAGAAGTAACCTTGCCCGCCAGGCGAGCCTTTTGGCGTAGGCCCGGTGAAAGCCGGGGTACACCTTTTATTATGGCCCGAAGAGGGCCAAGGCGCTTACGATGGGCCGGATGGGGGTGGGGCCGTAGCGGAGGGTGCCCTTTGCCCAGAGCTGGACGGAGCCGCCCCCATCCATTCGCAAAGCCTGCCATACCTCTAGGCCCTCCAAAGCCCGGGCCAAAGCGGGGGGGGTGGTGGGATCGGTAGCGAAGAGCCATAGCCTTCCGTCCTTAAAAAGGGCCACCCCGGCCTGGGGGGCCTGGGCCTGAAGGGGGCGCGGATCGTTGAAGTTCTCCTCCCTTGGGGTGAAGGCGTACCGGCCCTCCTTCACCAGAAGGGGGCCTCCTTCCAGGGCAAAGCGGAAGGGAGGCTCGAGGCGGCCATAAAGGGAAAGGGCCTGGCCGGGGTCCAGGGGGAAGGGGGGGCTTCCTTTCGGGTAGGCCAAGGCCCAGTCCCCCTCGAGGAGGAGGCAGGGGGCCACGCAGAAGGCCTGCACCCGATCCCCTTTAACCAAGGCCACCTCCTCCCCCGGCCGGCCCACGCTGCCTGGGATGGTGTAGGCGGTGTATCTTGCCGGGAGGAGGTTAAGCCCCACCTGGACCATCTTCTCCCCGCTTCGCACCACCGCCTCGTACCGGGGGAAGCCCAGGGTGAAGTCCCAGTCGTTCCAAAGAAGGGCGGTGCGGCCATAGGGGTAGGAGACGGTGACCCCATCCTGGACCCAAAGCCCGATGGGGGTTCCGGTCTTGGGGTCAAAATACCCCCCGTTGAGCACCGCCAAGGCCCCCGGGGCCAGGTCTTTGCCTAGGGCCCGCCTCCCAGGGGTCCCCACGGGGCGGAGGGCCCCCCTTTTGGCCTCCACCAGATAAACCCGGATGGGCTCCGGGGCAAAGCCCCAGACCTCCCGGTAGCGCACCCCTTCGGCCAGCGGTTCGTTTTGCTCGGGGGTCAGGTAGTAGAGGTCCAAGACCAGACGGTCTGGGTTCGCCAGGGGGAAGAGGCGGTAGCGGTAGAGGCGGCCCGGGGGGGCCTCGAGGGCGAGCTCTGTTCTTTCGGGTAGAAGCCGGGCTTTGAACGGAATGGGCAGGGTGGCCGTCAGGAGGTCGGGGAGGAAGAAGGGCAGGCTCAAGACGAGCCGGCCGGGGTACCCTCCCTCCTCAGGGGTTTTAGGGTAGGGGGCGGGAAGGTCAAAGACCAGGCGCATATACCCCGTCTCTGCCCGCAGGCGGAGGCGGGCCTCCGGGGCCTTGAAATAGCCCAGGGCTTTTAAGAGCTCCAAGGAGAGGCCTCCTTTAGGAGGGGGAAGATCGCTCCTTTGAGGTTCGGCCCAGCCGACCCCCGGAACATAGACCAGACGGAAGCCCTCTCCCTCGTACACCCAGGCCCCCCCCTCTTCCTTGAAGGAAAGGCCGAAGACCTCCGGGGGGTAAAACTGGGCCAGGGAGAAGCCTGCCAGGCTGGCCAAAAGAAGAAGGAACCGGCGCATGGCTTTATTCAACCGGGTCGGGGGATGAACCGTCTGAGCCCTACCCCTTGACCACGATGAGGGGCCGCAGGCGGGCCACGATCCGGCCAATCCCCGCCCCTTTCACCGCCCTCACCACCTCGCTCACGTCCTTGTAGGCCTCGGGCATCTCCTCGTCCACCGTGGCCCGGGTGGCTGCCCGCACCAGGATGCCCTGGGATTCGAGTTCCCTCACCAGGTTCCGCGTCCGGGCCACCTTCTTGGCCTGGTGCCGGCTCATCTTCCGCCCGGCCCCGTGGCAGCTGGAGCCGAAGGAGGCCTCCATGGCCTTCTCCGTTCCCACCAAAACAAAGGAGTACCGGCCCATATCCCCGGGCACCAGGACGGGCTGGCCCACCTTCCGGTACTCCGGGGGGATCTCGGGGTGGTGGAGGCCGAAGGCCCGGGTTGCTCCCTTGCGGTGGACGAGGACCCTCCGCCCTTTGTGCTCCTCAAACTTGGCGTTGTTGTGGGCAAGGTCGTAGAGGACCCGAAGCCCGTGCGCCTTGGGGGGAAAGCCCGCTTTCTCAAAGGCTTCCCGCACGAAGTGGGCGATGAGCTGGCGGTTGGCAAAGGCGAAGTTGGCGGCGGCGGCCATGGCCTGGAGGTAGTCCTGCCCCTCGGGGCTTTGGATGGGCGCAGCGGCGAGCTGTTTGTCCACGAGTTCGATGCCGTAGCGGGGGGCCACCTTTAAAAACCGATCCACATAGTCCTGGCAGACCTGGTGGCCGAGCCCCCGGCTTCCCGTGTGGATGAGCACGGTGACCTGGCCAGGGAAAAGGCCGAGGGCTTCCGCCGCTTCCGGGTCGTAGATCTGGTCCACGTACTGGACCTCGAGGAAATGGTTCCCGCTGCCCAGGGTGCCCAGCTGGGGCGCTCCCCGTTCAAAGGCCCGCTCCGAGACCTTGTCGGGGTTGGCCCAGGGGAGGCGTCCTTCCGACTCGATGAAGCGTAGGTCCTCTGGGTTTCCAAACCCCCTTTTGACGAGCCAGCCGGCCCCCTCCCTCAGGATCTCCTTGAGCTCCTTTCGGCTAAAGCGCACATCCTTCCGCTCACTCCCCACCCCCGAGGGCACCTCCCGGTAGAGGAGGTCGGCGAGGCGGCTTTTGTGGGGCTCGAGCGCCTCCCGGCTGAGATTGGAGGCCAGAAGGCGGACACCGCAGTTGATGTCGAATCCAATCCCTCCGGGGCTCACCACCCCGCCTGCCTCCGGGTCGAAGGCCGCCACCCCACCCACGGGGAACCCGTACCCCCAGTGGATGTCGGGCATGGCCAAGGCGGGCTCCACGATGCCGGGCAGGGTGGCCACATTCATGAGCTGCTGCAAGGAGGCGTAGCCTTCCGCCTCCAGGTCCTTCAAAATGGATTCTGAGGCGAAAAACACCGCGTCCACCCGCATCCTTCCCTGTTTTGGGATGCGGTAGGTGTAGGGCGCAATCGGTTCAACCCGCACGGGCCACCCCCAAAAAAAACCGCCGGGCTTTCCGCCCGGGCCTATCTTCACCTTACCACGGTATGCACTATGCGTCAAGGGTATGCGGCCAAACCCCGAGCGGGCCCTCTTCTCAGGCCTTCAAGGCCGCGGGAGGGACCTCCCCCCAGGCCAGCTCCACCAGGGCGATGACCTCGTCCACCGGGACCCCGTACTCCCGGGAAAGCCGGGCCACCTCCTGGCCCAGCCGCTTGAGATGGGGCAGGTGGGCCTCGTCCGCCTCCTCCGCCAAGCCCAAAAGCCAGGAAAGAAGCTCCCGGGCCTCCTCGTCGGTCAGACCATCGGTCAGGGCCTCATCGGTTAGAAAGAGTTCAGCGTAGTTTTCCATGGGGATAAAGCGTTTCCTCCTTGCCCACAAAGCCCATCCTCCGGGCCAGGGCCTCGAGGTGGAGGGGGTCCTGGGCGGCCTCGGCCTCCGCCTTGAGCCGCTCCACCCGGAGCCGCGCGGCGCTTAGAGCCTCCTCCAGCCGGGCCCTTTCCAGGGCCAGCGCCCTGGCCCGCACCAGCTCCTGGCCGATGAGGAAGGCCAAGTGGGCCAGGCCCAGGGCGAAGGCGTAGACCAAAAGGCGGTGGCTTCGTCGCTCCAAGGCCCCTTCATTATACGCCGGTGAAGGGCGCAAGCGGTTTGGGTCGATCTTCCCTACAGGCGATGGATTCCAGGCGCGGTCCGACCCCTTGTCTCGCCAGGATCGGCGTTTTTGCAGGGCTTCTGGATCCGGGCCGGGCGGGGGGTTTGGGCGGAAGGGGAGAAGGCTCTTCAAACCCCGATTGTGGACCGGAAGGGTTGTGGTGTATATTGGAAAAGAAGGGAGGTTTAAATGCCAAAGGCCAAGGAAAAGGAAACCTACCGGAGCCGGCTGAAGGCGGTAGGGCTCAGGCACACCATGCCGCGGGAGCGGATTCTTTCCCATCTGGACCGGAAAAACGTCCACCCTACCGCGGAGGAGCTCTACCAGGGGCTGAAGCGGAAGGGGGCCCCGATTGGGCTCTCCACCATCTACTTGAACCTGCACGTCCTTCGGGAGCACGGCCTCATCTACGAGTTTAAAGACCCCAAGGGGGAGACCCGGTTCGATGGCTGGACGGAGCCGCACGCCCATCTGGTGGACCTGGAAACGGGCAAGGTGGTGGACCTCCCCCTTAAGGACCTGGGCCTGGACCGGGAGGCCTTCTTGAAGGAGGTGAGCGGCAAAACGGGGTGGGAGGTTAAGGACTTCCGCCTCGAGCTTAGGGGCACCCCGCCCGCTAAGGAGTAAGGGGGATGGCCAGGCCCCGCCGGGGAGTCCCCGGCGGGGTGGTTTCTACGCCAGAAAGTGCAGCAGGGTCCGGACGCCAAACCCCGTCCCCCCCACGGGGCCCAAGGGGTGGGGCTTGGAGGTGTAGGCGGGGCCTGCGATGTCCAGATGGGCGAAGGGAACCTTTACGAACTCCGTGAGAAACAGCGCGGCGGTGATGGCCCCTCCGTTTCGATCCCCCACGTTCTTGAGGTCCGCGAACTCGCTTTTGAGCTTTTCCCGGTAAGCCTCCTCCAAGGGCATGGGCCAGACCTTCTCCCCCGCCTCCTTGGCCGCTCTTAAGAGGCGGCGCTGGAGGCCAGGGTCGGTGGAGAAGAGCGCCGCCACCTTCTCCCCCAGGGCCACCACCGCGGCCCCGGTGAGGGTGGAAAGCTCCACGATCGTCTCTGCCCCTTCCTTTTCCGCATAGGCCAAAGCGTCCGCCAGGGTGAGCCTCCCCTCTGCGTCCGTGTTGAGCACCTCGATGGTCTTGCCGCTGTAGCTTTTCAGGATGTCCTGCACCCGGTAGGCGGAGCCGGAGATCATGTTTTCCCCCGCGGCGATGTAGGCCCGGACCTCGTAGGGGGGCTTAAGCTGGGCGATGGCCCGCATCGCCCCCAGGACGGCCGCCGCCCCCGCCATGTCGGATTTCATCGTGGACATGCTCTCCGTGGGCTTTAGGGAGTAGCCGCCGGTATCAAAGGTAAGCCCCTTCCCCACAAGGGCCACGCGGCTCAAAGGGCGCTCGGGCCGGTAGACCAGCTTGATGAACCGGGGCGGGTTGGCCGAGCCCTTGGCCACCGCCAAAAAGGCCCCCATCCCCTCCTCTTCAATCCGCCGTTCGTCCCAAACCTCCGCCTCGAGGCCCACTGCCTCCGCCAGGGCCAAGGCGCGCCGGGCGAGCTCCGCGGGGGTAAGGAGATTGGGGGGCTCGTTCACCAGATCCCGGGCGTAGTTCACCGCCTCGGCCACCACCTTGGCCCTCTCCACCTCGGCTTGGGAGGCCCTGGCCAGATGGATGCGAAGCCTTTTTTCCCCCTCTTTTTGGGTTTTGTACTTTGAGAAGCGGTAACTGCCCAGGAAGAGCCCTTCCGCCAGGGCATAGGTGGCCTCCTTCTTCCCCAGGTGGTCGGCGAAAAAGACCTCCACCGCGGCCTCCCGAAAGGAGAGCCTGGAAAGGGCCTGGGCCAGCCGCCCCCCGTGCGCTTTGAGCTCGGCGAGCTCCTGGCCCCTCTTTTTCCCGAGGCCGAAGAGGAGAAAGGCGCCCTCCGGTCTTTGCACCAGGAGGGTTTCCCCGGCCTCCCCAAAGAACCCCGTCTCCCTAAGCGCCTGGCTCAGCGCCCCCTTTAGGGCTTGGTCCAGGGCCTCCCCCTCGGTCAAGAGGCCTCCCGAGGCCACTCCCACCACCTTGAGCGGGGCGGGGATCTCGAATACCGATCGGCGCGAAGCCTTGATATTCATGCTGGAGAATATACCACGCCCTGTGGCAGAATGGGTGGGATGAAGCGGACGATCGGCGGTGCGGCCGCCCTGGAAGGTGTGATGATGAAGGGCCCTGAGGCCTGGGCCCTAGCGGTGAGGCTTAAGGACGGTTCCATCCATGTGGAGCGGCACGAGGAAAAGGCCCTTACCCACCGCTACTTTTGGGCCCGCTGGCCCTTGGTCCGGGGGGTGGTGGCCCTATGGGACGCCCTTTCCGTCTCCTACCGGGCGCTTGCGAGGAGCGCGGAGCTCTACGGGGAGGAGCCTCTGCCTAAGGGGGCTCTTTGGGCTACGATGCTTTTTTCCCTGGGGGTGGGGGTCCTTCTCTTCATCGTCCTTCCCGGTTTTCTCTCCGGCCTTCTCGTGGATGCGGCCAGGCTTCCCCTCCTTTACAACCTCCTGGCGGGGGCCATAAAGGTGGCGATTCTTTTGGGCTACTTAGCCTTTATCGGCCGGACGCCGGAGATCCGCCGCTTTTTCATGTACCACGGGGCAGAGCACAAGGCCATCCACGCTCATGAGAAGGGCCTTCCCCTAACGGTGGAAACCGTGATGGCCCAGCCCCGCTTCCATCCTCGCTGCGGCACCACCTTCATCGCCTTCGTCATCCTGGCCTCGGTTTTGGTCTACAGCCTGATCCCTGCGCCGGAGGTCCTCTGGTGGCGACTTCTGGCCCGGGTGGTCTTCCTGCCGGTGGTGGCGGCTTTGGCCTTTGAGCTCCTCTACTTCTCCGCGAGCCACCACGACCCCTTTTCCCGGCTCCTAAAGGAGATGGGCTTCCGCTTCCAGGGCCTCACCGTGGCCGAGCCCACGCCGGAGATGGTGGAGGTGGCCATCCGGAGCGTGAAGGCCCTCGAGGCCAAGGAGGTGGTGGCGTGAAGCGGGTTCTCGTGGCCATGTCCGGAGGGGTTGACTCCTCCGTGGCCGCGGCGCTTCTAAAGGAGGCGGGCTACGAGGTCATCGGGGCCATGATGCGCTTCTGGCCCGATTGGAAGGAGTTCCATCTGGAGGGCGAAAAGGAGCCCGCCTGGGAGACCTGCTGCACGCCGGATGCGGCCTACGAGGCCCGGCGGGTGGCGGACCTTTTGGGCATCCCCTTCTACCTTCTAGACTACCGGGAGGTCTTTGAGGAGGAGATCAAAAAGCCCTTCCTGGCCGCCTACCAGGAGGGCCTCACCCCCAACCCCTGTGTGAGCTGCAACACCCGGGTGAAGTTTGGCGCCCTCTTGAGGCAGGCCCGACGCCTGGGGGCAAGGTATGTGGCCACCGGCCATTATGTGCGCCGGGAGGGGGAGGCGCTTCTTAGGGGCCTTGACCCCAACAAAGACCAGACGTACTTCCTCTGGGGTACGCCCAAGGAGGCCATCCCCCACCTCCTTTTCCCGGTGGGCCACCTCACCAAGCCCCAGGTGCGAAGGCTGGCGGAGGAGCGGGGGCTTCCCACGGCCAAAAAGCCGGAAAGCCAGAACATCTGCTTTGTACAGGGGTCTTTAAGGGACTACCTGAAAGCGGAGCTGAAGGCCCGGCCGGGGCCGGTGGTGGACCTGGCGACGGGGGAGGTGGTGGGGGAGCACCAGGGGGCGGGCCTTTACACGGTGGGCCAGAGGAAGGGGATCGGGCTTTTCAAGCCCCACCTCGAGCGCTACGTGGTCCGGACCGATCCCAAGGCGAACGTGGTGTATGTGGGTCCCAAGGGGATGGTGATGTTCAGGGGCCTGGAGGTGAACGAACCCAACCTCCTGACCGAGCTTCCCGAGGAGGTGGAGGTCCAGGTCCGCTACCGCACCCCGCCCGTCCGGGCCCGGCTTCTTTCCCTTTCTCCCCTTCGCCTCAGGCTTCTCGAGCCCGTTTTCGCCGTCACCCCTGGCCAGTCCGCGGTCTTCTACCTGGGGGATCGGCTCCTGGGGGGTGGGGTCATCGCCCGGGGGCTCGAGCCCTTGGAGGCCCCTGACATTCCTCTGACCGTAGGCGTTTAGCCTGAGCGTGGGAGGTTTGAGGATGAAGAGAAAGACGCTTCTGGTGGCGCTCGTAGCTTTGGGTTTGGCCCTGGCCCAACCGGTGACCTTGGTGGGGGCAGGTTCTACCTTCGTCTACCCCCTGATGGCCAAATGGGGGGATGAGTACAACAAGCTGACCAAGGGTCAGGTGCGGATCAACTACCAGTCCATCGGCTCCGGGGGCGGGATCCGGCAGTTTTTAGAGCAGACGGTCCACTTCGGGGCCTCGGATGCCCCTCTTTCCGATGCCCAGATGAAGGAGGTGCGGAGCCGGTTTAAGACCAGTGCGCTGAACCTTCCCGTGACCCTGGGGGCGGTGGCCGTCACCTACAACCTGCCCGGGCTTAAGGAACCCTTGAACCTCACGGGGGAGGTGGTGGCGGCGATCTTTATGGGCGAGATAAAGGTCTGGAACGATCCGCGGATCCAGAGCCTCAACCCCCAGGCCAAGCTCCCACCTTTGCCCATCACCGTGGTCCGGCGTTCGGATGGTTCCGGGACCACCTATATCTTTTCCGACTACCTTTCCAAGGTCTCCCCGGAGTGGGCCAAGCAGGTAGGCCGGGGGACGAGCCTGGAGTGGCCCACGGGCATCGGGGCCAAGGGGAACGAGGGGGTGGCCGGGGCGGTGCGGCAGAGCCCTGGGGCCATCGGGTATGTGGAGCTGACCTATGCGGTGCAGAACAACCTTCCCTACGCCGCGGTTCAGAACCGCTCGGGCAGGTTCATCCTTCCCACCTTGGACTCCATTCGGGAGGCTTCCAACGTTCCCCTGCCTGGGGATGCCCGGGTCTCCCTCACCGATACCCGAAGCCCGACCGGCTACCCCATCGCGGGCTTCGTCTATGTACTCCTTTACGAGAAGCTGGACGTGAACAAGGCGGTTAAGACCGAGGCCGAGGCCCGGGCCTTGGTGGAGTTCTTGAAGTGGGCCCTCGAGGAGGGCCAGACCTTCGCTGAGCCCCTTAAATACGTCCGGCTGGGGGAGATTCCCCGGGAAAGGGCCCGCGCCCTTCTCGCCCGGGTGACCTACCAGGGCAAGCCCATCGGGAAGGAGATCCTAAGCCGGTAAACCTCGCTGGCCCCTGCCGTGGGCTGCCCACGGCAGGGGCGTAAAATGGAGTCGGCATGAAGCGGCTTTATACCCATTTTGGGGACCGTTTGTTCGTTTTGGCCCTCCTCCTTCTGGCCTCGGGGGTGATCCTCCTTGCTTTTCTCATGGCCTACGAGCTGTACAAAGGGGGCAGCGAGGCCCTTTCCCGTATGGGAGGATGGGGGTTCCTTGTGGGACGGGACTGGAACCCTGTGGAAGGGAGGTTCGGGGCCTGGCCGTATGTGTTGGGTACCCTGATCGTGAGCCTTTCCGCCCTCTTCCTCTCCTTCTTCCCCGCCTTGGCCGCGGCCATCTTCGCCGCAGAGTATGCGCCCAGGTGGCTGGCGGCCATCGTGAACTACCTTTTGGACCTGACCGCGGCGGTGCCCAGCGTGGTCTACGGGCTTTGGGGTATCTTCGTCATGGCTCCCTGGCTCCGGGACCACCTGATGCTTCCCATCTACCTTTGGGCGGCGGAGAAGGCCCCCTGGCTTTTGCCATTCCTTGGGACGCCCTCCGGCTATGGCCTTCTCACCGCGGTTCTCCTCCTTTCGGCCATGGTGGTGCCCTTCACCGCCGCTTTGGCCCGGGATGCCATCAAGCTCGTTCCCAAGGAGCAGCGGGAGGCGGCCTACGCCCTGGGAGCCACCCGCTGGGAGGTTCTTCGTCTTGCGGTCCTGCCTCTGGCCCGGGGGGGGATCCTGGCCGGGGCCTTTTTGGCCTTGGCCCGGGCCGTGGGGGAGACGATGGCGGTGACCATGGTCATCGGGAACTCCCACCAACTTCCCTACACCCTCTTCGGTGGAGCGGCCACCATGCCCAGCGTGATCGCCAACGAGTTTACGGAGGCGGTGGAGAACCTGCACCTCTCCGCCCTCATCGCCATAGGGTTTTACCTTTTTTTGGTGTCTTTTCTGATCAACCTTGTGGCGGGGTATGTCCTCCGCCGTCAGGAGGCTTTGGCCCGGGGGGTAGGATGAAAGGCTTCGCCTTAAGGGCCCGTTACCGCCGGGACCGGTTCATGCAGGCCCTGGTGGCCCTGGGCACGGTCATGGCCCTTTTGGTTCTGTTTCTGGTGATGGCCTATGCGCTTTTGAAGGGGTTTTCCGCCTTGAATTTCGGGTTTTTCACCCAGGACATGCGCCCCCCTGGGGAGACGGGCGGCGGTCTTCGCCAGGCCATCGTGGGCACCCTGATCGTGGACGGGTTGGCCCTGGTTCTGGCCCTTCCCTTTGGCCTTGCGGCGGGGGTTCTGATGGCGGAGTACAAGGAGCACCCCCTGGCCCCGGTGGTCCGGCTTTTGGGGGATACCCTGAACGGGATGCCTGCCATCCTCTTCGGCCTTTTGGCCTTCCTCCTGGTGGTGAAGCCCATGGGGGGGTTTTCCGCCCTCTCGGGTGCGGTGGCTTTGGGCTTTTTGATGGTGCCCATCATCGCCCGGGCCACGGAAGGGGTGCTTCTTCTGGTTCCCAAGGAGATCCGGGAGGCGGGGCTGGCGCTTGGCCTTCCCCGTTGGCGGGTCATCCTTTCCCTGGTCCTGCCCACCGCCCGGGCCGGCCTGGTCACAGGGGTGATGCTGGCCTTTGCCCGGGCGGCGGGGGAGGCGGCGCCCCTTTTGTTCACCGCCTTTGGCAACCCCTTCTTGTCCTTTGACCCATCTAAGCCCATGGACACCCTTCCCCTGAGGCTTTTCCAGTTCGCCATCAGCCCTTACGAGGACTGGCACCGCCTGGCCTGGGGGGCGGGGCTGGTGCTTTTCGCCCTCATCGTTTTGGCCAGCGCCTTGGCGCGCCTGGCCATTCGGCGCTAGGAGGACGGCATGGACGTGCACCTGGAGACTCGAGGCCTGGTGGTCTACTACGGAAAGCGCATCGGGGTTGGGATGAATGGGGGGGTCTCCCTGCCCCTTTACCGGCATAGGGTCACCGCCTTCATCGGCCCCTCGGGGTGTGGGAAGACCACCTTCCTCCGGGCGCTTAACCGGATGCACGACCTTACCCCAGGAGCAAGGGTGGAGGGAGAGGTTCTCTTGGACGGCGAGAACATCTACGCCCCAGGGGTGGACCCGGTTCTGGTCCGCCGTAGGATCGGGATGGTCTTTCAAAAGCCCACCGCCTTTCCCACCCTCTCCATCTACGACAACGTGGCGGCCGGGCTCAAGCTGGTGGGCATCCGGGACCGGAAGCGTCTGGACGAGGCGGTGGAAAAGGCCCTAAGGGCGGCGGCCTTGTGGGATGAGGTCAAGGACCGCTTAAGGGCCCCCGCCTCTGGGCTCTCCGGGGGGCAGCAGCAGCGCCTGACCATCGCCCGCGCCTTGGCCGTGGAGCCCGAGGTCCTCCTCATGGACGAGCCCACGGCCTCCTTGGACCCCATCTCCACCCAGGCGATTGAGGACCTTCTGCTTTCCCTGAAGGAACAGGTCACCATCGCCATTGTGACCCACAACATGCAACAGGCGGCCCGGGTTTCGGATCACACCGCCTTTTTCCTAAATGGGGAGATGGTGGAGTTCGGGCCCACCGACCTTCTTTTTACCAAGCCCCAGGACCCCCGGACGGAGGCCTATATCACGGGCCGGTTCGGGTAGAATTCCTCACCATGGTGCAGCGCTTTTTCCTCCTTGCCTTCCTTACGCTTTTTGCCCATGCGGCCCCCGATCTTTTGGTGTACGGCGGGACCCCCCAGGGGGTGGCGGCGGCGGTGGCCGCGGCCCGGGAGGGGCTTAGGGTGGTTCTGATCTCCCCTACCGCACGCGTAGGGGGGGTGCTGACCGGGGGTTGGCTGGCCACTTGGGATCTGAGCCGGGATGAGAAAAAGCGCTTTTTGCAGGAGGGGCTTTTCCTCGAAATGTACCGTCGGTTTGGGGGCGATGCCTCCTTCGATGTGCGAAGGGCGGAGGGCGCCCTAAGGCGGATGCTGGAAGAGGCGGGGGTCGAGGTGGTCCTGGAGGCCCCCCTGGAGGAAGTGGTGGTCCAAGGGGGGTATGTGGTCCGGATGCGGTTCGGAGGGCGGGAGGGCCGGGTGGAGGTCCCCACCTTGGTGGTGGACGCCACGGACACCGCGGAGCTGGCGGCTTTGGCGGGAGCCCGGTTCACCCTGGGCCGGGAGGACACCGGCCTGGACAAGGGCCAGATGGCCGCCACCCTGATCTTCCGCCTCGAGGGCCTCCCCTGGGGGGCTGTGTTTTTGGCCCTGAACCACGAGGGGGTTTTCCGCAGGACGGGGGCTGGGGCCTGGGGCCGGAGCGCATGGGGGTTTGGGGAACTTGGGGAAGGGTACCTGTCCAGTTCCTCCCGCTTCCGCCTGAGGGGCCTAAACCTGGCCCGACAGGACGACGGCAGCGTTCTGGTCAACGCCCTTCTAATCCACGGGGTGGATGGGACGAACCCCATCGCCCTGCGCCAGGCCTATGCGGAAGCCGTGGCGGAGGCGGGCCGGGTGGTGGAGTATCTGAGGGAGAAAAGCCCTCTGCTTTTTGGATCCGCTCGCCTGGCCGAGGTGGCGCCCGAGCTCTATGTCCGGGAGAGCCGCCATCTACTGGGCCTTTACCGCTTAAAGGCCGACGATGTCCTTTTTGGGCGCACCTTTCCCGATGCCCTGGCCCTGGGGGGCTACCCTTTGGACGGCCAGGCCTATCTTCCGGGAGAAACCCCTTATCTTTTGGGCACCCCGGCCCCTTACGGAATCCCCTTTCGCACCCTCCTCCCCCAAGGGTTCCGCAACCTTTTGGTGGTTTCCCAAGCGGCTTCCTTCGATAGCGCGGCTGCGTTTTCGGCCCGGGTGGCCCCCACCCAGGTGGCCCTGGGTCAGGGGGCGGGGGTGGCTGCGGCGGTGGCCCGGAAACGGGGGGTAGATTTGCCCAGCCTCCTGGCCCCCGAGGCCTTCTCCGAGGTCCGCTCACGGCTTGGAAAGCAGGGGGCTAGGCTCTTTGCAGAGGGCGGAGTTTCCAAAGAGGAGCTGGATCGCAAGGACCCTGGGTTTGCCCAGGCGGTGGACCTCCTCAGGCGGGGGCTTTTCAATGCGCCCTACGACCTAAGAGGGGAGCTCGGGCTTTCCCGGCCTATCCTCGTAGGGGTCTTCCTGGCCAGCCTGGATCACTTTTACCGGGCCAAGGGGGATAGGGAGGCGCTAACGGTGGTCCTTACCGCCCGGGAGCTCTACCGTATGGATCTCTTCCGTCCCCTAGAAGCTCAGGAGGCCCGCCGCATCCTCATCGCTTTGGGGAAAGGGGCTGGGGATCTACTGATGGGGAAGCCACGGGGGAGGTTTCTGACCCGGGGGGAGGCGGCCCGGGTGCTTTACCCGCTCTTTGGGCTTTCCTCTGCTCGAGCCAGCCGTCCACCCTTAAGGTAGAGCCTCCGGTCTGCCGAGGCCGCAAGCTCCGGGTCGTGGGTGACCAGGACCAGGACCCGGCCTCGGGCCTTTTCCAAAAGGAGGGCCGCCACCTGTTCCCTCGCCTCGAGGTCCAGGTTCCCCGTGGGCTCGTCCGCGAAGAGGATGGGGGGGTCCAGGGCCAGGGCCCGGGCCAGGGCCACCCGTTGCTGCTCCCCTCCGGAAAGGCGGGCCGGGGGGTGGTGGAGGCGGTCTCCCAGGCCCACCGCCTCCAAAAGCGCTGCCGCCCGCTCGAGGCGGGCCTTCCGCTCCACGCCGGCAAGGAGGAGGGGGAAGGCCACGTTCTCCCAGGCGGTGAGGGTGGGGATGAGGTTCCACTGCTGGAAGACGAACCCCATCTTCCTGAGCCTCAAGAGGGCCCGCTCGTCCTCGGAAAGCGGGGTGAGGGGCTGGCCTTCCACGTACACCTCCCCTCCGCTCGGCCGGTCCAGCCCCGCCAGGAGGTTGAGCAGGGTGGTCTTCCCGCTACCCGAGGGGCCCACCACCGCGGTGGACCCCATGGGGAAGGCAAAGGTAAACCCCTGGAGGGCCACCACCTCCTTCTCCCCCTGCCGGTAGCGCTTGCTCAGGTCTTCTGCGACCAGGATGGGCATCTCAGACCCTCCCCAGGGCTTCCACCACGGGAATCCGGCTTGCGGTGCGGGCGGGGAGGAGGCCGGCGGAAAGCCCCAGGGCCAGGGCCACCCCCAGGCTGAAGAGGGCCAGCCTGGGGGTGAGGGCGGAAAGGGCCAGACCCACCTCTTTCGTGGTGTAGAGATTGATGACCGTGGACCCGATCCCTCCAAGCCCCACCCCTAGCCCTCCCCCAAGGAGGGCGAGAAGGAGGGCCTCGAGGAGGACCAGGCGGAAGATGAACCCCCGCCTAGCCCCTAAGGCCCGCATCACCCCGAACTCCCGGATGCGCTCGTAAACGGACATCATCACCGTGTTGGCCACGAGAAGCCCCCCCACCACCAAGGCCACAAGGCTGATGCCGAAGCGGATGAGATCGGAGATGCGAAGCGCCCTTTCCAGGAAGCGCAGGACCTCCCGCGTGGTCTGGACCTCGAGGCCAGGGACCCTGGCCTTAAGCGCCCGGGCCACCTCCTCGGCCTTCTGGCCCGGGGCGGTCTGGACCAAAACCGCAGAGTAATTCCGGGTGCCCAGGACGCTTTGCAAGGCTGAGAGGGGGACGTAGATGAAGTTGTCCGCCAGGCCGCCCTGTTCCTCCAAGATCCCCACCACCTTGAGGGTCAGGCCCCGAGACAGCCTCAAGGGGCTCCCTATCCTTAGCCCCGCCCGCTGTGCGGCCTTGGCCCCCACCACCGCGCCTTCCTGCGGGCTTAGGCTTCCCTCCCTGGCCTTCGCCCCAGGGTAGAGGGTGTCCGGCCCCACCCCTTCCGGGAGGCCTTGGAAGAGGAAGCTCGAGGCGGGGTCAAACCCGCCCCGGCTGAGGAATAAGGTGGGAATGAGGCGGACGGAAAGCGCCTTGGCCGCCTCCTCTAAAGCCCGGTACTCTTCTGGGCTGATCTCTGGGAAGGCGCTGAGGGCGAACCCTTCTGCCCCTTTGGGCACCACCTGGATGGTGGGCCCTACCCGGGCGAGTTCCTGGGCTAAAGAACGCCTCAGCCCCTCTCCGAAGGAGAGGAAGAGGACCATGCTCGCCGTGGCGATCACCACCCCCAAAAGGGTGAGCAGGCTTCGCACGGGGCGCTGGGTCAGGTTGCGGAGGACAAGGGCAAGGGTTTCCACCCCCTTATCCTACGGGCGGGCCGTGCCTCAGACCTCGAGGGCCTCCACAAACCGAACCTCCATCTCCGCGATATACGCCCCAGAATCCACCCCTTGGCGGCGGGGATGGGCGTAGTAGGCCTTTTCCGCCTCCTCGAAATTCTCGTGGGCCACGAACCACAAAAACTCCTGTTTTGAAAGCAGATAGGCCCCGAGGATATGGAAGCCCACCTCCTTGCGCAAAGGCACCACCACCTCCCGGAAGAACCGCAAGAACCCCTCCGTGGCCCCTTCCCTCAAGCGGTACCGCCGCATCTGGACCGTCATGGGAAGAGTCTACCCCACTGGCCTGGGCTATAATCGGAAGGATGCGTACCGCTGAGCTACGGGAAAAGTACCTTTCCTTTTTTGAAAGCAAGGGCCACCTGCGCCTTCCCTCCTTCAGCCTCATCCCCGAGGACGACCCCTCCCTCCTCTTCACCTCCGCGGGGATGGCCCCCCTAAAACCCTACTTCCTGGGGGCCAGGCCTATCTTTGGAGGGAAGGAGTGGCGGCGGGTGACCACCTGCCAGAAGTGCCTCCGGGTGGGGGACATTGAGAATGTGGGCCGCACGGGCCGGCACAACACCTTTTTTGAGATGCTGGGCAACTTCTCCTTCGGGGATTATTTCAAGAAAGAGGCCATCCAGTGGGCCTGGGAGTTCCTTACCGAGCACCTCAGGCTCGACCCCGACCGGCTCTGGGTGACGGTTTTTGAGGACGACGACGAGGCCTACGCCATCTGGCGCGACCTCGTGGGTCTGCCCGAGGAGCGGATCGGTCGGTTCGGGGAGGAGGAGAACTACTGGCCGGGCGGAGCCATCACCCACGGCCCAAACGGGCCTTCCGGTCCTTGTTCGGAGATCTTTTACGACCGAGGGCCCGCCTTCGGCGCCCCCGATGAGACCGGCCCCAACACC
>NZ_PSMQ01000013.1:0-38222 GCF_040290245.1 Thermus sp.
TGGAGCGGCTGGCCTGGGACCACCCGGACCGGGGCGCCTTGGGGCAAGGGGGGGTTGCTCCGAGGTACGCCGCCGCGTGACCCCGAAGGGGAGACCGAAAGGCTGGGGGTGGGTGGGATAGGTGCTGCGGGGGGAGCTTCCACGTAAAGCGGGACAAAGGGGTCTGGGGGCAAAGCTGCCTCGCTGCTGCCAGGTACGCTTCCGAGCGACCCCGAAGGGCTGCTTCGCGAAGCGAACACCGATGGGACCGAGGGGTTTCCCCCTGACGGAGAAGCGAAGCCGGCGACCGCCGCTTTGGAAGCGGGCCCCTCAGGCTGGGCCGCGCCGGAAGGAGGAGTGGTCTTCGGCTCGGCCATAAAGGGGATCGGAAGCGCCTCGATCCCCGCAGGGGCCGTTTCTCCCACCGGGGCCTGGCCACCTTTTTGGTTAGTTCCGAAGGGCCTGCCTTCTTGGGGGGTCGGTGCCTGGGCGGGCAGATAGAAGAGCGTATACCAGAGCGCCACCGCCGAGGCGAAGAGAAGGGCGACCAAAAGGAGCTTGGTGGACTGGGGGAGGTTTTTCCAAAGCATCATCGCCCACCTCCCGAAGGGGTCTTGGCCAGCATGTACAGGGTTAGGGTGAGGCTGGTGTTCAGGTTGGGGGATGGCTGGCCTTGCCCCCCTATGCTCAGGTTCAGCCCCGAAAGGGTGCTAAAGCGGGAAAGCGCCTCCAGCCGCTTTAGGAAGGTGTAGGTCTCAGGGAAGGGGGCCTCCAACTGGAGGGCCAGGTTCACCGCCCGCACCTCGGGCACGGGGGCGGAGGAGGGGGAGCGGGCCAGGGACTTAAGCACCACCCTGCTTCTGAGCGCCTCCTGGGAAAGCTCGTTCAAAACAGCGTAGAGTCTTTCCTCCTGGGGAAGCGCCCTCAAAAAGGCCGCCCGTTCCGCCTGGAGCTGGGCCAGGGCTGCCCTGAGCTCCGGAAGAGCCCTTTGCGCCTGGAGGCCGCGGTTCCGTTCCAGGGTGAGCCGGTCAACCTCTTCCTGCACCTGGGCGATTTCCTGCTCTATAGGTGTGATGAGGAGGTAATACCAGGCCAACCCGAGAAGGACTACAAGAACGATGGAGAGAAGAGCCCACTCCCTTTGACCTAGGTTGCGAAGGCCGACCCCACCCCTAGCGAACACCGGCCTCACCTCCTTGGGGCACCAGGCCCACGGTGGCGGAGAAGGTGTAAACCCCCCGGGCCGTGTCCAGGCTTGCCCCCTGGAAGCTGATGCCAAAGCGGGGGGAGGTCTCAAAGGCCCGGATAAAGCGGACCAACGCGGCCTGGTTCAGGGCCTCTCCTTGCAGGGCGAACTCCACTCGGACGGGCTTTCCGTCGTAGGCCCCGGCTTCGGCCTGGCGCTTCGCCTCCTCCTCGCTGAGAAGCTTCGTCCCCACGCTCTTAAGGGCCACGCTGAACCGATCCCCTTCCCGGGGGATCTGGCGGATGAACAGGCTCAGGTATTCGGACCAAGGGACGGAGTTTTTCCTGAGGTTTTCCCGGATGGCGAGGAGGCTCTCCAGGGCTTTTTTCTCCGCCTGGAGGCGGTTCTGTTCCGCGATGAAGGGCTTTAAGGCCTCCACCTCGGTCCTCAGGGTGTCCCGCTCGAGGCGCAGGCTGGAAAGCTGGCTTTGGACCGAGAAGTGCAAAACCCCCAGTATGCCCAGGACGGCCAGGGCGAAGAGGACGGCCACAAGCCGCCACCAGCCCGGCTCCACCCGGCGGCGCAGGTTCTTGGGGAGGAGGTTCAGCCTAATCAAGGGGGCTCACCCCCCTTATGCCCAGGCCCACGGGGACGGTGAACTCCGGGGCCAGCCTGGCCAGTTCCTCGGGATCAACCCTCTTCCCGTCCACCTGGAGGCCTAGCCAGGGGTTCGCCTCCTGGAAGGTCAGGCCCAAAGCGTCCTGAAGCAGGGTGGAGAGGCCTCTGAGCTTGCTCCCCCCGCCGTAGAGCAGGCCTTGGTTGACCTCGAGGTCCCCCAGCTGGACCCGGAAGAACTCCAAGCTTCGCCGTATTTCCTGGGTGAGCTCTACCAAGACCGGGCGGATGGCGTCGTAGATGCGGGCCGGGCTGTACCGTTCCCGTTCCAGATCAAAGTCTAAAAGGAGCTCCTCGTCCTCGGTGGGAATGGTCGCCATGCCATACGCCCGCTTGACCTCCTCAGCCGCGAGGAGATCCAGGTTGAAGGCCCGGGCGATGGCCTCGGTGAAGCTCTGGCCGGAGAGGTCCAGAACCCGCGCCGCCAAAGGCCTGGTCCCCTGGGCCAAGACCATGGTGGTGGCGCTGCCCCCGATCTCCACCGCGAAGCTGGTCTGCCCCTCCAAAACCCCCTCCAGGGGGTAGAGGCCCGCGAAGGGCTTGACATCGATCACCAAGGGGATGAGGCCCGCGCTCTTCAGGGTCTCCACCAAGGAGGCCACCGTCTCCTGAAGGGCCGCGGCCACCGCCACCTGGACCTGCGCCCCTTCCCTGAGATCCTCCATGGGCTCGAGGGGGGCGAAGTCCAGGAGGACCTCGTCTATGGGAAAGGGGATGTACCGCTCCGCCTCCCAGCGGACGGCCTCCTCCATCTCTTTGAGGGGCATCTTGGGCACCTGGAGGATGCGGACCACCGTGGCCTGGCTGGGGACCGCGGTGACCACGTACCTTTTCCGCACCCCCGCTTGGAGGAAGAGCTCACGGATCTCCTGGGCCAAGGCCGCGGGCTCCACCACCTGCCCCCCCACCAGGACCCCAGGCGGGGTGGGCCTTTGGGCGTAGGCCTTGAGGATGGGGGGGGAGCCTGTGCACTCCACCAGCTTCAGGCTCGAGGCCCCAATCTCCAGCCCCACCGCCTCAATACGCGGTTTAAATAGGTTTGACCATAAAAGTCGCACCATGCTGGCCTCCCGGTGTTCGCCTCGCAAAGCAACCTTTGCAAATCCTAACCCCTCGGCGAATCTTAAAACGCAGACCGTGCGTCCATAGCCATGGCCTTACTATACCATACACCGAAACGCGACCTGGCTAGGGCCCGTGTCCGGGCTGCTTCCCGAAGGGAACACCGGTAGGCCAACCCACCGCTTTTTGCAAGGAGCCGTTAGCACACGGGTGGAGCCCTTCCCCCGGCCATGGCCGGGGGATTTTCGTTCGGCCTCAGGCCATGGCCCGGAGGACCGCCTCGGTAAACGCCTCCGTGGTGGCCGTGCCCCCCAGGTCCGGGGTGTGGGGGCCTTCGGCTAAAACCTTGTCCACTGCGGCTTCGATGCGCCGGGCGGCTTCCTCTTCCCCCAGGTGCTCTAAGAGCATGGCCGCGGAGAGGATGGTGGCCGTGGGGTTGGCGATGCCCTTCCCCGCGATATCGGGGGCGGAGCCGTGGACGGGCTCGAAGACCGCGTACCGGTCTCCGATGTTTCCGGAAGGGGCAAGCCCCAGACCCCCCACGAGCCCGGCGGTGAGGTCGGAGAGGATGTCCCCAAGGAGATTGGTGGTGACGATCACATCAAACTGCTCGGGGCGCATCACGAGCTGCATGGCGCAGTTGTCCACGATGATGTCCTTGAAGCTGACCCCGGGGAAGCCCTGGGCCACCTCCCTGACCGTGTCCAGGAAGAGGCCCTGGGTGACGGGGAGGACGTTGGCTTTGTGCGCCGCGTGAAGGAGTTTCCTTTCCCGCCTCGAGGCCAGGTTGAACGCAAACCGGCCGATGCGTTCGCTAGCCCTCCTGGAGATCACCGCGTCCGCGATGGCCACGTCCAGGTACCGCCTTTCCTGCTCCACATAGAGCCCTTCCGTGTTCTCCCGGACGATGACCAGGTCCACCCCTGGGCGGCTTTTGGGGACGGGGCGGGACTTGGCTGGCCGCACGTTGGCGTAAAGGTCCAGGCGCCGCCTTAGGTAGCGGATGGCCCCGAAGAAGCCAGGCACCTTCCGGGTGGGGCTGGTGGCGGCCCCGAAGAGGGTGGCGTCCGAGGCCATGATTTTCTCCACCGTCTCCTCGGGAACGGATACCCCTCTTCGTTCAAAGGTCTCCCAGCCCGCCTCGGCCTCTATAAACTCCAGAGGAAGCCCTGTGGCCTCCAGAACCCTCCGCGCCGCCGGGACCACCTCGTGCCCGATGCCGTCGCCTTCAATCAAGCAGATGCGATACGCCATACCTTTCCCCCTGGGGGCGGGGCCCTCAGAAGAATATACCTCTTTACCCCAACCTCAAAAGGGCCCAGGCCAGGGCTAAGACCAGGAGGAGCCTAAAAAGCACCGCCCTTTTCGGCCCCCGCACGCCCCCCGCTGCCCGTACACCCCCTTCCACCACCGCACCGAAGAGGCCCATGAGGATGAGGAGATCCCCTGGGCTGATGGCCTTATGCAACCGGTAAAGGGGGATCACATCCCCCAGAAAGGGGAGCCGGGTTTGTCCCGTGAGGAGGGTGTGCACCCCGTCCCCTTGCCGGCTTAAAAGCTCCACCCAGTCCTTTAGGCCCACCCGGACCAGGATCTCGGGGCTTACCGGCATATGCCCCCCGTTGGCCAGGATGACCAGGGTGTTCAGGAAAAGCCCCAGAAAGACCAGGTAGAGGCTTTTAAGGTGGCGGTTCTGCCATAGGCCGTACCCCACCAGGGCCAGGACCCAGAGCTTGGCCAGGGGCCCGGCGTAGGAGGGGGCGAGAAGGCCCCGGTAGGTCAGGTAGGCCAGGGCGCCCTCGCCCAAGGCGGCGAGAAGGAAGGCCCAGGCCGCTTTCAGCTCGATTCGTCCGAGGTCTTGGAGCCTTGCCCCAAGGGCGAGGGCGAGGGCCAGTCCAGCGAGGACTGCTGCGAGGTAGAGTGAGATAGGAACACCTCCCGATCTTTCCAGACAGGGTCTTTCTCCCAGAGCTCGGTGAAGAGTTCCACCAGCCTGGGGTCAAACTGAACGCCCGCGAGGTCTTTCATCTCCTGTAGGGCCTCCTCCGGGGTTTTGGCCTTGCGGTAACTCCGGTCCGAGGTCATGGCCTCGTAGGCGTCGGCCAGGCCCACGATGCGGGCCTCGAGGGGGATCTCATGCCCCGCAAGCCGGTCGGGGTAGCCCCGGCCGTCCCAGCGCTCGTGATGGTGGCGGATGATCCGGTAGACCGCCTCCTTAAAGGCCGCCTTGGCTGGGGCCATGAGCCTGACCCCCAGCACGGGGTGGCTTTCCATCAGGGCCCTTTCCTCGGGGCTTAGGAGGCCGTCCTTAAGGAGGATGCGATCCGGCAGGCCCATCTTGCCGATGTCGTGGATGCGGGCCCCCAGGTAGACCACCCCGGGGTCAAGGTTCCCGGCATTCCCTTGAGAAAGCGACTGGCCTTCGGGGCCTTCCTTTGGGAAAGAGGCACCTTCCCGCTGGGCCAGATAGGCCTGGGCCAGGTCCCTGGCGATATGGGCCACCCGCTCGGAGTGGAGGCGGGTCTGGGGGTCCTTGGCCTCCAGGGCGTTCATGAGGAGCTGGAGCGAGGTGTCCAGGGCCCTCCTGAGGCGCACCGCCTCGTCCCAGTAGTGGCGGCTGTAGTAAAGGGGGATGAGGAAGAGGAGGACCGTCCACCCCCCCCAGCCCCCCACCAGGGGGGCCTCGTACCCCCGGGCCAGGAGGAGGGCCAGGGGGGAGAGGAAGAGGTAGCTGGCTGCCAGCCAGCGCCAGTTCTCCAACCAGATCTTCCCGAGGTCTGCCCCGGAGGCGAGATGGATGACGAAGGAGACGAGGGTGATGTTGGTGAGAAAGAAGGCGAGGCTGGCGCCGGCGATGCCAAGGCCGGCGCTCAGGTCCCAGGGGCCCAGGAAAAGGGGGACGGCCTCGGTCAAAGACCGCCAGGCCAAGGCGGCAAAGGCGGTGGAAAGGGCCATCTGGGTGCGGTTGAAGAGGTCCTTAAACCAGGGGTAGCTGGGCCTGCCCAGGCTGGGACTCAGGTAGAAGAGGAAGACAAGCAGGGGGGCGAACCAGGGGGGGAAGAGGACGGCCAGGGCCAGGGCGATGACGAAAAGCTGGGAGATGCTGGCGCTCATGGGGAGGTAGACGGCGATCCGCTGGGACCAGGCCACTATCCCTCCCCAGAAGAGGAGCTCCCACCAGGCCCTTTGGGGCCAGGCGAAGCCGTAAAGGCGCAAAAGGAGGAGCTCAAAGGCCAGAAGGCCAAGGAGGAGGGCCAGGAGGTAGAGGAGGATGGGCCTTGGGGGCATGGGAAGGGCCTGGAGCCTAGCCCAAAGGGAGCGAAGCCGCTGCATGCTGGCCCAAGCATACCAAAAAAAACCGGCCAACCGGGTTGGCCGTCCAGGGTCTGGGGGGGTTAGTCCCAGCTTGCGCCAGCGCCGGCGGCAAGGCCAAGGGCGATCAGGCTACCGATGAGACCGAGAACCTTGAGAAGCACCTTTTTCATCTTCATCCCTCCTTTTTGGGCTCGGGGGGTTTCCCCTTCGCTTGATTCCAAGCTAGAGGGTAAGATGAGGGATGTCAAGAGGGTAAGAACAAGTATCAGCACGATAAAAATCGCCTCCTTTGCCACAGTTGTATGGATAAAAGCTAAACAATAAACCCAGCATAGCCCAGGGCCTGCCGGTGGGGCGGTGGGGGGATGGGGGGAACCCTCTGCCGGGCCAAGCGGGTGGCGGCGCGGTTTTGCCGGCTTAAAGGCGGATAAGGATGCGGCAAACCCCGGGGGCGGTCTCCCCACCGGGGTTTGGGACCGGATCTTCTTGAATCATCGCACCCCGAATACAGGCCCGAATCGGCCGCCAGAAATCCTTGCGGAAACCCTAAATCCGGTAATGCGTTCGCGGATCGCGGGCTTAACCGGCTTATGGAACCCCCCTTTGGTCCCACCCCCTTTGCGCTTTCCAGCATACCAAAAGGAAAGGCCCCCCTCTGGGGGGCTACTGGTGGGCGCGAGAGGACTTGAACCTCCGACCCCTACCGTGTCAAGGTAGTGCTCTGGCCACCTGAGCTACGCGCCCTTGCTGGAGGCGCCGGCCGGATTCGAACCGGCGAATGGAGGTTTTGCAGACCTCTGCCTTACCGCTTGGCTACGGCGCCGTAGCCAGTTTCGATGGTAGCACGGGGGCTAAGGGTGTGTCAACAAAGCGCCTGTGTAAGGGGCTTTGTGTATGATGCGGGGAATGGGCGAGGTCTACGTCAAGCTGAGGCGGGGGCGCTGGCCCTTCTCCAAGGGGCTTCTCGTGGACTCCCTCCTCCTTTCCGGGGTGGGGGCGGGGGCGGCCACCTCGGTGGCCCATACGGTGGAGGAGCGGCTGAAGGCGGAAGGGCGGCGGGAGGTCACGCCCAGGGCCTTGCGCCAGGTCCTGCTGGAGGAGGTGGAGAAGGCATTGGGCCGGGAGGCGGCACAGAGGCTTTCCCGGCAGACCCTGGCCTTTGAGGAGATCCTAGTCCGGGAGGGGAGGCGGTACAGGCCCTTTTCCAAGGGGCTTCTGGCGAGGAGCCTCGAGGACGCGGGGTTCTCTTTAAAGGAGGCCCACGAGCTGGCCAAGGAGGTGGAGGCGAGGCTCCGGCGGGAAGGGGTGCGGCGGATCGGGGCCCGCCGCCTCGAGGCCGTGGTGGCGGAGGTCGTCCGGAGGAAGTACGGCCGGGCGGCGGGCAGGCGGTACCGCGAGAGACGGCTTTACGCGGGGGAGCTCTTCGTCGAGGAGGAGGAGGGTGAGCCCCGCGTTCCCTTCTCCAAGGGGATTCTCTCCCAGAGCCTCATGGCCGTGGGCCTGGCCCCCGACCGGGCCTACCGCATCGCCCGCGAGCTCGAGGCCCGTCTCCATGCGGAGGGCCGGACCGTCATCCGGCGGAGTGCCCTGAGGGAGCGGGTCTACCGCACCCTTTTAGAGGAGGCGGGGGAGGAGGTGGCCAAGCGCTACCTGGTCCTGAGGGCCCTGCGCCGGAGCGACCGGCCGGTCCACGTCCTCATCGGGGGGGTGACCGGGGTGGGGAAGAGCGTTTTAGCCAGCGCCTTAGCCTACCGGCTCGGCATCACCCACATCATCTCCTCGGATGCGGTGCGGGAGGTCTTCCGGGCCACCTTGAGCGCGGAGCTCCTGCCCACTTTGCACGTCTCGAGCTTTGAGGCCTGGAGCGCCCTCTCGCTTTCGCGGGAGGAAGGGGGTAAGGAGGCCTTGGTCATCCGGGGGTTCTTGGACCAGGTGGAGAAGGTGGCGGTGGGGCTCAAGGCCATCCAGGAGCGGGCGGCCAGGGAAAGGACCTCCTTGGTCCTGGAGGGGGTGCACGTGGTTCCTGGGTATCTGGACCACCCCTCCAGGCCCTTCGTGCTCCAGGTCCCCATGCTGGTGGTGGTACACGATGAGAAGGTCCACCAGGACCGTTTCCTCATCCGGGACCGGGAGACGGGGCGGATGCGGCCTAAGGAGAAGTATCTGGACCACTTTGCGGATATCCGCCTCATCCAGGACCACCTCGAGCACCAGGCGGAGCGGGAAGGCGTGCCCATCATCCCTGGGGAGAACCTGGACGAGGCGGTGGAAAAGGCCCTGGAGGTCATCGTGGCCACCTTGGAGGTGCGGGCGTGATCTGGGATGCCTTGGCCTTTTTGCTCCTCCTCCTCCTCGCCCGGGTTTCCGCCCGGTGGATCTCCTGGGAGGCGGCGGGGGTCTGGGCCAACCTCCTTTGGTTCATCTACCAAAACGAGTGGGGAACGGGCTGGCTGGCCTACCTGAGGGGCCTGGGGGTGGGGGTGGTCCTGGCCATGGGCTACGGTAGGCCTGGCCTCGTATGGGCCCTTACGCCCTGGCCGCTTCTTATCTATCTTCGCTTCCGGGCCCCTTTGCTCCTCCCCTACCTTTACGCCCTAGGGGAGGGGATGATGGCGGGCCTCCTCCTTTACCTGGCCGGCTTTCGGAGCCGCCAGGCCAGGTAGGGCAGGCCCAGGCCTAAGCCCCCGCCCAGGAGGAAGGCCAAAGGCTCCCCCCGCCAGAGCTGAAATGCGAGGAGGAGGAGGAAAAGCCCGAGGAAAAAAGGCACCGGGAAGGGCCGCTCCCGATAGGCCAGGGCCGCCCCGCCCAGGGCCAGGCCCAGGGCCAGAGCCAGCCCCTCGGGGTTTGGGCGGAGGAAGAAAAAGAAGGCATACCCCGCCACACCAAGGAGGGAGAGCCTTTGGGCCACGGCGTTTGGATCCATCATTCCCGGATGTACCGCTTGACGAGGAGCTGGGAGAGAAGAAGCCCCACCCCGCCCCAGGCCACCTGGGGTTCCTGGCCCAAGAACCCCATCAGGGCGGAGAAAACCCCTGCCGCAAGGAAAAAGGGCACGTACCTGGGGCTTACGGTGAGGCCCAAAACGAAGGCCACCAGAAACCCCGCCACCCCGGGGGGAAGGCTTGCCCCTAGGGCGATGAACAGGATCATGAGGCCGATGGTGATGGCCCCCGCCACGTAGTAGGCCCCAGGAAAGGGCTCCTTGGTCTTGGTCCGCGCCATGAGGAGAGTCTACACGAGGCCCGCGGCTTCCGCCACGGCCTCGAGGCGGGCGGGGACCACCTCTTTTAGCCGGGCCACCTTTTCCGCGGTGCCGGGGTCCTTGAGCCCGTGCCCCGTGAGGGTGAGGACCACCCGGCCCCCCTTGAGCCGGCCCTCGCGGAGCATTCGCCACACCCCGGCCAGGCTGGCCGCGCTGGCGGGCTCCACGAAAAGCCCCTCCTCCCGGGCCAGGTAGAGGTAGGCCTCGAGGATCTCCTCGTCCGTCACCGCCTCGAGGGCCCCTTGGGACTCCTCCTTGGCCCGGATCGCCCCTTCCCAGGAGGCGGGGTTGCCGATGCGGATGGCGGTGGCCAGGGTCTCGGGCCTTTCCACTGGGTGGCCGAGGACGAGCGGCGCCGCCCCGGCCGCCTGGAAGCCCAGCATCCGGGGGAGGGCCTTGGAACGGCCTAGGGCGTAATACTCCTTGTACCCCTTCCAGTGGGCGGTGATGTTCCCCGCGTTCCCCACGGGCAGGGCGTGGTACTCCGGGGCCTCCCCGAGCTCATCCACCACCTCGAAGGCCAGGGTCTTCTGTCCCTCGATGCGGTAGGGGTTGAGGGAGTTCACCAGGGCCACGGGGTAGTGCTCCGCGAGGAGGCGGGTGAGGCGGAGGGCATCGTCGAAATTCCCCTCGATCTGGACGATGCGGGCCCCATGGACCAGGCTTTGGGCCACCTTGCCCATGGCCACATACCCCGCAGGCAGGATCACGATGGACAAAATCCCCGCCCGGGCGGCATAGGCGGCGGCGCTGGCCGCGGTGTTTCCGGTGCTGGCGGCGGCGATGGCCTGGGCGCCCTCCTCGAGGGCCTTGGAGACGGCCAGGGTCATCCCCCGGTCCTTGAAGCTCCCCGTGGGGTTCAGCCCCTCGTACTTGGCGTAGATCTCCACGCCTTTTTCCCGGGCCTCCTTGGGCCCCTTGAGGGGGATCAGGGGGGTGGAGCCCTCGTAGAGGCTCACCACCGGCGTCTTTTCGCCCACGGGCAGGAGCTCACGGTAGCGCTCGAGGAGGGGCTTCATGCTTCCTCCCAGCGCACCGGGGTGTGGTCCGGGGCGGGGATGGGATGGGGAAGGGGTTTGTGGCCTGGCGTGCCCAGGAGGAGGCGGAAGAGGTCGGAAAGAAGCCCCGCCGCCGTGGCCTCCCCGCCCGCCCCGGGGCCCCTTAGGAAGACCTCCCCCAGTTCCCGGCTTAGGAAGAGGAGGGCGTTTTGCCCTTGGGTCTCCGCCAGGGGGTGGTCCAGGGGCAGGGCCACGGGCCGGACCTCGGCCCGCCACCTCCCCCCCTGGGGAAAGAGGCTTCCCACAAGCCGGATGCGCAAGCCCCGCCTCCTCGCCTCCTTAAGGGCTTCGGGGGTCAGGTGGGTGATGCCCTTGGTCCGGACCTCAGAGAAGGGAAACTGTGGGTCCACGAGGAGGCGGGCGAGGAGGGTGAGCTTGTGGGCCGCATCGGTGCCCAGGACGTCCAGGCTGGGGTCGGCCTCCGCATACCCCTTGGCCTGCGCCTCCTTAAGGGCCTCCTCGTAGGGCTTGCCCTTTTCCATCTCGTCCAGGAGGTAGAGGGTGGTCCCGTTCAGGAGGGCGTGCAGCTCCAGGGGCCTGGCGCCCCTTAGGGCCTCGAGGGCGGCCAGGCTGGGGGTGCCCGCCATGACGCTCGCCTCGTAGTAGAGGAGGCCCTTTGCCGCAAAAGGCCTGAGCGCCTCCCACCTTTCGGCCAGCAGGGCCTTGTTGGCGGTGATGACCGGGATGCCTGCCTCGAGGGCCGGAAGGAGGAGGCGGAAGGGGGCCTCCACCCCGCCCATGGCCTCCACCACCACCTCCGCCTCCAGCAGGTCAAAGGGCTCCCCCTTTAGCAGCGCCCTAGGGATGGCCCTGGGCTTTTCTGGGTCCCGCACCAAAACGCCCGTGAAGCCCACCTCGAGGCCCAAGGAGAGGAAGCGCTCCTTCTGCCCCTGGACGAGGGCGTAGAAGCTTCCGCCCACGGTCCCGCCGCCCAGGAGGGCTATCCGGAAGGCCTTCATAGGGGGGATTATAAGGGGGATGGCCGCCGAAGGGGCGATCCTCCTCAAGGTACGCTAACGCGTGACCGAGGTACGCTGACGCGTGACCAAGGTACGCTGACGCGTGACCCTGGCCGCCTGGGCCCCCGTGGCCCTTCCTGAGGAGGTAAAGGCGCGGTTTAGGGCCTGGGTCCGCTCAGGCCGGCCTGCGGGGATGGGCTACCTCTCCCAAACCCTCGAGGCGCGCTTAGACCCCAGTCTCCGTTTTCCCGCCCGAGGCGCCCTCCTCCTCGCCGCCCCCCACGCCTTTCCCGATCCTGGAAGGCCCCCGGGTGGCCTGAGGCTTGGCCGGGTGGCCCGCTACGCCTGGGTGCGGGACTACCACCTGCTTCTGGAGCCCCACCTGAAGGCACTGGAAGGGTTGGCCAGAAGCCTTGGCCTCAAGGTAGCCCTTTGGGCTGACCTGGGCCAGGGGGTATGTGGACCATGGCCCCCTTTCCGAAAGGAGCCTCGCCGCTTTGGCCGGCCTCGGCTTTATCGGGAAGAGCGGGATGCTCATCCGGGTGGGCCTGGGGAGCCACCTGAGCCTGGCCGCTCTTCTCACCGACCTCCCCCCACCCCCTCCCGCCCCTTTGCCCAACCGGTGCGGCCGCTGCACCCGCTGCCTCGCCTTCTGCCCCACCGGGGCCCTCCTGGGGGACGGCACCTTGGACGCTAGGCTTTGCGTGAGCTACTGGACCATCGAGCACAAGGGGGCCATCCCCTACCCCCTTTGGGACGGGGTGGGGGAGTGGCTTTTCGGGTGCGACCTCTGCCAGGAGGTCTGCCCCTGGAACCGGTTTGGCTCGGTCTGGAAGGGTTTCCGGCCCGAGCCCGACCTCGCCCACCCTGATCTTAGGGGCTTCTTCCTCCTTTCCGGGAGGGCTTTCCAGAGGAGGTATGCGGGCACCGCCTTCCTCCGGCCCGGCCGCGCCCGGATGGCCCGGAACGCCCTGATCGTCGTGTCCAACTTAAAGGCGGGGCTGGGCCTCTCGGTGTTCGCTTCGCGAAGCAACATTCGGCTTGGCCTTAAGGACCCCCCTCCCCTGGTGCGGCTCACTGCCCTGCAGGCCGCTTACCGGGTGGGCCGGCTGGACTGGGCGCGGGGGCTTCGTTTTGACCCCCAGCCCCGGGTCGCCGCGGGGGCCCACAGGCTATGGCGAGGGGAATCGCCCAGTTCGGTAGACCTCTTCCAGGATGGGGGGGAGGCCCCAGGCCCTTAGGTCAAAAAGGAGCGGCCCCAGGTCGTAGGGGACCTTGCGAAAGTAAACCCGGTTTTCCGGCACCTCGAGGATCATCGCGTCCGCCCCGTGCCCCCCTCCTAAGGAGAGGCCCACCGAGCCTGGGTCAGCCACCAGGCCCGTCCTTAGGGGGCGGTGGATGGGGAGGTGGCCCCCCCCCAGGAGGAGGGCCTGGGCCCGGTACTCCTGAAGAAGGGGAAGAAGGTGCCTTTGGGTCGAAAAGTCCGGCCGGCCCTCGGGGTCTTTCGGCAGGCCGTGGAAGGCCACCACCCGCACGCCCTCGTACAGGGAGCGGTGGCTCATGCGGAGGCCCCGCAAGAACCGGAGGTCCTCGTCCTTAAGCTGCCGCCGGGTGAACTCCAGGGTTTCTTTCCCAATCCCTTCCGGAACGGGAAACTGCGGGAAAAGGACCCTTAGGTCCCAGGCCCCCAGGATGGGGGAGAGGCCTTCCTTCCTCAGCCTCCTCAACACCTGCCGGGGATGGGGGCCGTAGCCAAGGGTGTCCCCGAGGACTAAGACCTCCTCCACGCCCTCGTTCCGGAGGGCCTCCAGGGCCGCTTCTAAAGCGGGCAGGTTGGCGTGGATATCCGAGAGAATACCTAGGCGCACGCCCGTATTCTTCCACACCAGGGTGGCCTTGGGTCGGTTATGGTGAAGGGTGTGGCCGCTTTTCCCAGGCCTGGCTTTAGCCCTTGCCCTGCCTCCTTTCCCCTTCGGCCCCTTGGCTCCCTTGGCCCTTATCCCCCTTCTTCGGGGCGGATTTCGCGCCGGGTTCTTGGCGGGGCTGGGGGTTTGGACCCTCCACCTCGCCTGGCTGCCTCAGAGCTTTGGGGCGCTTTTCGGGCCCTGGGGGGTGGTGCCCTTTATCCCCTTGATCCTTTTAAAGGCCCTTTCCTTTGGGCTCCTTTTTGCCCTTACCCCCACGCCTTTGGCCCGGGTGGGGGGGTGGGTGGTTCTGGAATGGCTGAGTGGCCAAGGGGAGCTGGCCTTCCCCTGGGGCTTCTTGGGCTATGCCCTCCTCGAGGCCCCGGGGAGGGTCCTGGCCGCTTGGGGTGGGGTCCACCTCCTTTCCCTTCTGGTCCTCCTGTTCGCATGGGCCCTGGCCCAGCCTCGCCTCCGCCTTCTGGCCCTTTCCCTTTGGGCGCTCCTTTGGCTTTTCCCCCTGCCTAAGGCCCCCGCGGACCGGGTGGCCCTCCTCGTCCAGGGGAAGATCAACCCCCTGGAGAAGGCCCTGGGCGCCCGGGCGGAAGAGGTCTACCTCCGCCTCCTCCGGGAGGGCCTAAAGGCCCATCCGGAGGCCCAGGTGGTGGTCTTTCCCGAAACCGCCCTTTCCGCCCTTCCCCCAGAGCTTTCTCAGGCCCTAGGGGGGAGGCCTTTGGTGAGCGGCCTTAACCTCTTCGGGCCCAACCGCCTCATCCTCTATGCGAAGGGCAGAATCCTCGCCACCTATGACAAGGTTAAGCTCGTCCCCTTTGGGGAGCGCTTCCCCTTTCGGGAGGTCCTAGGAGGGGTGTACGGGTTTTTCTTCCGGGCCTTTGGCTTTGGGGAGCTTCTGGACCGGACCCCGGGGGAAAGGGTGCTCCCCTTGGGGCCTTTTGGGGGAATGATCTGCTACGAGTCGGCCTTCCCTGAGGTGGCGCGAAGGCTGGCCCTCGAGGGGGCCAGGGTTCTGGTTCTGGCCACCAACGATGCCTGGTTCGGCCCCAGCCTCGGAGGGCTCCAGCACTTCGCCCTGGGCCGGATGCGGGCGGTGGAGACGGGGCGCTGGCTCCTCAGGGCGGGCAACGACGGCGTCACCGCCAGCATAGACCCCTACGGCCGGGTGGTGGCCCGGCTACCCGCCCACACCGAGGGGTACCTGGCCGCCCCCTTCGCCTTCCGAGCGGGCCAGACCCCTTACCTCCTCCTGGGCGACCTGCCCACTTTGGGGGTGGCGTTGACACTCTGGCTTTCCGGCCTTAGGCTAAGGGTGCGTTTGCCGGGGTGGCGGAATCGGTAGACGCGGCAGACTCAAAATCTGCTGTCCGCAAGGACGTGCGGGTTCGAGTCCCGCCCCCGGCACCAGTTCAACGGGTTTTTGGCCACGGACCCGTTCCGCAACCCATAGACAAATATCCCAAAGGGACATTCATCCGGTTGCTTCCTGCTTCATCGACGGGGTGCTCGTAGACCGGCCGAGCCGTTCCGCCGCAGAGCCCGTCTCCACAGGCGTGACTTCCCGCGGAACTCGCGGTAGGGCCGTTTAAACCCACGGCCAGGGCGGACCTAAGGAGATTTTTCGCCGCGTTCTCGTCCCGGTCGTGGTGTGCGCCGCAATTCGGACACGTCCAATCCCGGACGGAAAGCGGAAGTTCCGTGGTCACGCCTGAAGGGCGTACCTTGAGAACGTGGCCGCAGGCGTGGCACATCTTCGACGACGGCTCAAAGCGGTTCACCTTCACGAGGCGCACACCCCGAAGCTTGGCTTTCGCTTCGAGAAGCGCCCGGAAGGTGCCCCAGCCGACGTCGGCGATGTGCCGGGCCAGACGATCGTTCTTCAGCATCCCGGCGACGTTCAGGTCTTCGATGGCGATCACCGGATACGTTCGCACGAGGTCGGTCGTGAGTTTGTGGAGAAAATCCATGCGGATGTTCCGAATTTTCCGGTGCAGCCGAGCGATCTTAAGTCGAAGCTTCTCGTAGTTCTTCGTTCGCTCGAGGAGCCTTCCGTTTGGGTCGCGTTCGCCGCGTCTGGAAAGCTTGCGCATCAGCCTTTGCAGGCGCTTCAAGTATTTCTTCAAGGGCTTCGGTGCTTCAATTTTGGCGATCCCACCGCCAACTTCTGCAATCACCAGAAACCACAAAAGCCCGGCGTCGGCGCCGGCGGCGGGGCCCTTGGGCGGGACGGGATCGGGGATTTCTTCTTCAACCGTGAGGCTCACGAACCAGCGATCGGCTTCCCGGGTGACCGTCGCGTGCAGGATGCGCCCCTGTGGGAGATACGCGCGCGTCGAGCCGTCCCTCTTCTTCCGGATCGGCTTTTCCTTGAGGCGGACGGCGCCGATTCGGGGCAGCACGATGTGGCGCGCTTTTCCGGGATGGCGCGGATCTTCGCCGTCGAGAAGAAGCCGGATCGTCCCGGGGCTATTATCGAGCCGAAAGCGGTCCTGTCCGTCTTTTTTCCGCCTGGGCTTCGGGTATCCGACTTTCCGGCCTTCCTTTCGGGCCTGAAAGAAGTTCTTGAACGCCTTCTCAAGATCCCGCAGCGCCTCTTGCGGCGCCCATTTGGACACTTCATACATCCAGGGGAAGTCCGTCTTCTTGAGGCGGTTCAGTTCCCGGTGCAGTTCGATCGCATTCGTGGACTTACCGGTGGTTTCGTAGATCTCCTTCCACCGGGCAAGGCCCCAGTTGTAGGCGAAGCGGGCCGCCCCGGCGTGCTTCGCAAGAAGGGTGCGTTGTTCGCCATTGGGATCAAGCTCGTAGCGGTAGGCTCTATGGATCTTCACGCTCAAGCGCCTCTCGGTGTTCGCTTCGCGAAGCAGCTCGGTGTTCGCTTCGCGAAGCAGCTCGGTGTTCGCTTCGCGAAGCAACCCGGTGTTCCCTTCGGGAAGCAGCCAGCGCCCTCAGAAAGGATTTCGAACGGCACAGGCATTTTGCCTTCCCTTCCCTGCGCCACGCCGTCTTGGGGGTAATGCCGCGCTTTTTGGCCCATACGCTGAGTTTCATGTCATCATTTTATCAAAGAAAGGCACGAAGTTCAACAAGATTTTTAGCTGTTGGCAACCCCGCCTAAGCCCTGGAGGGGGGCTTATCCGTTCCAAACGGCCAGGGTGTAGCCCTCCTCCACCAGGAGCCGGGGCGGGCTTCCCAGGGCCTCCTGAAAGAGGCTCCTTAGGGCCTCCGGGCTCAGGCGCCTTTCCAGGGGAGGGCCCACCTCCTCTTCCCGGTAGGGCCATTCCAAAACAGCGACCCGCTTAGCCACCCGGGCGGCCTCCTTAAGGGCGGCCAGGGGGTCCAGGTGGTGAAGGGAAAGCCCGAAGAAGGCCAGGTCAAAGCTTCCGTCGGGGAAGGGGAGGGCCTCGGCCCTTCCCTCCACGAAACGGGCCCCCTTCACCTTGGCCCGGGCCGCCTCGAGGCGGTCCGCCCGGGGGTCCACCCCGACGCTAAAAAGGCCGAGCTCCAAGAAGGCCTCGGCGAAGACCCCGGTCCCCGTGCCGATGTCCAGGGCGCTTCTTGCCTTTAGGCCCTCCAGGGCCTTTTGGGCGATCGCCTGCGGGGGGAAGCGCTGGAGCCTATCGGGTTTGCGAAAGGGGTCTTGGGCTTGGCAGGCGTTGGTGAAAAGGGCCCACATCACCAGCCCCCCTTCTTCCGAGGCCTTCAGAAAGGCTTCCTTGAGGGTTTGAAAGACCGCCTCCTCCTCCCCGGAAAGCTCGGAATGGGTGGGGAAGACCCGGTGGTCCAGCCCGCTTTGCTCCAGGGCCAGAAGGGCCTTCTCCACCGCCTTGTAATCCCTTTGGAGGAGGGGGTAGAGGGCAAACAAGGCCTTCACCGCCATCTTCCCAAGTATAGGGCAGGCCGGTTGCCCGCCCGCCTTCCCGCCTCATCGGCCTCGGGGTAGGGGGGCTGGGCCTCAGGGGCCAAAAACACCGCTTCCTTCTCCACCTCGGGAGGCCCCAGGAGGGCCTTGAGGTCCTCCCGGGCGAGAAAGCGGGCCTCTTTCCAGGGCGCTACCCCCTTCTCCCCAAGCCTGCGGTAAAGGGCCGCCCAGGGGGAGAGGGCTTCGAGGATGCCCAGAAGGAGGGCCCCGCCGGGCTTTAGAACCCGTCTGGCCTCGGCCAGCACCCGTTCCACGTCCCCCACGAATTCCAAGGTGGTGAAGAGGAGGACCAGGTCAAAGCGCTCCGCGTCGAAGGGCAGGTCTTCCCCCCGCCCCGCCACCCACACCGCCTGCGGGGTCTTCCTCAGCCCCACCTTGCGCATCGCCTCCGAGGGCTCGAGGGCCACCCGGACCGGGTAGGCCAGCCGCCTCAGCCAGTACCCGGTCCCCGCCCCCACCTCGAGGAGGCTTTCCCCCGGGGGAAGAAGGGCCCTTAAGGCCTTTTCCTCCTCGGCGATGACATAGGCCCCCAGGGGGGTCTCGTACCAGGCCTCATAGGCTTCTGCCAGGTGCGCGAAGGGGTCCATGCTTCTAGCCTAGCCGGACCACCACCCCCTCGTCCGGACGCAAAAGGAGGCGCCCCTCCACCTTTTCCTCCCGGTCCAGATGGGTGGAAAGGGCCACTTGCCCTCCCTTGGGGAGCTCAAGGCCCCGCTCTTTGCCTGTGAGGTTCAGGGCCACGAGCCATCCTTCGCCCCTATGGTAGGCGTAGACCCCGGCCTCCGCCCGGTGGGTGCGGTAGGCCCCGTAGAGGAGCTCCTGGTCCTTCCTTAGGGCGATGAGCCTTCGCACCAGGTGGAGCATGGAGCGGGGGTCTTTCTCCATCTCCGCCACGTTCCGCGTCTTCCAGTCGGGGTTTAGGGGAAGCCAGGGCTCCACGCTGGAGAAGCCCGCATAGGGTGAGGTGTCCCATGGCATGGGGGTGCGCACGGGGTCCCGGCCCGGGGGCAGGCCGTGCTCGCCCCTGCGCCCCTTCTGCCTAAGGGCCGCGGGGTCCTGCACCTTTTCCGGGGGGATCTCCCCGTTTGGCAACCCGATCTCATCCCCGTAGTACCAGGTGGGGGTGCCCCTTAGGGTGAAGAGGAGCATGGCCGCCACCCGGGCCTGGGCCTCCCCCAGCCTCGAGGCCAGCCGGGGCTGGTCGTGGTTGCCCAGGACCCAGTTGGGCCAGTCCCAGGGGGTGAGGAGGCTTTCATACTCCTCCACGATGCGGGCCAGGTTCTCCGCCCGCCAGTCGGGAAGGCCCCGGAAGATGAGGTGGAAGTTGAAGGGCAGGTGGCAGCCCGCCTGGGAGTAGCGGACGAGCTGGGGAAAGGGCAGGTAGATCTCCCCCACCATCACCCGCTCCCGGCCCGGCTCGCTGAACTCGTCCAGAACGAAGCGCATCTCCCGCACGTAGGCGTAGGTCTCCGGCTGGTCCTCCATGTGGATATGGAGGTGCCGCCCCCGGTCCCACATCCCCGGGCGCCAGTCGGGGTTGCCGGGCTCGTCCCGAAGGAGGAGGTCCTCCGCCAAAAGCCAAAGGGTGTCCACCCGGAAGCCATCCACCCCCCGCCGGAGCCAGAAGCGCATGACCTCGTGGATGGCCTTTCGCACCTCGGGGTTGCGCCAGTTTAGGTCGGGCTGCTCAGGGAGGAACTGGTGGAGGTAGTACTGGCCCGAGCCCTCGTCCAGGGTCCAGGCGGGGCCTCCGAAGAAGCTCTGCCAGTTGTTGGGGGGGCCGCCATCGGGTGCGGGGTCGGCCCAAACATACCAGGCCCGTTTGGGGCTACTGCGGTCCCTTCTGGACTCTAAAAACCAGGGGTGGTCGCTCGAGGTGTGGTTGGGGACGAGGTCGATGAGGACCTTAAGGCCCAGGGCATGGGCCTCGGAAAGGAGGAGGTCGAAGTCCTCCAGGGTGCCGAAGATGGGGTCCACGTCGCAATAGTCCGAGACATCGTAGCCGAAGTCCCGCATGGGGCTTTTGTAAAAGGGGGAGAGCCACAGGGCATCCACCCCCAGACTTTTTAGATAGGGAAGCCGCCTGCGGATGCCCTCGAGGTCCCCCACCCCGTCGGCGTTGGTGTCCTGGAAACTCCGGGGATAGATCTGGTAGATGACCGCTTCTTTCCACCACATGGAGGCCATTTTAGCATGGAAGCGTTACCGGGCCTCCGAGAAAGGGGTTTCATCAGCGTCCTCGAGCCGGTCTTCCACTTCCCGCACCTGGGGGAAGAGAAAGGCCAGAAGGGCTACCCCCGCTCCCAGAATCCCTACCAGGACGAGGAGAACCCCTGTCCCCACCCCCCTTTCCCCAAAGGCCGGTTCGAAGATCCGGTCCGCCAGAGGGCCCCCCAGGAGCATTCCCAGGGCCTGGTTGGACCCGTTGAGAATGGGCACGAGGAAGCCCTCGAAAAGAGAGGCCAAGGCCCAGAGCCACCAGGCTCAGACTGGCCGGGCCAGGCCCAGGACCACCCCTAAGACCTTCCGCCTGGGACCGCCCCATGAGGAAGGCTCCCCCGGCCAGGGTCCCCAGCCCCCCACTGACCGGACCAAGCCCAGTATGGCTTCTCGGTGTTCCCCTGACGGGGAAGCAGAAAGACCCGTCCCCTTAGTATTCCCGGAACGAGAGTGGGGTAGTCAGGATCCTTTGGACGTCAAATACCCGCACTGTGGGGAAGTTGGGCGGGACCAGGGAGCTTTCTGCGAAGCGGAGGTCGTAATCATAGGTCTCCAGGTAGCCGGAGATCAGTCTACCCGAGGAGTCCACTGTCCCTCTGAGTTGGTCCACGGCCTGGATGAGGCCGCCGAAGAGCCGGAGCTTGCCCTGGGGCCCCCTGCCGGAGTAGTTCTCCACAGCCAGCCCTTTGCCTGTGGCCCCGGATAGGTAGGAGCCCCACGGGTAGAGGTTGTCGGGGGCTCTCACCGGTGTGTTCTTAATGACGATGTAGTCGGTCTGGGACATCACCCCGAGGACCGTGGGCAGGGTCTGGCCCCCCCCCAGAGCGCACCGCGGGTGGCCGCTGAGGTAGCCAGAATCAGCGGTTTTGGTAGGATCGCATTCGTAGACCAGATCCCCCGTGATGCCGACCTGCCCTACTGCGGTGATTTGGAGCTGGGTCTCCTTGGATGGCGGGAGGGATCTGAGAGGGCGGAGGGTGGTCCGGGCAGAGGTCAGCGTTCCCGGGGTAGTTGTTCCCACAGGGCAAAGGGCCCGTCCGGTCAGGTCCTTTTAGACTATTGATCTTCCCGGTGACGTAGATCTGGCCGGTAGGCCCTCCGGTCCCCAGGGGGGCGGGGCCATTGGGTGTACCCGCATAGGTACCCACGGTAACGCCGTCCTTGAACACGGTGGTGGTATTGGTGGAGTAATCCACAGTGATGACCCAGGTGCTGGAGCCCTGGGTGAAGCGGTAAGCCTGCTGACCGGCCCCGGTGGCCTGGACAACCAGAGCGTCCAGGTCTCCCTGGACATAGATCCCCCCTTTGACCCGTGTGCCGTCATTGACCAGATAGACCCCGTTGGGGATGGAGGGGTTGCTGTTACAGTTCCTGTTGGGGGGGTTGTGAAGGCCCAGGGCGAAGCAGATCTCCTTTGGGGAGGGAGAGGTGGTGTCCGCGGGGTTCATCCCCAGAGCGGCGCGCTGCTGGGAGAGGGTGGAGGTAGGCAGATCGACCACCGGTTGGTTGCGCAGGAAGCCCTTTTGGAAGTCGGGGACCGTGCAGGGAGGGCGGGAGTCACCCCTGACCCGGACTCGGTTGGACCCTGTGCACCCATCCCCACCCAGGTGCCAGTACCAGGCCCCGTCCTCAGCGGTGCTCACCACATCCTTAAAGACCGGCCTGCCCCAGAACCCCCAGTTGCGGTTGGCATGGACAGGGCCGTTGAAGACCGACCCGGTGGGGAAGAAGCCGGTTTGCCCCCCTGCGTCGTCGACTAGAAAGAGCCACTGGGAAAGGGAGGGCCGCCCCAGCTGCACTTCGAAGTATCCCTTCTCCTCCGCCCGGCGGGTGGCGCCGCTGGCCCTTCCCGTGGAGATCACCACATAATCCGCCCGGTAGGTCTGGGCGGTGGCCCCTTGGGTGTTACCCCGGAAACGGGTTATGGTGAACTGGATCGTGGCGCTGCCCTGGGCAATGGCCCCGGAGGGAAGCGCGCTGTAGCTTCCATTGAGGAGGGCCTGGATCCCAGTGGCGATATCGTCCCACTGGCCCTGGGGCAGGACCCACTGGGTGGCGGGATTGACGTTGAGATCCATCCTGGGAGCCAGTAGAGCCTTGATGTTAGGCCTGGCAACTTCCAAGGCGTAGCGGGCGTAGGTGAGGCCTGCTTCTGCTGCAGCTCGAGCCTGTGTGGCCTGGAGGGTAGCCCGGGTCTGCCGCAGGTCCCCGAGAGTCCCCGTGAAGAGGAGGGTTCCTACCACAGTCATCACCGCCATAACCACAAGGACGGTTATCAGAGCGATCCCCCTGGACTTCATCCCTACCTCCTGAACTCCACGGTCTCAGTGACCGTCATGGTGTCTGGAATGCCCCTCCCAGGAAGGTTGCCCGGACTCGTCCCGGTGAGGGCCACCCTCACCGCCCGAACCAGGCTGCCAATGTACTTCTCACTTCCTGGGGTGGCAGTATACCCCTGGCCGCTGAAAGCAGCTGCTGCATCCTCCAAGGTGGGGTAGAAAATCAGACGGGAGGTGAGGGAGTTGGGGTCCTCGGGCACCCCGTACCACACCTCGAGGCCGCTTACCCCAAAGGCCACGATTCCAGTCCCGCTAGGTATGCTTCCACCGTACCCAGCCGTACGGTAGAGCACCTTCTGGCTAGGGTCCAGGGGATCGGGCCTGATGAGATAGGTGGTCAGCTCAGCCTTGAACATGTAGGCGCTAGTGGTCCATTGGCCACTGATCCTGTCGCTGTTATGCTGAACCTTATCCCGGTTCGGGTTTGGGGGACCGGAGCAGGGCTGGGAATAGTTGGCCAGTAGTTGCCTCTGGGTGATCCGCAAGAGCTGCACCTGGCCACCGTTGTAAAGGAGAGCTAGATCCCCGTCTTGGAAGGTCCGGGCGTCGCATATACCGGTCTCGGCCGAATTGGTGAAGCTGTTTCCTGGAGGTTCGGCCACAGGTGTGGACTGGCCCGTGAGGACCACGATGCTCACCTGAGTGTGGTTGCTGCACGGCTTGGAGGGGTCACAAGGGGTCTGATGCCAAAGGTGCAGGTAGGCTCCAGAGCGGAGGTCTTGGGTGATGTAGTGCAAAGCGGCCCTCAGGTTCTGCTGAGTTTTCAGTCGAAGGTCCTCATGACGTTTGAAGAAAAGGGACTGGGTAAACCCATTGAGAGCTAAGACGAGCAGGACACCTAGGATGGCCAGAGTCAGCAGGGTCTCTACCAGGCTGAAACCCTTACTGGCTAATGAGCGTGCTGAGAACAAAGTTCGCTTCACCTCCTCCCGTCTTGCGGTACCAGGTGGTAACAGTCACCGTCCAGACCTGGGGTGAGGTGGCGAATGAGGTCGCCTGGACGGTAAACCTGAAGGCTCCCCACTCCTGATTCAGAATTGTTGGGTTAGGGTCTCCGGCGGCTACGAAGGTGGGGTCGCCGGCGTAATCATAGCCGTAGTTGAAGGACCTGGGAGTCGTGAAGGCGCCAAAGTCTAGGCTTTTGGCCCGAAAACGGTCCAACCAGGTCTCAGCCGCTGCGATGGCCCGGGCCCGGACGCGGTCGTCGCTGTTCATCCGCAGGCTGGAGACCACGGTGGTGGTGAAGGCCCCTGCCACCAGCCCTAGCACCACCAAGGCCACCAGCACCTCGATCAGGGTCATCCCCAGGATTCGCCGCATCCCCTCCCCCCTCATAGAAAGGCGGTCTTAACTGCTCCGGTCATGGATAGGACTAGGCGTAAGGTTCTGTTTCCGTTGGTGAGCCGGACCTCAGGGGCGCTTACTCCAGAACCCACAGTAGGGAAGCCCGGACTGATGGCCATGAGCGTTCTGGGATCAAATTCAATCCAGGCTCCAGATGGGACATTGCTGAAGGCCAAAGATGAGGGTAGAGTGCGTGTGAGGATTACGGTATAACCCGTGGGCGATGCCTTGCGTTCCACTACGTAGGTGCCCGCGTTCAGGAAACGCACCCTACAGTTGTCACCCCAGGAGAGGGCGTTGGTTCGGCAGGTCTGGAGGTCTTGTGAAAAGGTGTTGGCTGCATCCTCTAGGGTCAACTGGCGGCGCAACCCTCCTACGGTGGAAGCCACCAAGCCTACTAAAATCCCAAAGACCGAAATTACAACGAGAAGTTCCACCAAAGTAAAGCCTCTTTTCATGTTGGCCCCTCCTTATGGGAAAGGGCACATCCCCCAAATGGGGGGTAAGTCCCATGCCGAATCTATGGAGCTTTAACTCACTTCTTGCCCCTCCCGCATCCCCTGCATAGCCATATACCCTCTTCCCGACACCGACTTTCCTGACCCCTCAGCTCCCAAGGACCAGCCCGTGCGGTGCTTTCCGAAGGAAACATCCTTCAGCTTCGCCCATCGGCAAGCCACCGGTTCTTGCGCATCCCCACGATTCCCTCATACCCCAGCCGGTGGTCCCTTCCCCGTCCATCCTCCCGCAAGGGACACCTTCTGGGGACACGGAGAGGACCACCAGATGCAGGCCCCATTGGTCATGGTTGCTTTGGCCCGTTCAGCCGCACAGGGGCTACGTTCCAGGGTCAAACACCGATAGGATGGTTTTGAAAAGAGGCTTTGAGGTGGGGGCTTGGCGTCAGCCCCATAGGGGCTACCCTGCGGAGGGCCATGGGGGTGGAGACTAGGGACAGGGCCGTGGCTGTGGTCATGGCACCTGCCAGTAGGTAGGATTGCCAAAGCCCTTTCCAAGTCCCTCGGGTGTATAAGCCCTCCCGGTGCTTGCCCCTTTGGGGCAAAGCAACGGGCAAGTGCATCAGGGCAAAAAATGCGTTAGGGGTTTTCTCAGGGGCCATCTGCTTTTGTTTGGAGGATGGTCTCGATCTTGTCCAGGGCCTCCTTCGGCAGATCCACCCCCGCTGCCCCTAGGCTTTCCTGGATCTGCTCGGGCCGGGTGGCCCCAGTGATGGCGCTGGAGATCCCGGGAAGCCTGAGCACCCAGGCCAGGGCAAGTTGGGTCCGGGTAAGGCCGAGCTCGTCGGCCACCTCCTTGAGCTTAAGGACCTTCTTGCGGTTTTCCTCGGTGAGGAACCGTTCTGCGAACTGGGGGTAACGGGCAAAGCGGCTTTCCTCGGGAATGCCCTGGTCGTACCGGCCGGTCAGCATTCCCATGGCAAGGGGGCTCCAGACCACTAAGCCCATCCCAAACCGCTCCGCCTCGGGCAGGATTTCGTTTTCCACCCGCTCGCGGTAAAGCATGGAGTACTGGGGCTGTTCCACGATGGGGGGGTGGAGGCCGTTGGCCTTGGCAAAGGCCACCGCCTCAGCGATGCGGGCCGCGGGCCACTCCGAGGTGCCCCAGTAGAGGGCGTACCCCTTCTCCACAATGGTGTGCATGGCGGAGACGATCTCCTCCATGGGGACCTCGGGGTCGTAGCGATGGGCGAAGAAGAGGTCCACGTAGTCGGTCTTAAGCCGCCGAAGACTTTTGGTAATACTTTCCAAAAGATGCTTGCGGGAAAGGCCCCGGTCGTTGGGGTCCTCCGACATGGGCCAGTAGGCCTTGGTGGAGAGGACCAGGGTGTGCCGGGGGTAGTCCTTTAGGATCTCCCCCATCATCTCTTCCGCCAGGCCCCGGGCGTAAACGTCCGCGTTGTCAAAGAAGTTCACCCCGCCCTCATAGGCGATCTTCACAATCTCGCGGATGGTTTCCTTGTCCTTCACCGCGTCCCCGAAGGTGACCCAGGCTCCCAAGGCGATCTCCGAGACCTTGAGACCCCATTTGCCGAGCTTGCGGTAGCGCATAGCACCTCCCAGGAGACTCTAGCCCATCCCGGGTGAGAAGAATGTGACTGGCTGGTCAGTCTTCCGCCTCGAGCGCCCCGCCAGGGGTCTGGAAGCCGATCCTCCGGTGGGTCCCATCGCAGAAGGGTTTGTTTTCCGAGCCCCCGCAGCGGCAAAGGGCCACCGCGCCCTCCCTGATCTCCTCCTTCTCCCCCACCTGGATACGGATCCTTGCCCCGCGTATGACCAGAGGGCCGTTTTCTCGAAGCTCGATTTTCATAGGCCTATTATACGAAACCCTGCGCCGGCTTTGGAGCAGCGCCAAGGGCTCAGCCCCGGGTGGCGCAGGGCGCTCGAGTTCGCGGTACACTTTGACTTGATATGAAAACCTTCCTGCGTGTGTTGGCCGGCCTAGCCCTGGGGCTTTTGGTCTTGATCGGGCTCCTAGGGCTCTTTGGGTACCTTTACCTCCGTTCCACCTGGCCTCAGGAAACAGGACGCCTGGCCCTCAAGGGGCTTTCCGCCCCGGTCCTTGTGGAGCGGGACAGGTATGGGGTGGTCCGGGTGAAGGCGGAAAGCCTCGAGGACCTCTTCTTCGCCCAAGGGGTGGTCCATGCCCAGGAAAGGCTATGGCAGATGGAGTTCCAGCGCCGCGTGGGCCAGGGGCGGCTTTCCGAGGTCCTGGGGGAGGCCACTTTGGAGGAGGACCGGTTCCTTAGGACCTGGGGGTTCTATGAGGCAGCGAAGAGCGCCTACGCCCATCTTTACCCCGAGGAAAAGCGGGCGGTGGACGCCTACGTGGCGGGCATCAACGCCTATCTGACTAGCCGGCCGCCTTTGCCCTTGGAGTTTCGGCTCTTGGGCTTTAGGCCCGAGCCTTGGACAGGGCCTGATGTTTTGGTCTGGGCCAAGATGATGAGCTATGACCTCTCCGCCAACTGGGACCGGGAGCTCCTCCGCTACCGGCTTCTCGCCCGGGGGCTTTCCCCGGACCGGATCGCTGAGCTCCTTCCCCCTTACCCGGAGGACGCCCCCACGATCCTTCGCCACCTTCCGACTAAACCGGCTCAAGGGGAGGAAAAACCCTTAGCCGCCCTTCTGGACCTTTCCCGAAAGGTCCCTCGCTTCCTCGAGGCCTCCAACAACTGGGTGGTCTCGGGAAGCCGCACGGTCACGGGCAAGCCCTTCCTGGCCGACGACCCCCACCTGGGGCTTCAGGTCCCCTCCCTCTGGTTCCTGATGGCCCTCGAGGCCCCCGGGTACAAGGCCATCGGGGCCAGCCTTCCCGGGGTGCCCGGGATCGTCATCGGGCGGAACGAGCATATCGCCTGGGGGGTGACGAACGTGGGGGCGGATGTCCAGGACCTCTACGTGATGGAGGAAGCCCCGGGGGGGTACCGGTACAAGGGCCGGGTGGTGCCCTATGGGCTCAGGGAGGAGGTCATCCGCGTCAAGGGGGGGAAGGAGGAAAGGCTTAAGGTCCGGGAGACGGTCTACGGCCCCGTCCTCTCGGATGCCCTGAAGGAAAAGCCCGAAAAGCCCCTGGCCCTCCGCTGGGTGAGCCTGGATGAGGAGGACCACCTCCTCATGAGTTACCTAGGGGTTAACCGGGCGAAAAACTGGGAGGAGTTTCAAAAAGCGCTTTCCTACTACTCCGCCCCCAGCCAGAACTTCGTCTATGCGGACGTGGAGGGGAACATCGGCTATATGGCCCCTGGGAGGTTCCCCATCCGCAAGCCGGGCCACAGTGGGCTTTACCCGGTGCCGGGAACGGGGGAGTGGGACTGGCAGGGCTTTGTGCCCTTTGAGGCCTGGCCGCGCGTCTTTAACCCCAAGGAGGGGTACGTGGTCACCGCCAACCACCGGGTGACCCCCCCCGGCTACCCCTACACCCTGGCCCTGGAGTGGGCCGAACCCTACCGGGCCCGGCGGATAGAGGAGATGCTCCTTGCCAAGGAGAGGCTGGGCCTAGAGGACATGAAGGCCATCCAGCTGGACCAGACCTCCCTGCTCTTTCGGGACTTCCGCCCGGTCCTTCAGGCCCTTACCCCGCTTTCCGAGAAAGGCCGCACCTGGCGGGACCGCCTGCTCGCCTGGGACGGGCGGATGGAGGCCTCCTCCCTCGAGGCCACGGCCTTTGCCCTTTGGTACACCGAGCTGACCCGCCTACCGGCCCGGGAGGTGGGCCAGGCCTATTGGGACGAGCCCCGCTACCTCCTGAAGGCCCTGAAGGAGGGGGACAAAAACTGCGACCAGCCCGAAACGGAGTACCAAGAGACCTGCTTGGACTTCGCCGCCTTGGCCCTGGAGCGGGCCCTAGGCCGGTTTGCACGCCTCCCCTCCTGGGGAGAGGTCCACCAGGCCACCTTCCGGCACCCGGTCCTCTCCCACACCCCCTTGGCCCGCTTCGTCGAGCGAGGGGTGGCCTTTGGGGGGGACCGGTACACGGTCAACGTGGGCCCCTTTGACCCCAGGACGCTCCGGATGACCAAGGGCCCCAGCTACCGCCAGATCGTGGACCTTTCCGACCCCGAGGCCTCCTGGTTCCTCCACCCCATGGGCCAGTCGGGCCACCTCCTCACCCCCCATTTTGCCGATCTCCTTCCCCTATGGGGAAAAGGGGCCTACCTGCCCATGCGCTTCGCCGAGCCCCCGAGGAAGCAGCTCGTCCTGGAGCCTTTGCGCTAGTCCTCACCCCCGTTTTCCAGGGCCTGGAAGTGGGCTAAAGCCTCTTTCACCCGGGCGTGGAAGCCCATGAAGCCCTGGGGGCGCATGCCGAAAAGGAGCTCGATCGCCTGGTCCACGTTCTTCACCGCGTAGAGGTGGAACTGTCCCCTTTCCACCGCCTCCACCACCTCCCGCCTCAGGGTAAGGTGGCGGAGGTTGGCCTCGGGGAGGACCACCCCCTGGGTGTTCGTAAGGCCTTGGAGCTGGCAGAGCTGGTAAAACCCCTCCACCTTCTCCGCCACCCGGCCCACCGCCAGGACCCGGCCCGTCTGGTCGATCGCCCCCGTGACCGCCAAATCCTGCCGTAGGGGGAGGCCGCTGATGGCGGAAAGGACCGCGAGGAGCTCCGCGAGCCCCGCTGAATCCCCCTCGAGGCCCCCGTAGTTCTGTTCGAAGACCAGGCTGACGGTGGCGGAAAGCGCCCCCACCTCCGAATAGGTGCCCCGGAGGTAGCCGGCCAGGGTCAGCACGGCCTTGTGGAAGAGCTGCCCCCCCAGGCCCACCTCCCGGTCAATGGAGAGGACCCCCTCCCGTCCCGGGGCGGCCCGGGCGGTGATCCGGACCACCCTTCCCTGGGGAATGGGGCCCTCCAGGACCACCAGGCCGTTGATCTCCCCCACGGCCAGGCCCCGGGTGGAGAGGGTGAGCACCCCCTCTTCCACCTCCCTCCGGTAGGTCTCCTCCTCCAGGGCAAACCGCTCCTCCCTAGCCCTTAAGGCCTTTTCCACCCCTTCTCGGCCCACCGGGTCCTGGTGGGCCTGGGCCTCTTTGGCGAGGTCCAGAAGGTAGAAGAGGCGGGCGTCCATCCGGTCTAGGTGCTCCGCCCGCCGCCGGGCCTCGTCCACGAGGGCGGCGAGCCCATACGGGGTGAGGCGGACGCCCTGGGCCTCGAGGAAGCCTCCAAGCTGGGCGGCGTTTTCCTCGGTATAGGGTAGATCAGGACTGAACTCCACGCGGATCTTGAACAGTTCTAAAAACTCCTCGTCCTCCTCCAATAGGGCAAAGACCTCCGGCGGACCCACCAGGAAGACCTGGGCGGTGAGGGGGGCGGGCCTGATCTTTGGCCCCTTGGCCTCCAGGCGCCGGATGGGCTCCACCTCCTTCTGCCTTAGGGCCTGTTTGAGCAGGGGGTAGCTCCCGTACTCCAGCACCTTGGCCGCCTCGAGGACCAGAAACCCCCCGGTGGCCCGGTGGAGGGCCCCCGCCTGGAGGAGGCCTAAGTGGGTGGAAACCCCCCCGTCCTTCTGCTCGTACTCCAGATGGCCAAAAAGCCTTTCCGGAGTGGGGATGGGCTCATAGACCAGCCTTTCCTTCTCCTCCACAAGAAGCCGGGGCAGGACCTCCTCCAGGACCACCTCCTCTTCCAGGGCCGCGGCCAGGAGGAGGCGCTCAAAGAGCCAGTCCAGATACCGGCCCGCCTGGGGGAAGGCCTTCTTGAGCCGCTCCACCCTGGGGGCCAGAAGGCGTTCGGCGTACCCCCGGCGTAGGGCCGCCACCTCCGCCTGGGCTTTCTGGGCGGCCTCGAGGTAGGCCAAAACCGTCTCCTCCAACCTCAGGGAAAGCTCGGTGGGCAAGGGGCCCTGGCCGGAAAGCTTAAGCCCCTCCTCGTTCTCCTCCAAGATGTACCCGTGGCGCTGGGCCTCCTCGGCCAGGGCTTGTAGCAGCCTTTCCGCCTCCCTCCGGTGCCGGGCCTCCGCCAAGGTCTTGGCGTAGAGGAAGGCCCGCTCCCGGAAGAGGGCGGGGGAGAACTCGCCAAGAAGGGCCTCCACCCCTTCCAGAAGCCCCCGGCCCGCCCCCGGGGGAAGGAGGACCGGGGCCCCCTCGTTTCCCAAGGGAAGGTAGACCAGGTCCAAGGCCTCCACGGGCCGGGTTTTAAGGAGGGCCTCGAGGTGGTGGCGTTTGCCCAGGCCGCTTGGGCCCACCAAATAGGCGTGGGCCTTGAGCCTTAGGGCGTCCTCGAGGGCCCTAAGGGCCCGCTCCTGTCCAAAGAAGGGCCGGGGGGGTTTGGGGTGGATGGGGGGGGTGGACCACTGGACCGCCCGCACCTGCATGGCCTCTACTATACTGGGGCCAAAGGGGGGATCTTCGTGAAGCCTCGAGTCTTGGGAATGATTCTGGCGGGAGGCCAGGGAAGCCGTCTATACCCCCTCACGGCTAAACGGGCCAAGCCCGCGGTGCCCTTCGGGGCCAAGTACCGGATCATCGATTTTGTATTAAACAACTTTGTCAACTCCGGGATTTACGGGATCTACGTCCTCACCCAGTTCAAGGCCCAGTCCCTCACCGAGCATATCCAGCGCTACTGGCGCTTCGGGGCCTTTTTGGATGACCATTTTATCCTCCTGGTGCCCGCCCAGATGTACCGGTATGAGGAGCTGGGCCCCGTCTGGTACCGGGGCACCGCGGACGCGATCTATCAGAACCTCCACCTGGTCCACAACCATGCCCCCGAGGCGGTGGCCATCTTCGGGGGGGACCACATCTTCAAGATGAACGTCATGCACATGGTGGAGTACCACCTGGAAAAAAGGGCGGACATCACCGTTGCCGCGTATCCGGTTCCCCTGAAGGAGGCGGGCCGTTTCGGCGTCCTCCAGGTGGACGCCGGGTGGCGCATCACCGAGTTCCAGGAGAAGCCCCAGAACCCTAGGCCCATCCCCAGCCGGCCGGAGTGGGCCTTGGCCTCCATGGGGAACTACCTCTTCCGCACCGAGGCGCTGTTTGAGCTCTTGGAGGCGGATGCCAAGGACACCACGAGCAGCCACGACTTCGGAAAGGACATCCTTCCCCGCGCCTTGAAGGAGGGGTACAGCGTCTACGCCTACGACTTCCGCCGCAACCCCATCCCCGGCCAGGAGGGGGAGAACACCTACTGGCGGGACGTGGGGACCCTGGACGCCTACTTTGAAGCCAGCATGGACCTGGTCAAGGTGGTGCCGGAGTTTGACCTCTTCAACCCAGAATGGCCCTTGCGCACCGCCAACCTCTTCAGCCCCCCGGCCAAGTTCGTCCACGAGACGGGGGAGCGGGTGGGCCGGGCCCTGAATAGCCTTCTGGCGGGTGGGGTGATCGTGAGCGGGGGGACGGTGCGGGAAAGCGTCCTTTTCCGGCGGGTCCGGGTGAACTCCTACGCCTTGGTGGAGCGCTCTGTCCTTTTCGACGACGTGGAGGTGGGCCGGTACTGCCGGATCAAGAACGCCATCGTGGACAAGAACGTCAAGATCCCACCCCATACCGAGATCGGCTACGACCTGGAGGAGGACCGGGCCCGGGGGTTCACGGTGACCCCCGAGGGGGTGGTGGTGGTGCCCAAGGGGTATCGGTTTTGAGCATGGAGCATCCGGGTAAAGCCTTCTACCGCCTGAGCCGGCTTAAGCCAGGGGACGAGCTGCCCATGAGGAAGCTCCCCGCGGCCAAGGTCTACGCCACCCCTTTGGAGACCCAGGCCCTTCCCCCGCCCCGCCTGGAAGGGGGGGCACCCTTGTGGCGGGTTCTGGCCCGGCTTGCCCCTAGGCTTCCCGAGGTGGGCTCCTCCTTGAGCCTGGCGGAGGTTTCCCAGCTCTTGATGGCTTTGGCCTCGCGCAACAGCGAGGCTCTGGGCCAGAAGGATCAGGGCCGCCTCTACCCCTCCGCCGGCGGGGCCTACCCCCTTGAGGCCTACCTGGTGGTCCAGGAGGTCCAAGGGGTCTTCCCAGGGGTCTACCACTACTTCCCCAAGGAGCACCAGCTTTTTCAGATCGCCCCCAGGCCGGACTTCCTCCGGCTCAAGGCCGCCCTTTTGGACCTTCCCCTGGAAAAGGCCGCCGCCCTCCTGGTCCTTACGCTGGTTCCAGAGCGAAGCGCCGCGCTGTTTGGCCTTAGGGGGTATCGGTACGCCCTCTTGGAGGCGGGGTACGCCGCGGGCCTCCTCCTCCTGGCCGCCACGGGGCTTGGGGTGGCGGCCTACCCCGCCGAGACCTTTTACGATGAGGAGGTGGGCCAGGTCCTCGGCCTCAAGGAGGGCGAGTACACTGGCCTAGTGATTCTTCTTGGGCGTTGATTTATGGCGCGCATCCTATTGGTGGAGGACGATCCGCAGATTGGCCAGCTGGTCCAACGATTTCTGAGCTCGGAGGGCCACAAGGTGGCCTGGGCCAAGACGGGCAGGGAGGCTTTGGAGGCTGAGCTTCCGGACCTTTTGGTCCTAGACCGGGGGCTTCCAGATGCGGAGGGCCTCGAGGTCCTGAAGGCCTTCCGGGAGCTCGACCCCCTCCTCCCCGCCCTCGTCCTCACGGGCCGTTCGGACGAGGAAAGCCGGGTGGAGGGGCTCCTTTCGGGGGCCGATGACTACCTGGGCAAGCCCTTTTCCCTCAAGGAGCTTTCCGCCCGCATCCAGGCCCTTCTGCGCCGGGCGGGGAAGGAGGGGGCCAGGCGGTACGGGGCTTTGGAGCTGGACTTTTCCCGGCAGGAGGCCCGGCTTTTCGGCGAGCCTTTGCGGCTTTCCCCCAGGGAGCGGGCCCTCCTCTTCACCCTGGCCAGCGCCCCGGGGAGGGTCTACAGCCGAGAGGAGCTTTTGGAAAGGGTTTGGGGCCTCGAGTTCGAGGGGGAGGAGCGGGTGGTGGACGCCTATATCCGCCTCCTCCGGAAGAAGCTGCAGGACGACCCCAAAGCCCCAAGGTTCATCGAGACGGTGGTGGGCCTGGGCTACCGGTTTTTGGGCTGAGTTTTTGCGCGCCTTTCACAGCCCCCTAAAGGGAGGCTTTCCCGCGAGGTGGTGCGGGCCTTCAGGGCCGGGCTTCTTAGGAACCGGAGGCGGAAGACCGCGTAGACTTAGGAGGTGGTTCGGCTCTTCGTCTACGGCACCCTGAAGCGGGGAGGACGGAACCACGGCCTGGTGGCGGACCGCCTCCAGGGGGTCATCCCGGGGTTTGTGGAGGGGTACCGGCTTTTCCACCTCGAGAAGGGCCGTCCTTACCCTTATCCTGGCATGGTCCCGGGCCAGGCCGGGTCTACGGGGAGGTCCTCCTCCTTCCGGAAGAGGTCCTGCCCCTTATCGACGACCTCGAGGACGAGGGGGTGGAGTACCAGCGAAGGAGGGTGACCGTCCAGACGGAAAAGGGCCCCCTCGAGGCCTGGACCTACCTCTACCTGGGGGACCTTTCCCAGGCCGTGCCTCTGCCGGAGGGGGTCTGGCCTATAGTGGAACCGTGAGGGTGCTCATGGTGGCCGCCGAGGCCTTCCCCCTTCTGAAGGTGGGGGGGCTTGCGGATGTGGTGGGGGCGTTGCCCAAGGCGCTTAAGCCCCTGGGCGTGGAGGCCACGGTGCTGATCCCCTGGGTTCCCTGGGTGGAGGCCCAGGCCGTGGGGGAGGTGGGCTTTTCCTTTGCGGGGAAGGAGGAGCGGGCGGCCTTGGGGGAGCGGGTGGAAGGGGGGGTGCGGTTTTGGCTGCTCGGCCTTCCCGACTTCAAGAGGGAGCGGCTTTACGGCTACCCGGACGACGTGCGCCGCTTCGTTCGCTTTGCCCTTGCGGCCCGGGGCCTCGCTCCAGGGTTTGACCTTCTGCACCTTCACGACTGGCCCGCGGCCCTCCTGGCCCTCTATGGCTTTCCCACCGTCTACACCATCCACAACCTGGCCCACCAGGGCCTTTGGGACCCTGGGGAGTTCTTCCACTGGACCGGACTTCCATGGAATCTTTTCCATATGGAGGGGCTCGAGTTTTACGGTCAAGTCAACCTGATGAAAGGGGGGATCGTCTTTGCCCAGAGGGTGACCACGGTCTCCCCGAGCTACATGGAGGAGATCCAGACCCCGGAGTTCGGGGAGGGGCTGGATGGGGTCTTGCGGCGGCACCGGCCCAAGCTCCGGGGAATCCTAAACGGCCTGGACACCCTTTACTGGGACCCTAAGGCCGACCCGCACCTCCCCTTTCCCTACGGGGACTGGGCGGGAAAGGCCCGGATGGAGGCCCATCTGGCCGAGGCTTTGGGGCTTAAGCCCCCGGTTTTGGGGGTGGTGGGCCGGCTGGTCCACCAGAAGGGGCTGGACCTGGTCCTCGAGGCCCTGCCCCGCCTTCTGGAGCTGGGCTACAGCCTCGCGGTCTTGGGAAGCGGTGAGGAGGCTTTGGAGGAGGGGTTTGCTCGGGCCATGCGCGAGAGGCCGGGCCGGGTCTACTTTCAAAGGGGGTACGATGAGGCCCTGGCCCACTGGATCTACGCGGGAAGCCACACCTTCTTGATGCCCTCCCGGTTTGAGCCCTGCGGCCTTTCCCAGATGATCGCCATGCGCTACGGCACCCCGCCCGTGGCCCGAAAGGTGGGGGGGCTTAAGGACACGGTCCAAGACGGAAGGACCGGTGTCCTTTTTGACTCGGCCCATCCGGAAGGGCTCCTTTCTGGCCTCTGCCGCCTCGAGCACCTGGACCGGGGCGCCCTGGGCCAGGCGGGGATGGCCAAGGACTTTTCCTGGGCGAAACCGGCCCAGGCTTATCTGGAGGTGTACCGGGAAGTATGCGCCTAGACGATCTGGAAGCCCTTTACAAGGAGGCCCTGGCCAAAGGGGAAGGGAGGGAAGCGTTGGAGGTTCTTTTAAGGGTGCGAAACCACCTGCGCGCCCGGCGCTACCAGGAGGCCTTGGCCCTTTTGGAAGGGGAGAAGGAGGCCCTGGGCAAAGCCGAGGCCCTTTCGCCCCTCTTTGCCCCCGAGGCCCTTGCCCAGGGGATCCGGGCGCTGGAGGAGAGGCCGGAGGCCTTTTTGGACCACCCCCTTCTGGGGGCCGAGGCGTGGAACCTCCTGGGCCTGAAGCGGCTGGACGAGCGGAGGGAGGCGGAGGCCGCCTTTAAAGAGGCCCTGGCCCGGGACAAGGGGCACTTAAGGGCCTTGGTGAACCTGGGGAACCTCCGCCTCGAGGAAGGCCAGGTGGACGAGGCCATCCGGCTGTATCAGGAGGCCCTCCGCCTGGACCCCGACTTCCCCCAGGCCCACCACAACCTGGCCGCCGCCTACCGGAGGAAGGGCCAACTGGACAAGGCGGTCTTCCACCTGAAAAAGAGCCAGCGCCTTTTGATGCGCCCCCCCTCAGAAGGTCGGATGGGGAGGCGGCTTCCCTTCTGGGTCTGGCTCCTTTTGCTCGCCGCCTTCCTCTACCTTTTGCGTCCAAAGCCTTAGGGCTTGGTCTAGCGCCTCCAGGCTTCTTCCCTGGGAAAGAAGCCTGCGCCAGGATCTTCCCTGGGGCACGCCCCGGAACAGGTTGAGCAGGTGGCGGAGCACCGCCCAAGGCGGGGTGCCCTTGAGGAGCTCCTCCTCCAGATAGGCCCGCATCCTCTGGGCCACCTCGAGCCGGCTTGGCCTATGGGGCAGGCCGAAGACATGGGGGTCCACCTCGGCCAGGCGGAAAGGGTCCTCGTAGACCGCCCGGCCCATCATCACCCCGTCCAGGTGCTCGAGGTGGAGGAGCGCCTCCTTGAGGGTCTGGATCCCACCGTTGGATATCAAGGTCAGCCAGGGAAAATTCCGCTTGAGCTGGTGAACCCAGGCGTGCCGAAGGGGTGGGATCTTCCGGTTGGCCCGGGGGGAAAGGGAAAGAAGGGTGCTTCGGGCATGGAGGATGTAGACCCCCACCCCCGTTTTCGCGAAGGTCTCCACTGTTTTGGCGAGCCCAAGGTAGGTTTCCTGCCCCTCCAGCCCCAGGCGCATCTTCACGCTGACCGGCAGCCGGACCGCCTCTCTAAGGGCCAAAAGAAGCTCCGCCACCCGGTGGGGGTCGCGGAGAAGACAGGCTCCAAATCCGGCCTTTTGGGCCTTCTCCGAAGGACAGCCCAGGTTCAGGTTGATCTCGTCGTAGCCCAAGGTCTCCCCCACCCGGGCCGCCTGGGCGAGGGTAAGGGGGTTGCTGCCCGCAAGCTGAAGGGCCAAGGGACGTTCCTGGGGATGGAAGGCAAGGAGGCGGTGGGCGTCCCCGAAAACCACCGACTGGTCTACCACCATCTCGGTGTAGAGCCGGGTCTTCCGGGTGATCTGGCGGATTAGGAACCGGAAGTGCCGGTCCGTCCGGCCCACCATCGGGGCCACGCAGAGCCTATCCACGCAGGGCTTCCTCCGGCGGGATGGGCCTGGGCATGCGGAAGGCCACCTCCTCCGGCTCCCCCTCTTCCAGGACCTCGAGGCCTGGGTTTCGGGCCCGGAAGTAGGTCACCACCTCCTGGACCAGGTCCTCTGGGGTGCTGGCCGCGGAGGTCACCCCTACCCGGCGCACCCCCTGGAGCCACTCCTCCTTGAGCTCCTGGACGCTTTCGATGGCATGGGCCCGGCCCACCAGGCGCTGGGCCAGTTCAAACAGCCGCATCCCGTTGGAGGAGTGGGGACTCGTGAGGACCAAAAAAAGGTCGACCTTAGGGGCGATCCGCCGCACCGCCTCCTGGCGGTTTTGCGTGGCGTAGCAGAGGTCCTTCCGTTTGGGGACGACCAGGTTTGGGAAGCGCTCCTTGAGGAGGGCGATGGTGGCCAGGGTGTCGTCCACGCTCAAGGTGGTCTGGGTGAGGACGACCACCCTCTCGGGGTCCGGGACCTCCACCGAGCGTGGGTCGGCCAGGCGGGGGTCCTTGCCCACATGGGTGTGGACGGCCACCAGAATGGTCCGTTCCGGGGCCTCGCCATAGGTGCCCTTGATCTCCTGATGCTCCGAGGAGTCCCCGATGAGGAGGATCCAGTACCCCTCCTGGGCGTAGCGACGGGCCTCGGTGTGGACCTTGGTCACGAGGGGGCAGGTGGCGTCCAGAAGGGTCAGGCCCATCTGGGCGGCCTCCTTGCGGACCCCGGGGGGGTGGCCGTGGGCGGAGAAGACGATGGTGTTGGCCAGGGGCCTGGAGGCCCTTAAGGCTTCCACCTCCTTGAGTTCCTCCACGAAGTGCACCCCCTTGGCCCGGAGCCGTTCCACCACCGTCCGGTTGTGGACGATCTCGTGGTAGACCACAAGCTCCCCTTGGTCTTGGAGTTCCTCCGCGGCCCGCTCCACGGCCTCGATCGCCATGACCACGCCCGCGCAGAACCCCCGGGGCCGGGCCAGGATAAGGGTCTCCACCATGCCTTTCATTCTAAGGGCCCTCCCGTTCTGGGTTTGTGGGGCGGCCCTTAAAGGGCGGCGTACCTCCCCCCGGGGAGGGTCTGGGCCAGCCCTTTTAGCTCCAACGCGGTGAGGAGGGCTAAAACCTCGCTTGCCGCGAGGCCGGTTCGAAGGGCGAGCTCCTCAGGCAGGGCTTGCCCGAGCGATCTCAGCGCCTCGTAGAGGACGGCTTCCTCCTGGGAAAGGGAAGGTTTGGGCCTTTGGGCTCCGGAAAGCCTCAGGTAGTCCAAAAGGTCCTCGGGGGAAAGCACCGGGTAGGCCCCGTCCTGGATGAGGCGGTTGGCCCCCTGGGAGTTCTTGTCCGTGGGCCTTCCTGGAACCGCCAAGACCTCCTTGCCGAGCTCCAGGGCGTGACGGGCGGTGATGAGGGCCCCGCTTTCCTCCCCCGCCTCCACCACCACCACCGCCTTGGCCAAGGCGGCGATGAGCCGATTCCTTCGGGGGAAGAACTCCGGCCTGGGGCCGGTTCCAAAGGGGAACTCAGAGAGGAGGTCCATCCGGCTGGCCAGGTGCTGGTGCTCCGGCGGATAGATCCGGTCCAGGCCGCTCCCCAAAACCCCCAAGGTGCGCCCGCCGGCCTCGAGGGCCCCCAGGTGGGCCTCCGCGTCGATGCCCCGGGCCAGGCCGGAGACCACCCACGCCCCGGCTTCCGCCAGGGCCCTGGCCAGCCCCCGGGTGAAGGCCCGGGCCCAGGGGGAGGCCCGCCGGGCCCCCACCAGGGCCACCCCCTCTTCCGGGAGTTCCCCTTTCACATAGACGTGCGTGGGGGGCTGGGGAAGGATGCGAAGGGATTGGGGGAAGTCCTCGTCCCAAAGGCCCAGGATACGCGCGCCCAGGGCTTTTGCCCGTTCCCTTTCCCTTTTGGCCCTTTCCTCCATTCCGTTCCTCCAGGCGGCAAAAAGCCTGTGCTCGGCCTTTAGGGCCTCCAGAGGGTCTTCGGATTGCAAGAGGTCCAGAAGACGTTTGGGACCGATCCCCGGGGTGAGGGCCAGGGCAAGGGGGTCCACGGGACTGGAGTATACTGGAAAGTCGTGGGCGAGTCGAACGAGGGCAAAACCTACTCCGGTTTCGTGGCCATCGTGGGCAAGCCCAACGTGGGCAAGTCCACGCTT
>NZ_PSMQ01000091.1:0-4472 GCF_040290245.1 Thermus sp.
AAACCCTTCGGGCAAAAAGAAACCCGCCATGCCTTAGAGTTTACCGGGGCCCTTCTCAGTGTTCGCTCCGCGAAGCAACTCCCCCACCCCCGCAAGCCGGGCGAACTCCTTGGGGTCCACCGCCTTGGAAAGCCCCATCTCGTAGGTGATGAGCTTCCGCTTGAATAGGTCGGCCAGGGTGGCGTCCATGGTGACCATCCCGTACTGCCCCCCGGTCTGGATGACGGAGCGGAGCTGGGCGGTCTTGCCCTCCCGGATGAGGGCCCGCACCGCCGGTGTGCCGATCATGAGCTCGTAGGCCAGAACCCGTCCCCCGCCGAAGGCCTTGGGGAGGAGCTGCTGCGTCAGGACCGCCACCAGGATGTTGGAAAGCTGAATGCGGACGAGCTCCTTCTCGCTTTCCGGAAAGACGTCAACAATCCGGTCCACCGCCTCGGGGGCGGAGTTGGTGTGCAGGGTCCCCATGACCAGATGCCCCGTCTCCGCCGCGGTGATCGCGGCCCGGATGGTCTCGAGGTCCCGCATCTCCCCCACCAGGATCACGTCCGGGGCCTGGCGAAGAACGGAGCGCAAAGCCCGGGCGAAGTCCTTGGTGTCCTGTCCGATCTCCCGTTGATTAACGATGCTGTTTTTATGCCGGTGGAAGAACTCGATGGGGTCTTCGATGGTGACGATGTGGGCCCGCCGCCGTTCGTTGATGTAGTCCACCATGGCCGCCAGGGTGGTGCTCTTCCCGCTTCCCGTGGGGCCGGTGACGAGGACAAGCCCCCTCGGGGAGAGGGCGATCTCCGCGATCCCTTTGGGAAGTCCCAGCTCCTCAAAGCCCTTGACGACTGCAGGGACAATCCGCAAGACCCCGCCCACGCTTCCCCGCTGGAGGAAGATGTTCACCCGGTACCGCCCCTTGCCGGGGAGGGAGAAGGAGAAGTCCAGCTCCTTTTCCTCCTCGAAGATGCGCTGCTGCCTTTCGTCCATGAGGGCGTAAAGAAGGGCCCGGGTCTCCTTTGGGGTCAGGGGGTCGTACTCCGTGGGGTGGAACTCCCCGTCCACCTTGAGCATGGGGGGGAGGCCCACGGTGATGACCAGGTCGCTCGCCCCCCGCTCCACGGCGAGGGAGAGGAGGTCTACGATTTCCGGTGCTTTGGCCATGTCCTTAGTCTACCGTTTTTGCCATGACCTCCTCCAGAGTGGTGATCCCCTGGAGGGCCTTTTGGACCCCGTCCTCCCTAAGGGTTCGCATCCCCTTCCTTCGGGCGAGCTCCTTGAGCTCCGTGGCGCTTTTGCCCTGGACGATGGCGTGGCGGATCTCGTCGTCCACCACGAGAAGCTCGTGGATGGCGTACCGCCCTTTGTACCCGGTCATGCTGCACCGGGCGCACCCGGTGCCCTTGAAAAGCCGGGCGCCCTTGAGCTCCTCCTGGCTAAGGCCGAGCCTCGTGAGGACCTCGGGGTCAGGGGGCACCTCCACCTTGCAGCCCTCGCAGATCCTCCGCACCAGCCGCTGGGCCAGGACCCCGATGAGGGCAGCGGAGATGTTGAAGAGCTCCACCCCCATTTCGTCCAGTCGGGTGATGGCCTGGGCGGCGTCGTTGGTGTGCAAAGTGGCGATGACCAGGTGGCCCGTAAGCGCGGCCTCGGTGGCGATCTTGGCCGTCTCCGAGTCCCGGATCTCCCCCACCATGATGATGTCCGGGTCCTGCCGGAGAAAGGCCCTGAGGGCGCGGGCGAAGGTGAGGCCGGCCTGGGGGTTGACCTGGGTCTGGTTGATCCCGGGGATCTCGTACTCCACGGGGTCCTCGATGGTCTGGGTGTTCTTGTCCGGGGTGGCGATCCGCTTCAGGATGGAGAAGGTGGTGAAGCTCTTCCCGCTTCCTGTGGGGCCGGTGATAAGGAAGAGGCCGTAGGGCTTGGCGATGGCTTCCCTGAACCGTTCGAAGACCTCCTTTGCGAAGCCCAGGTTTTCGATCTCGGGGATCTCGGTGGCCTTTTTCAAGAGGCGGAGGACGGCCTTCTCCCCGTAGACGGTGGGGAGGGTGGAGAGGCGGAGGTCCAGGTCGATCCCCCCCTCCTTGAACCGGACCCGGCCGTCCTGGGGGAGGCGCCTTTCTGCGATGTCCAGGCCCCCCATGATCTTGATGACGCTGATGACGGCGTTTAAGGCGGTCTTGGTCAGGGTGGAGTACTCCTTTAGCGCCCCGTCCACCCGGATGCGGATGATCATATCCCCGGCCCGGGGCTCCACGTGGATGTCCGAGGCCTCCTGGAGATAGGCCTCCCGTATGACCTGCTTGACCAGCTTCTGGGCCGCGGTCTCGTCGAGTTCCTGGGAAGGGAGCTCCTCCTGGGGAGCGGGCGTTTTGGCGAACTCCTTGGCCAGCTCCCCCAGCTCCTGCTTCCCGTAGTAGCGCTCGATGAGCCGGATGATGTTCTCCTCCGTGGCCACCGCCGGTTTGAAGGTAAGCCCTTTGGTCCTTAGGGCCAGGGTAAGGTCGTCTATGGCAAAGACGTTCTTTGGGTCCCGCATGAGGACCACCAGCGTCTTGCCCTCGAGGTGGTGGGGAAAGACGGTGTACTTTCGCGCCAGGCGCTCGTCCAGATAAAGGTGGGCAGAGGGGTCCGGTGGGTTTTCCCGGGGGTCGATGTAGCGAACGCCGTACTGGGTGGCCAGGGTCTGGGCCAGCTTTTCCGGGGAGACCTTGCCCGAGCGGATCAAGGTGTCCTCGAGGCGGCCGCCCCCTTTGCGCTGGATTTCCAGGGCCTCCTCCACCTCCTGGGCGCTGACCAGCCCCAGCTCCACCAGGATCTCCCCCAGGGGCTTGGACCGGCCCATCTTTTCCTGGATTTCCAGGGCCTCCCTTAGGGCCTTGCGGCTAAGCTTTCCCTCCTGGACCAGGGCTTCACCCAGCCGGCCCTTCTCGGGGTAGCTCCTTTGGAAGAGCTTTTCCCACTCCTTGGGCAGGGTGAGGAGGAAGCGGGCCGGCTTTCCCAAAAGGCCTTCCACCTCCTTCCGGTGCCTGGGATCGGCCAGGACCACTTCCACCCTATCCCCCCGTAGGCGGACAGGAATGGCCTGGTACCGGAGGGCGTCCGAGCGGAGGAGGAGGGAGAGGGCCTTGGGCTCGGGGATGAGGTCGTCGGTGCTTTCCAAAAACTCCAGACCCTCCTTTTCCGCTAAAGCCTGGTACAGGTCCTTCTCAGAGACCCCTTTCCGGATGAGGATCCGGCCCAAGAGGTCCCCCGTCTGCTCCTGTTCCACCAAGGCCTCCTCCAACAGCCTTGGCTCCAGGAGGCCTTTCTGCACCAGGTGCTCCCCAAGCTGCATCTCCTCTGGGCTGGCCCCCTTGGGTGGGGGCGGGAGGGGCAGGCCGAGCTCGGGGTAGAAGCGCGCCAACGCGTACATGAAGCTACTCCGAGTGGTCTGGTAAGGCTCCACCACCAGCCCCGTGAGGTCCTCCACCTCCTCGAGGGCCAGGGTGTCCAAGGGGTTTACGAAGGCTACCCTAAGGACCCCGCTCTCCCCGTCCAAGGCAAAGGGAATGGCCCCGAGGCTTTGCGCCTTCTCCGCGGGGATGAGGGAGAGGACCTTGGGGGGAATCTCCATCTCCGTGAGGTCCACTAAGGGGATGCCGAAGGCTTCCTCTATGGCCTGGGCAATCCGGCGCTCGGAAAGGAGGCCCATGTCTACGAGGACCTCAGCAAGACTCCCCCCGACCTCCTGGTGGCGCTCCAGGGCCAGTTGGAGCTCCTCATCGTCCAAAAGGCCCTTGTCCAAAAGAGTGGCCCCCAGGCGCTTATCTCCAATGGTCAATACGCTCATTCCAGCCTCCTAAAAGGAGCCTCCAACAGGCGTATGAAACGCGTGTAAAAGAACTCCCGGTCCGCCAGGGGAGGGACCAGGACCGTGTACCCCCCCGCCAGGTTCCCCCCCAGGACGTCGGTGAAAACCTGGTCCCCCACCACCGCCACCTCGCCCGGGTTTAGACCCAAGGCCCGGATGGCCTTGCGGAAGCCAAACCAGGGTTTGAAGGCGGGGGCGTGGCCGGGCAGGCCCAAGGCAGCCTGGATGCGTCGGAACCGGCAAGGCCTGGCGTTGGAAAGGAGGTAGAGGGGGATGCCCGCCTCCTTCAGCTCCTGAAGCCAGGCCAGAACGCCCTCGGGAACCTCCTCCGCCTCGTAGGGCAGAAGGGTGTTGTCCAGGTCCAAGATGACCCCTTTAAGCCCCCGTGCCCTTAGAAACCCCGGGGTCAGGTGGGTGAGACCAGGGAGAACGGCCTTGGGCCGGAACATGCCTTTATCTTTACACAAGGCCTCCCAGGAGGACGACCCCCCACATCCGCCCGGTCTTCCCCTGGTCGCGGCGGTGGGAGAAAAGCCGGGGGTCGCAGTGGGTGCAAACCCCCACCGTGTAAACCTGCCCTTCAGGGATCCCCAGCCTTCTGGCTTGGAGCACGAGCGCGGCCAGGAGGTCCAGC
>NZ_PSMQ01000014.1:0-36649 GCF_040290245.1 Thermus sp.
GGCCTCTCCTCGGGAAGACGCCCCTCCCGGAAGACGAAGACCACGGGGTAGCGCTCCGCGATCCGCGCCAAAAAGCCGGGGCTTCCCGGGGTCCTAAGGTCCGACACGGTCACGCCCTTAGGGTAACCCGTGGGTGTGAAGACCCGGTGAAACTCAAGGCCTGGGGGCGGTGACCACCAATAAGACCGCCCGGCTTCCCGACTCGTTCCTCACCCCGTGGGCCACCCCCGCCCGGGCCAAAGCGGCCATCCCCGGGGCTAAAAGCGTCTCCTCCTCCCCCAGGGTGACCACCACCTCCCCCTCGAGGACGTAGTAAACCTTGTCCTGCCCCTTATGCGTGTGCACCTTCTGGGCCTGGCCGGGCAGGAGGGCGTAGAGGTCGATCAGCATCCTCTCCGAGTCAAAGAGGGGGATCTTGGCCATCTTCTCCTCGGAAAACCGAACCAGCTTGAACACGTCCTTGACATCCATGCACCCCATCCTACTTGACGTGGGCAAAAGGGAAGGCTAGACTAGCCTTTGCGCGCCGGGGAGTAGCGCAGCCTGGTAGCGCACACGCTTGGGGTGCGTGTGGTCGTCGGTTCAAATCCGGCCTCCCCGACCAGGCTCCCGCCCAGTGGGCGGGTTTTTCTTCGAAAAGCCCTAGGGCCCGGGGCCTCTACCCCGGGCCCTTTGTTCCCCGCCCTCAAGCCTTCTTCAGCAGGGTCTTGACCTCCTCCGCCACCCGCGCCGGGGTGAAGCCCAGCCTCTCGTAGACCTCCGGGTAGGGGGCGCTGGCGCCGAAGCGGTCCAGGCCGACCACCCTATCCGCGTACCGGCCCCAGCCCCAGGAAGCCCCCGCCTCCACCGCCATCACAGGAAGCCCCGGGGGAAGGACCGCACGCCTATAGGCCTCGGGCTGGGCCTCAAAAAGCTCCACACACGGCAGGCTCACCAACCGGACGTGGACGCCTTCCTCCCGAAGAAGCCCCTGGGCCCTTAGGGCCAGGTGGACCTCGCTTCCCGTGGCCAGGATGACCGCCTGAGGGTTTTCCACATCGGAAAGCACATACCCGCCCTTAAGGGCTCCTTTGGCCCTTTCCGGATCCAGGGTGGGGACGGCCTGCCGGGTGAGGATGAGGGCGGTGGGCCCCTCCTTCCGGGCCAGGGCCACCTGCCAGGCGTAGAAGGTCTCATAGGCGTCCGCGGGCCGGATAACAAAGAGATTAGGCATGGCCCGAAGGGAGGCCAGATGCTCCACCGGCTGGTGGGTGGGGCCGTCCTCCCCTAGGGCGATGGAGTCGTGGGTGAAGACGAAGACCGTGGGCGTGCCCATGAGGGCGGCCAGGCGAATGGCCGGGCGCATATAGTCGGAGAAGACCAGGAAGGTCCCCCCGTAGGCCCGGTACCCCCCATGGAGGTTGAGCCCGTTCAGGATGGCCCCCATGGCGTGCTCCCGCACGCCGAAGTGCAGATAGCGCCCCAAGGGGTTATCCGGGGAAAAGTCCTCCATGCCCTTGGCCTGGGTGTTGTTGGAAGGGGTGAGGTCGGCGCTGCCACCCAGAAGCTCGGGGATGCGGGAGGAGAGCCCGTCCAGGACCCTGCCGCTCGCCGCCCGGGTGGCGATGGGCTTGTCGAAGAGCGGCGGCTCCTCCAAAAGGGGGGGCAGCTCGGCCGAAAGGCGGCGGGAAAGCTCTTGGTAAAGGTCAGGGAAGGCCTTGGCGTAGGCCTCGAGGCGGCCTTCCCACTCCGCCTGCCAAGCCCGGCCCTTTTCCCGCATGTCCATATGCCGATACACCTCCTCCGGTACCACAAAGGGCGGGTAGGGCCAGGCCAGGTTCTTCCGGGTGGCCTCCACCGCTTCCGGGCCTAGGGGCTCCCCGTGGGCCTTGTGGGAGTCCTGCTTGGGGGAGCCAAAGCCGATGTGGCTCCGGACAGCGATCAGGGTGGGCCTTTCGTCCAGCTTGGCCAGTTTCAGGGCATGCCGTAGGGCATCCAGGTCATTCGCGTCCTCCACGCGAAGGGTCTGCCAACCGTAGGCCTGGTAGCGGAGGAGGACGTCCTCTTTGAAGGCCAGATCCGTAGGGCCGTCAATGGAGATGCGGTTATCGTCCCAGAAGACGATGAGCTTGGAAAGCTTCCACTGCCCCGCGAGGCTGCTCGCCTCCCCCGAGACCCCCTCCATCAGGTCCCCGTCCGAGGCCAGGACGTAGGTGTAATGGTCCACCACCGGGTGGCCTGGGCGGTTGAACTCGAGGGCGAGCTTCTTCTCGGCAAGGGCCAGGCCCACCGCGGTGGAGATCCCCTGGCCCAAAGGCCCCGTGGTCACCTCCACCCCAGGGGTGTGCCCCCTTTCCGGGTGGCCCGGGGTCTTGGAGCCCCACTGGCGGAAGCGCATGAGCTCCTCGAGGGGGAGGTCATACCCCGTCAGGTGGAGAAGGGCATAAAGGAGCATGGAACCGTGCCCCGCGGAAAGGACAAACCGGTCCCGGTCCGGCCAGCTGGGGTCCAGGGGGTTATGGCGCATGACCTCCCGGAAGAGGAGATACCCCAAGGGGGCCATGGCCATGGGCATACCCGGGTGGCCGCTTTTGGCCTTCTCCACGGCATCTACGGCCAGAAACCGGATGGCGCCGATTGAAAGAAGAGTCAGGTCCTTGGTCTCGGTCATCGCTTCCCCCATCGTACCCACCAGGGTACGGAGGGGTGGCCTTAAGTTCAATCCTCTTTTCACAAGCGGTGCATAAGGGACACTTATAGCCCTTGCGCGGGTGCAGGGCGGCTTGCCTCCCCCAAGGCCGGATGTTAAAATCCCATCGGTGCGGGCGCCCGTAGCTCAGCAGGACAGAGCGGGGGCTTCCTAAGCCCTAGGTCGGGGGTTCGAATCCCTCCGGGCGCACCAAAGGGCCCTTAAGGGGCCTTTTTCTATTCTCACCTCCGGAGCGTATACTGCCTGCGTGCTGGGCCGCTACGTGCTCAAGGAGGTCCTCTGGCCCTACGGGGCAGGGGTTCTCCTCTTCCTGGCGCTTCTTACCACGGATCTCCTCACCTCCCTGTCCGGTTTTCTCCTGGCCCGCGGCGTGGAGGCCGAAAAGGTGGCCCTTCTCGTCCTCTACCGCCTCCCCTGGACCCTGAACCTCGCCCTGCCCTTGGGCCTCGTCTTCGCCATCCTCGTGGGGCTAGCCCGGCTCATCCGCCAGTCCGAGCTCAAGGCGGCCTATGCGGGGGGCGTTCCTCCCTTGGGGCTCCTAAAACCCCTGCTCCTTTTGGGGCTGCTTGTGGGAGGGGTGGTCTTCCTCAACGGGGGCTTTTTAAGGCCGCTAGCCCTGGAGCGATACGATGCCCTTTTGGCCAAGATCTTCTACGGGGAAGGAGGGATTTCCGGCGTTTTGCGGAACCAGGTCTACGCCCCCCCCGGCCTGGGGGTCTACTTCGCAGAGGAGGTGCGCCCCGAGGGGGGCCGGACTCGCCTTTACCGCCTGCGGGTGGTCCGCCCCGACGGAACGGTCTACAGTGGGGAGGAAGGGATATGGGACGAACGGGGCTGGTCGTTTACGGGCTACAAGGTGGAAGGAAGCAGGCCCCAGGCCTTTCAAGGAACCCTTCCCTTCCCCGCCCGCTTCACCCCTAAGGAGAGCCTGGGCTCCCGGGACCCCTACGACGCCTACACCCTCCTCGAGCTTAAGGAAAGGGCCAAGGTGGACCCCAAGGCCCTCTTTGCCCTTTACCGGCGATACTCCGATGCCCTGGGGGCCTTCCTCCTCGCCTGGACGGCGGCGGCGGTGGGGCTTTCCCTAAGGGAAGCCCCTTACGCCTTTTTGGCCATCGTCCTCCTCATCTTCGGCTACTACGTGCTCTGGACCTTTACCGCCCAGCTTGCCCGGTTTGAAGCGGCGGCCTGGGGCGCGTTCTGGCCCAACCTGGCCTACGGGCTTTTGGCCTTGGGCCTCACCTGGAGGCTAAGATGAGGACCCTGGACCGGTATCTTCTGCGGGAGGTTCTGGGCTACCTGGTCTCAGGGCTTTTCGTGGTGGTCCTCCTCTTCCTGGGAGGGGCGGTCTATGAGGTCCTCGCCCCCTTGGTGGCCAAGGGGGCGGAGGCCTGGGTGGTCCTCCAGTACCTGGCCTACCGGGTGCCGGAGGCCTTGGTGCGGGGGATTCCCGTAGCCTACCTTTTCGCCCTATTGCTCCTCCTTTCTCGGCTGGCAGAGGACTCGGAGCTCAAGGCCCTTCTGGCCCTAGGGGTGTCCAAGACCCGGGTGCTCCTCCCCTTTTTGGCCCTAGGCGGGGGGCTGGCCCTTCTGGCCTTCACCCTGGGGGAAAGCTGGGCCCCAGAAAGCCTAAGGCGGGGGCAGGACCTTTTGCGAAAGACCGTGCTCCAGAAGCCCCGGGCCCTACTGGCCCCGGGCTCGAGCTTTCTGGACGCGGAGGGGCGGGTGGTCTACGTGGGCCAGGTGGGGGAGGAGCTGGGGGAGATCCGGCTCCTCTCCCCAAGCGAGGTGGTCCTGGCCCAAAGGGGCAGGCTGGAGGAGGGGGTGCTGAAGGTGGAAAAAGGCCTTCGCATCACCTACGAGGAAAGCCGCCCCCGCACCGTGGCCCGCTTTGAGCGGGGGGAGGTGGCTTTAAGCGAACTCTCCTACGAGCCCTGGACCAACCCCGCCCAAGGCCTGAGCCTGAAGGCGCTTAAAGAGGAGATCGCCCGGCTTAGGGGGGTGGGGCTCAAGGCCAGCCTCGAGGCCACCACCTACCACCGCCGCTTCGCCGAGCCCGCCGCCAGCCTTTCCTTCGCCCTTTTTGGAGTGGGGCTGGCCTTCTTCCTCCCTGGGAGCCGGAGCCTAGGGCTTGTAGGGGTGGGGGTCTTGACGTTCTTTTACTACGCCACCTGGAGCGTGGGCCGGGTCCTGGGGGAGCAGGGGGTGGTGCCCCCGGCCCTGGCCGCCTGGGGGCCCAACCTCCTCTACGGGCTTCTGGGGCTTCTCCTCTTCCTCTGGGGGCGGCGGTGAGGGCCTGGGTCCTTTTTCTTCTATTCCAACTGGCCTTTGGGGCCACGCTCAAGGTCCTGGAGGCGGAACGCCTCGAGCTCAGGAACGAGGGCGAGGAGGTCTACGTTTTGGTGGGAAACCCCGTGCGCCTGGAGCGAGACGGGGAGTCCATTGAGGCCAACCGGGTGGTCTTCAACCGGACCCAAAAGCGGCTTTACCTCCTGGAGAGGGTGCGGTACAAGGACAAGGAGGGGCGGAGCATCCAGGCGGAAAGCCTCACCCTCGACCTGACGAGCGAGGACTTCTCCGCCCTTAACGTGGAGATCACCCAGAAGAACCTCCTCATCACCGGCCCCTTGTGCGAGCGGGTGGCGGGGAGCATCCTTTTGGAAAAGGGCTACGCCACCCCTTGTTTCGGCTGTGGCCAGAGGACACCCGACTACGCCTTTCGGGCGGAGGAGATCCTGCTTTACCCGGGGGACAGGGTGGTGGCCCGGAGGGTCACCCTGCTCGTACGGGAGAGGCCCGTCCTCACCCTTCCCGTCCTCCTCCTTTTTCTTTCGGAAAGGCGGCCCCGCCTCGAGGTGGGCCAGGACGAAGGGGGGTTTTACCTTAAAAGCGCTCTTCCCTATGTCTCGGACCTCGGCCTCGGGTTTACCTTTCTGAATTATTTCCAGGGCCGGGGGTACGGGTTTGGGCTGGACCACTTCGGGACAGGGGAGGCCAAGGAGCGCTACTTCTTCCTCTACACCCCCCCACAGACCTTCCAGTACCGGCTGGAATACGCCCTGAAAAGGCCGGGCCTCCGCCTGAACGCCCTGGTGGAGCGGGACGACACCAAGGACAAGCTCACCAGCGCCCAGGCCGAGGCCGTCCTCGAGGGGGGTATCCTCCCGGAGGAGGGCCTCTCCAGGCTTCGCCTTGGCCTGGACCTCTTCCTGGACCACGACCCCACCACCCCCCCGCCCAGAAGGACGCAGAAGCTGGAGATCGAGGCCACCTTCACCGGGCTCCAAGACCGGGCGTACACCGTGGCCGGAAGCCTTTCCCTTGGGCTTTACGCCGGGGAGTCCAACCCCCTCAACCGGAGCGCCCGGGCCCTCGGGCCTTACCTCTGGGCGGGGCGGCTTCTTTTTTCCCACGCGGAAACCCTCTCCCCCGAACTCTGGGCGGGGGCCAGCCTGCGGGGGGAGAACCGCTTCCGCGGGTTCTACTACACCACGCGAAACCCCGACGGGGAGGCCGAGCGCCTGGTGGACTGGACCACGCAGCTGAGCTTCCGCCAAAGCTTCCCCGGCCAGGCCGGCCAGACAGCCTACCTGGAAGCCGGCTACACCCGGAGCGTCCAAGAGGGGGAAAGCCCCTTCCGGTTTGATGCCTTACCCACGCGAAGGACCCACCAGGCCACCCTGGGCGCGGGCTTCCAGCAACCCCCCCTGACCCTGAGCGCCAAGGGCGGGCGGGATCTGGAAAAAGGCCGGCTCCTCCCCTTAGAACTCTCCGCCCAGTACCAGGACCCCTTGGGAAACGCCCTCCTTACCCACCGCCGGGACCTGGAGGGGCAGGGCCCCCTGGAGAGCAAGGCCAGCCTCTCCCTTACCCCCAGGCCCTTCTCCCTCCGGGCCACCCTTCGCTTTGACCACCAAAAAGCCCTGTTTGACCCCCTGGAACTGGCCTTGGGCTACGCCCTCGTGGGGGGGAGCCTGAACCTCACCCACCGCCAGGGGCTGAACGGGGAAGGCCCCTTGGAGAGCCGCCTGAGCCTGGCCTACCGGGAGGGGGAGTCCTCGTACACCTTCAACCTCCGCCGGGCCTACCCCCAGAACCTCACCGAAGCCCAGGCCACCTTAGGGTTTGGCCCCAGGGCCTTCACCCTCAGCCTGGGCCTGGACGGGCAGCAGCTTCGCTATGGGCTTTCCTATGGGGAAGAGGGGCTAAGGCCTCTGGCCTCCCTCCGCCTGGAGTTGACCGGAAGGCTGGACGGGGGGTGGCGGGACACCCGTCTCCGCCTCAGCCTCACCCGCCTCGAGCCCGAGCTCAGCCTCCGCCTTTCCGGAACCCTCCACCTCCCGGAGGACCCCGACCCCAGCCTCTTCCTAAGGGATTTGACCTTTTCAGGTGGCCTAGACCTCCTCCCCCCGCCCAAACGCAAGGAGGAGATGGGGCTCTCCCTTTCGGGAAGCCTCTCCTACCTCCGCCGCACAGACGGGGAGACCTTAACCCTAAGGAACTTCGGCCCGACCTTCAGCTTCCTCGAATCCCCCTCCGAAGGGACCGAGGACAGCACCCGCCTCTACTTCTCCCTCCTCTTCTCCGGCATCCGGCCCGCCCTCCACACCAAGTACATCCTGGTGGTGGACCGGTGCTGCTGGGCCTTTAGGGCGGCCTATGACTCGGAAAGACGGGCCTTCTCCTTGGCTTTCCTCTACGGAGGTCAGGCGGCGGGCCTTCTTTTGGACGAAGCAGGCATCCGGCTGGGAGGTGGTCCGTGATGCGTTGGAGTCGGAGTCTGGGCTTAGGCCTGGTCCTCTTGCTTGCCGCCTGCACCGGAACCCAAGAACCCCAAGTTCCAGCCCTTCTGGCCCTGGGGGGAGGGGCTGAGGTCCGGTTCATCAAAGCCTCCTCCCTTCAGCAAAGGAACCCAGAGGCTGTGGCCACCTGGGAGACACCGGGGCTTTTAGACCTCGCCTACGCCCCCGGAAGGCTTTTCCTCCTCTTTTCGGACCGCGTGGAGGCCTACGACACGGGAGGGTTTTCCGAGGCCTCGGTCCCCCAAAGCCTCGCGGCCACCCAGGCCCTTCCAAGCTGCACAAAAGGGTACCTGCGCCTGGGGGAGAACCGCCTCCTCATCGCCTGTCCGGACCTCCCCGAGGCCTACACCTGGCCCCTTACCGGAGGGGAGCTTGCCCGAGTGAACCTTACCGGCCTGGGCCCCAGTGCCCGTCTGGCCCTGGGGCCCGGGGACCGGCTGGCCTACGCCACCCCAAGCGCCCTGGGCCACCGGAACCTAGACGGGAGCGACCCCAAGGAAAAGGGCGTTTCCACCGCCCTCCCTCCCAAGGACCTGGTCCACGACCGGGACTCAGGAGGGCTTTGGGCCCTTTATGGGGGGACGTTTGAAAGCCGGCTTTTCCGCTTAGACCGGGATCTGAACCTTTCCGACCAGGGTTTCCAAAACCCCTACACGGCTCTGGCCTTAGGCCGAAGCGCTCTAGTGGCCCTGGGCCGGGGGTTCCAGGTGATGAACGCGCAAGGAAACCCCATCGGGGAGCCGCAAAGCCCCTCCACCCCTTACCAGGCAGGGTTGGTGGCCCCAGACGGATACCTTTATCTGGCCCAAGAGGGCGCACTCGAGACCTGGGATCTCCTCTCGACCCCCCTTCTTCGCACCTCCACCGTCCCCCTGACGGGGTTCTCGCCCAAGGCCGTGGCCTTCATCCCGGTACAATAGGCCCATGCTGCACCACGTGGGCATCGCGGTGGAGGACCTCGAAAAGGCCAAAGAGCGGTACGGCCTTTTGGGCTATGCCCTCGAGGCCGAAGGGGTGGTGGAAGGCCAAGGGGTGCGGGTGGCCATGCTGAAAAAGGGGGAAAGCCGCCTGGAGCTCCTCGCCCCCCTAGGCCCCGAAACCCCCGTGGGCCGGTTTTTGGCCAAGCGGGGAGGCGGCCTTCACCACCTGGCCTTCGCCACCCAGACGATCGAGGAGGACCTGGCTTGCCTCGAGGCCCAAGGGGCCCGGCTGATCGACCCGGTGCCCCGGCCGGGCTTCGGGGGGCACCGGGTGGCCTTCATCCACCCCAGCTTCTCCGGAGGGGTCCTTTGGGAGCTCGTCGAAGCCTAGCCCTTCTTTTGGCCCTTTGGGAGATGGCGGGGATCTTCTACCTCTCCTCGAGGCCGGGGAATGAGGTGGGCCTGCCCGCCCCCTGGGACAAGCTGGCCCATTTCCTGGCCTATGCCCTTTTGGGCTTCCTCCTGGCCTGGGGCCTGGAAAAAAGGCGGCCGGCCTTCGGGCTGGCCGCCTTGTATGGCCTTTTGGACGAGTTTCACCAACGCTTCACCCCCGGCCGGGAGGTGAGCCTGGGAGACTTCCTGGCGGATGCCCTGGGAGCGGCCTTGGGCGCTACGCTTTCTGCCGCCAGAACCGGTAAAGATTGTCCACCAGGATAAGGCCCGGCACCGCCAAAAAGACCCCGAGAAGCCCAAAAAGCTTCCCCGCCACAAAGATGGCGAGGAGGACCACGGCGGGGTGGTAGCCCAGGTGGCGGCTGTAGATATAGGGGATGAGGACCTTCCCTTCCAATAGGGCCAGCGCCCCGTAGCCCAAAAGCACCAGCCCCGCCGTGACCAGGCCTTTGGACAGGGCCACCCCTGCGGAGAGGAGGGCGATGATGGCCCCGCCCACCAGGGGCACGACCTCCAGCACCCCCCCGAGGACCGCCAAAGCCCAAGGCGCGGGGGCCTTCACCAGGCTGAGCCAGGTCCCAAAGAGAAGGGCAAAGGAAAAGGCCACAAAAAACTGGGCCCGCGCCCAGTACCCCATGCGGCGCCAGGTGGCCTCCAGCACCTCGGCCCAGCCCGCCCCGGGGAGGTAGGGGGCCAAGCGGGCCACCAGGTGGGGCTCCAGGCTCACCATCACCGCCAACACCAAGGCCAGGACCGCCTCGGAAACGCCCCCCACCAGACGGAAGACCACCCCCCCTGCGGCCTTTCCCGCGGAGGCCAGGCCGCTTAAAAGCGTCTCCAGGGGCCGGTCGGCCAACGCCTCGAGGTGGACGGGAAGGTGGGCCAGAACCCCGGCCAGATGGGCGAACTGCCTGGCCAAGACCGGGTAGGTCAGCACCCCCACGAGAAAGACGGCCCCCAGGAGAAGGGCATACGCCAGGAGGACGGCCAAAGGCCGGCCTAAACGGCCCGCCAACCCTCCCACCAAGGGCTCCACCGCCGCGGCCAGGGTAAAGGCCAAAAAGACCCAAAGGAAGAGCTCCAAAAGCCGCGTGGCCGCCCAGAGCGCAAGGAGGAAAAGGGCCGCCTGGTAAAAAAAGGGGGAAAGCCTCATTGGGGCGGGTAGACGGGCAGTTCCAAAAGGCGCCCTCCCTGAAGCTCCATGGAAAAGATGAGGGCCTCGGCCAGAGCCTCCGGCCGGATCCAAAGGCGGGTGTCCGCCCCCGGCACGGCCTCGCGGTTCTGGGGCGTATCGACGGTGCCCATGGGGTAGAGGATCAAAAACCGTACCCCCTCCACCTCCCCCGCCACCGAGCGGAGAAGGGCAGCCAAAGCGGCCTTGGCGGTGGTGTACAGGGCCCGCTTGGGGCCTTCCCCCGTCCAGGCGGGGCCGGCGGCGAAGGCGGCGAAGAACCCCCGCCTCTTATCCAAATAGGGCAAGGCGGCGTGAAGGAGGTTAAAGGTGGTCCGGAGGTTGAGGTCCATCATCCAGTCGTACAGGCCCGGATCGGCCTGGAGGAAGCCTCCCCCCGCAAACCCCCCTACGGTATGGATCGCCGCCTCCATCCCCTGCTCCGCGGCCCAGTCCGCCAGGGCCTTGGCCTCCTCGTACCGGGTGAGATCGGCCACGAAGGTCTTCCCGCCGTACCGATGGGCCCGCTCCCCCATGCGCTCCGGCCTGGGGTCGGACAAAAGGAGCCGGTACCCCCGCTCATGTAGCCGGGGAAGGAGGGCCCCTGCCACCCCGCCCCCCGCGCCCGTGACCAGGACCGTTTTCATGGTTCACCCCCTACATATCGTACCAGGGGGGCTGGCCGCGAAAGAGGAGGACCTCCTCCAGCGCCTCTGCCTCGGAGAGGCGGATCACCTGGGGCGGGCAGCTCTCCACGCAGGCCCCGCACCCGGTGCACCGATCCACCTCGAGGTAGAGAAGGTACTCCTCCTCCTCCCGCACCCGGCGGATGGCCTGGGTGGGGCAGACGTTGGTGCAGACCGGGCAAAGGGTGCACCCCTCGGCCACCTCCACCCGGAACCACCGCACCTTGGGGCTTCTCTGGGCGGCGATCTGGCGGAGGCGGAGCTCGGCGGGCAGGGGTTTTTCCCCCTCCTCCAAAGGGATGGGGAGCTCGGGGACGAGGCTGGCGGCCGTGCGCTTGGCGCTGCCCACAAGGGCCCGGAAGAGTTCCCGCCGGTCCACCCGCTCCCCGGGAAGGGCCCCTTGGACCACCTCCACCTCCACGGGGAAGTACCGCCGGGCCTCCTCCACCATGCGCTCGAGGTGAAGGGGAACCCCCTCTCCCCCAATCCGGCAGGTCTCACACGCCCCCCGGGCCAGGGTGAGGCGGCCAAAGCGGCTACCCGCCTCGGCAAGCAGCCCCGGGGTGAGACGGCCCAGACAGAGGACCTCCTCCCCGGTCCCCTCCGCCTTGGAACAACGCACCTGCCCCCGGCCCCGGATCAGGGCCTCCTGTACCCCCCCCAGGGGATACTCCAGGGCCAGACCAGGGCAGACCCCCACGCACACCCCGCACCCCGTGCAGTCCACCTCGTCGATCTCCACCGACCAGTTCTCCAGGCGCACCGCCCGTTTGGGGCAGGCCTTTTCGCACCGGTCGCACCCCCCCACGCTGTTCTTATGCAAAAGGCAGCGTTCCGCCACAAAGCGGGGCCTAGGGTCCGTGGCCTTTAAAAAGGCGTTTAGAAGGTTGTCCAAAAGCCCCATTACCGCCTCAGGAAGGGGGAAAGCGCCCCTAGGAAGGCCTCAAATTGAGCAAAGTCCATCTGTTGCTCGTTGTCGGAAAGGGCCACCTTGGGGTTGGGGTGGACCTCCACATGCACCCCGTCCGCTCCCGCGGCCAAGGCGGCCCGGGCCAAGGGGATGAGGAGGTCGGTGCGCCCCGCCGCGTGGGTCACGTCCACCACCACCGGGAGGTGGGTCTCCCGCTTGGCCAAGGCCACCGCGGAAAGGTCCAGGGTGTTCCGGGTCCAGCGCTCGTAGGTGCGGATGCCCCGCTCGGCCAGGATGACCGCCTCGTTCCCCTGGGCCAGAACGTACTCCGCGGCGTAGAACCACTCCTCCACCGTAGCGGCCAGGCCCCGTTTAAGAAGGACGGGCTTCCTCGCCTGGCCCACCTCCTTCAAAAGGGCGAAGTTCTGCATATTCCGGGCCCCCACCTGGAGGATGTCGGCATACTCGGCCACCACCTCCACATCCCGGGTGTCCATGACCTCGGTGACGAAGACCATGCCGAAGGCCTCCGCCGCCTTCCGGCCGAGCCTTAAGCCCTCCACCCCCAGGCCCTGAAAGGCGTAGGGGCTGGTGCGGGGCTTGAACGCCCCTCCCCTGAGGACCTTTACCCCCCGCTCGGCCAGGAAGCGGGCGGTCTCCATCATCTGGGCCTCCGACTCGATGGAACAAGGGCCAGCGATGACCAGGGGGGCCTCCCCGAAGACCACCCCCCTCACCCGCACCCGGGTGTCCTCCTGCTTGACCTTTCGGGAGTAGAGGAACCTCTTCTGATCCTGGCGTTCCTCCAGGTCCAGGCTGGCGCGGAAGATCTCCTTAAACAGCTTCCGGATGGTCTCGTTTGGGAATGGCCCCGGGTTTTCCCGGGTGAGGTAGGCGAGCATCTCCTCCTCCCGCTTGGGGTCGTAGTGAGGCAGGCCAAGCTCCGTCTGGATCCGGCCGATCTCCTGAACCAGCCTTCCCCGCTCGGAAAGGAGGCGCAAAAGCTCCCGGTTAATCCGGTCCACCTCCCGGCGAAGGGCCTGTATGCGTGCGTCCATAGGCTACTCTATGCCAAGGGCTTGGCCCGAAGTCAAGCCTCCAGCTCCTTGGGCCTTTGCCTTTCCGCAAGCCGGGCCACGAGGACCGAGATCCAGTAAAGCACCAAAAGCGGTAGGGAGACGATGGCCAGGCTCACCACATCCACCGTGGGGGTGATGATGGCCGCCAAAGTCAGGAGGAGGACGACGGCGATGCGCCAGTTCCTGGCCAGGAAGCTGCTGGAAAGAATCCCCAGCCTGGCGAGGAGATAGCTCACCACCGGCATCTCGAAGACCAGGCCCATGACCGCCATCATCAGCAGGACCTGGCCCATGTACCGGCCGATGGAGATCTGGGGCGTGACCACGTCCCCCAAAAAGCCCAAAAGGAAGGGGATGGCAAAGGGCAAGAAGCCGTAGTAGGCGAAGAGGGCCCCAAGGGCGAAGCTGAAGCCCGCCCCCAGGAGAAAAGGCACGGCCAGGCGTTTCTCGTGTTCGTAAAGCCCAGGGGCGATGAAGGCCCAGATCTGGTAGACGATGAAGGGCAAAACCAAGACCAACCCCCCGAAGGCCGCCACCTTCAAAGAGACCAAAAAGGGCTCGGTGATATCCAAGACGATGAGGTTCACCTGGATGCCGTTCTGTCTGGCCGCCAGGTCCAAAGGCCGCTTCAACCAGTCCAGAAGCTGGATCCGGAAGGACCAAGCCACCCCCGTGGCCACCGCCCAGGCCAGGATGGACCAGAGTAGGCGGCTTCGGAGTTCCTCGAGGTGTTCAACCAAAGGGGCTTCCTTCAAGCTTTAGGCTCCTCCTTCACTGGTGCGGGCTTGACCTCTTCCTTGACCTCAACGGACTTTTCCAGCTCCTCCCGGATCTCCTGCGCCCCCCGCTTGAACTCCCGGATGCTCTGCCCCAAGGAGCGGCCGAGCTCGGGAAGCTTCCTCGGGCCAAAAAGGAGCAGGGCGATGAGAAGGATGACCAGGATCTCTGGCATGCCCAGGTTCATACCCCCAGTCTACCACCTGAGCTGAAAAGAAGGTGAAGGCGTATACTCAAAGGCGTGGAGCGGAAGCCCGAGGCCGTGCGCCGGATGTTCAGCGAAATCGCCCCCAGGTATGACCTTCTCAACCGCCTCCTCTCCTTAGGACAGGACCAGGCCTGGCGGAAGCGGGCGGTGGCCTTGGCCCTGGCGAGAAACCCCCGCCGGGTTCTGGACCTGGCCACAGGCACGGGGGACCTGGCCTTGGCCATCAAGCGGGCCCGGCCCGAGGCGGAGGTCGTAGGGGTGGACTTCGCCCCGGCCATGCTGGAACTCGCCCGCAGAAAGGCGAAGCAGCTGGGCCTCGAGGTGGCCTTCCTGGAAGGGGACGCCCTCGCCCTGCCCTTTCCCGAGGGTAGCTTCCAGGCGGTCACGGTGGCGTTTGGGTTCCGGAACTTCGCGGACTACGGGAAGGCCTTGGAAGAGATGCACCGCGTCCTTGCCCCCGGGGGCCGGGCGGTGATTCTGGAGTTTCCCCCACCCCCCGGCGGGGCCTTCGGCCTCCTCTACCGGGCCTACTTCCAGGGGGTCCTCCCGCTTTTGGGGGGGCTCATCTCGGGAAACTTCCGCGCCTACCGGTACCTCCCCGAGTCGGTCAAGCGCTTTCCCGCCCCGGAAGCCCTAAAGGGCATGATGGAGCGGGTGGGCTTCGAGGTGCGCTACGAACGGCTGGCCTTCGGCGCGGCGGCCATCCACGTGGGGGACAAGCCTGGAGCCCTACCCGTTTAGGCGCCGGCCCAGGGCCTCCACCCGCTCCTCGATGACCTTTACCCCCCTTCGCCAGAAGTCCGGGCTCTCCAGGTCAAACCCGAACCGGGCCCCCAGCTCCTTAGCCGTGTACTGGCCCGAGGAGGCGAGGAGGTCCTCATACCTCTCCAAGAAACCCGCCTTCTCCTGCCGGTGGGTCTCGTAAAGCGCCAGGCCGAAAAGCAGGCCAAAGGCGTAAGGGTAGTTGTAAAAGTCGGACCCGTAGTAATGCCCCTTCACCGCCCACATATAGGGGTGGCGGCTTTTCAGGGCCTCCCCGTAGGCCTCGTCCTGGGCCCGCACCATAAGTTCCTTGAACTCTCTTCCGGAAAGTTCCCGCCCCTTCCGGGCCTCAAACACCCAGGACTCAAAGAGGAAGCGGGAGTAGATGTCCACCACCACCTGGGCCGCCCCGGTAAGCCACCCGTCCAGGACAAGAAGGCCCTCCTCCGCCGGCAAAACCTCCAAGGCGGCCTCCACCACCACCGTCTCGTTCATGATGCTCGCCGTCTCGGCCAAGGTCATGGGGACCTTCCGGAGGCTTGGGGGGCGCCGGGCCAGGCAGAAGTTGTGGTAGGCGTGGCCCAGCTCATGGGCCAAGGTGGAGACCGCCTCAAAGCTCTCCTCAAAGTTGGTGAGGATGAGGCTCCTCTCCCCACCCGCCCCCATGCAGAAGGCCCCACCCACCTTGCCCTTCCGGGGGAGGACGTCGATCCAGCGCTCCCGGAAGGCCCGCTCCGCCAAGGCGGCGTCCGCCGGGGAAAAGCGGGCCAGGTGCTCCACGATAAACCGCATGCCCTCCTCGTAGCTCCACCGCCGCCCCTCGCCCAAAGGCGCGAAGAGGTCCCACCAGTCCAGAACAGGCTTCCCAAGCGCCTTAGCCTTGAGGTCAAAGTAGCGGCGGAAAAGGGGTAAGGCCTCCCGCATGGCGGTAAGGAGGGCCTCCAGCATGGGCCGGGTGATGCGGTTTTTGTGCAGGGTGGGCTCGAGGTCGTCTGGATACCCCCGCTTGCGGTTTAAAAGCGCCGCCTCCCCCTTGACCCCGTTTAAGGCGAAGGCCAAGGGGAGCTCGTTCTTCTCCCAGGCGCTAAGCTCGGCCTCGTAGGCCGCCTTCCGCACGGATTCGTCCTTGTGGAAGGCCAGGTTGCGCACAAAGGAGATGGGCTTTTCCTCCCCGTTTAAAGGGGCGGTGATCTGGCTGGTCAGGCTCTGGTGGAGCTTGGCCCAGGCCTTCCGGGCCAAAAGGCTCATCTCCGCGGCCAAAACCTCCTCGGGCAAGGACATCTGGTGCGCCCGCTCCAGCCTGGCCTCCTCCACCAGGATCCGGTAAGCCCCCGCCTCCGAAGGGTCCTTTTCGGCCAGGTAGCGGACGAGCAAGGGCCTTAGGCGTTGGAAGTTGAGAAGCCTGCTTTCGAACTCGGAAAGGCGCTTCAGGGCCTCCTCGTCCAAGGTGTTTTGCGCATAGCGGGCGTAGACGTAAGCGGACAGGGGGGCCAGGGCCTCGAGGTAGGCATCCAAAGCGGAAAGGGCCTCGGACAAAGGGGCCTGCCCCTCCAGCTTTTCACGAAGGGCCTGCAACCGGGCCTCCAGCCCCGCCAGATCCTGCTCAAACCTTTCGCCAAAACCAGGGTAGAGGGCCTCGAGGTTCCAGGTGAGCTCGGCCATGCCCCCACTATACCTGACCCGCGGGTCAGCGCTTGTCAACCGGGCCCCCAAGGCGTACCATGCCCCCCATGGAGGGCTTTCCCGTCCGCGTCCCCATCCAGGTCCGCTTTGCCGACATCGATGCCCTGGGCCATGTGAACAACGCCGCTTACTTAAGCTATCTGGAGCTTGCCCGCATCGCCTACTTTCACCGGATCTTACCGGGCTGGCTCTCCGAGGGCCACTTCGTCCTGGCCCGGGTGGAGGTGGACTACAGAAAACCCCTTTTTCTAGAGGACCGGGTGGAGGTGCTCGCCCGCACGGTGCGGATTGGGCGCTCGAGCTTCACCATGGAGTACCGGGTGCTTAAAAACGGGGAGGAGGCCGCCCGGGCCCTCTCGGTCCAGGTCTACTTAGAAAACGGGCGACCCACCCCCCTCCCAAAGGATCTCCGGCAGGCCATCCAAAGCCTGGAAGGGCACACTTTGGCCTAGGGGGGAGCCGGGGTCACCCCAAACGGAAGGGTGTCCTGAGCCCCGCCAGGGCAATGGCCCTGGCCTCCTCCGGGGCGAAGGAGAGGGCCAAAACCCCCCGGTAGGCCCTCTGGGCCCTGTCCCTTTGGCCGAAATGGTCCAGAAGCTGGCCAAACCGGGCCAGGAAGTAGCCGGGAAGGTAGGGGGGCGTCTGGAAATCCATGCGGAAGACCTCCTCAAAGACCTCCAACGCCTCCTCGGGTTGGCCCGCGGCCAGGTAGATCTGGCCGGCAAGGAACAGGGCCTCCGGAGTGGCGATCTGGAAAAGCCCCTCGAGGAGAGCCCCCCAGTCGTCCTCCTCCCGGAGGAGCCAGGCCCGGTCCAAAAGGGCCCTCTGCCGCTCGGCCTCCGTGGGGGGGTGGTCCTGGGGCCTGGCCTCGGGGAAGGCGGGAAGGAGATAGGGGTAGTCCAGGACCTCCACCAAGACCAAGGCCCGCCTCCTTTCCCCTTGAAGCCTTAGGGCGGCCTCCTCCATCCGCCTTTTCCTGTGCCCGGTGGCGGGCCCCTCTCCAAAGGCCTGGGCCAGGGCCTCGAGGTGGGCCCTTAGGCCCCTTACGAAGCCCTCCTCCCCCAGCCGGCCTGGGGTAAGGGGAGTGGAAAGGAGGTGGTTTAGCCCCCTCTCCCACTCCGAAAGCTGGGCCAGGTACGCCTCCCCCTGGGGGAAGGCCTTTAGGGCTTCCCGAAACGCCTCGGCCTCCTCCTTACCCCGAAGCCCCACCGCCTCCACGGGCACCTTATGGGCCTCGGCCCAGGCCAAGAGGGCCCAGAGGGCAGGCTCCTCCTCGAGGGTGGGCAGAAGCGGCCAGGAGGCGAGCAGAATCACCTCGGGCCGAACCCCCTTGGCCACCTCCAAAAGGGTGACCGCATTGTAGCGTGGGTGGAGGAGATGGAGGGGACCTAGGGTGGGAAGCATCCTTAAGACCATCAGCACCATCTTAGACCTCCGGGAGCGGAACTACCGCCTGGGGGTGGTGAACGGCTGGCTCGTCTTCCTCGGGGACGCGTTTTTAAATGCGAACATCGTCCTTGCAGGCTTTGCGGCCCGGCTTGGAGCCCCCGGGCCCCTCATCGGCCTGCTGCCCGCCCTCCTTCAGGCCGGAGGGCTGGTCCCGCAGGCCTTCCTGGCCCCCTATGTGGCCCGCCTTCCCCGGAAGATCGTCCTCTACCAACGGGTGGCCCTTTTGCGGCTTTCCGGCATCGTTCTCATGGCGCTCTCCGCCTTTTTCCTCGGCCCCTGGCCCTCCTTGCTCCTCGGGGGCTTTCTTTTGGGGCTCGGCCTAAACGCCCTCTTCACCGGGGTCTCCAGCCTTCCCTTCTGGGAAACCGTCGCCAAGGTCATCCCCCAGGAGAAACGGGCCGCCTTCTTCAGCGCCCGCAACCTGGTGGGAGGGCTTCTGGCCTTTTCGGCCGGGTTTCTCGTCCAGGCCCTTTTGGGCCTCCCCCTCCCTTTCCCCCTGCCGTACGCCCTTCTTTTCGCCTTGGCCGCGCTTTCCTTCGGCCTGGGCTGGTACCTCTTCGGCCTCACCGATGAACCCGAGGAACCGGGCCGCACCGAGCGGATCGATCTCAGGAACCCTCTTTTGGATCCCCATTTCCGCCGCTTCCTTCGCGTGCGCCTCCTTCTCGCCCTGGGAGGGATGGCCGAGCCCTTCTACGCCGCCTATGCGGTGCGGGTCCTCCAACAGGAAAGGGCGCTCGGGCTTTACCTGGCCCTTTACGCCCTCTCCATGACCCTTTCCAACCTCCTCTGGGCCCGGCTCGCGGAGCAGAGCTCCCGGCCGGTGGTTCTGGCCGGGGCCGGGCTTGGGGTTCTGGCCCTCCTCCTCGCCCCCCTTCTGCCCCCAGGGTTGTTCGGCCTGGTCTTCCTCCTTCAGGGGGCTTACCTGGCTGCCTTAGGCCTGGGGACCACCACCTATCTTCTAAACCTGGCCAAAAAAGAAGACCGGAGCGCCTACATCGGCCTCGCCAACACCCTTGTGGGGGGCTTTTCCTTCTCCCCTGTTTTAGGCGGGGCTCTAGCCGACAGACTGGGGTTCGCTGGCCTCTTCCTCCTGGCCGCGCTCTTTTACGGCCTAGGGCTATACGCGGCCAGGAAGCTTCCCGAAAACGGCTAGGGTATGATGGAGCGCATGACGGTCTATCTGCCCGACGGAAAAGCCCTGGACCTTCCCGAAGGCGCCACCGCCTGGAACGTGGCGAAGGCGGTGGGGCCGGGCCTGGCCCGGGCCGCCGTGGGGGCTTTGGTGGACGGGGAGGTCTACGATCTCTTCCAGCCCCTGCCGGAGGGTGCGCAGGTGCGGATCCTTACGGAGAAGGATCCCGAGTACCAGCGGCTTTTCCGCCACACCCTGGCCCACGTCCTCGCCCAGGCGGTGAAGGAGTACTTCCGGGAAAAGGGGTACGACCCGGAAAGCGTAAAGCTCGGGATCGGGCCGGTGATCGAACACGGATTTTACTACGACATAGACGCCCCCGAGCCCATCTCCGATGAGGATCTTCCGGCCATAGAGGCCAGAATGCGGGAGATCCTGAAGCGGGACCTCCCCTTAAGGCGTTTCGTCCTTTCCCGCGAGGAGGCCCTGGCCCGTTACCAGGGGAAAGACCCCTACAAGACCGAGCTCATCCAGGAGATCCCGGAAGGGGAAGAGATCAGCTTTTACCAGCAGGGGGATGAGGCCTACGGCTTTACCGACCTCTGCCGCGGACCCCATGTCCCCTCCACCGGCCGCATCCCTCCCCACTTCAAGCTCACCCACGTGGCCGGGGCCTACTGGCGGGGGGATGAGAACCGACCCATGCTCCAGAGGGTCTATGGGGTGGCCTTCCGCACGGAAGAGGAGCTTAAGGAGCATCTTTGGCGCCTCGAGGAGGCTAAAAAACGCGACCACCGCCGGCTCGGAAAGGAGCTGGAGCTCTTCCTGATAGACCCCATGGTGGGAAAGGGCCTGGTCCTTTGGCTTCCCAAGGGGAACATCCTCCGCGAGGAGCTCATCCAGTTCATGCGCCAGGAGCAGATCCGGCGCGGCTACCAGCTCGTCACCACCCCGCACATCGGGAGCCTGGAGCTTTACAAGACCTCGGGCCACTACCCTTACTACGCGGAAAGCCAGTTTCCCCCCATCCGCTTCCAGGAACGGGGCGAGGAGGAGGAATACCTCCTCAAGCCCATGAACTGCCCCCACCACATCCGCATCTACGCCCACCGGAAACGCTCCTACCGGGAACTCCCCTTAAGGCTTGCGGAGTTCGGCACCGTCTACCGCTACGAGAAGGCGGGGGAGCTTCTCGGCCTCACCCGGGTGCGGGGGTTTACCCAGGACGACGCCCACATCTTCTGCACCCCCGAGGAGGTGAAGGGGGAGTTTCTGGGCGTGTTGGACCTGGTCCTCCACGTCTTCCACACCCTGGGCCTAAAGGACTACCGGGCCCGGATTGGGGTGCGGGAGCCCGGAAGCAGCAAGTACGTGGGAGACGAGGCCAAATGGGCCCTGGCCGAACGGCAGATCGAGGAGGCGGCCAAGGAGGCGGGGCTTTCCTACACCGTGGAGCCGGGGGATGCGGCCTTTTACGGTCCCAAGCTGGACTTCGTGGTGAAGGACGCCCTGGGCCGGGAGTGGCAGCTGGGGACCATCCAGGTGGACTACAACCTCCCCGAGCGCTTTGGCCTCACCTATGTGGGCAAGGACGGGGGGGAGCACCGGCCGGTCATGATCCACCGGGCCCCCTTCGGCTCCCTCGAGCGCTTCATCGGCATCCTCCTCGAGCACTTCGCCGGGGACTTTCCCCTATGGCTTTCCCCGGTGCAGGCGGTGGTCGTGCCCGTTTCCGAAAAGCAGGGAGACTACGCCAGGGAGGTCCTATCCAGGCTCAAAGAGGCCGGCCTTCGCGCCGAGGCGGATCTGAGGCCGGAGAGGATGCAGGCCCGGATCCGGGATGCGGAGCTTCAGAAGATCCCCTACATTCTGGTGGTGGGGGATGAGGAGCAAAAGACCCAGGCGGTGAGCGTCCGCAGGCGGCACAAGGGCAACCTGGGGAGCATGCCGCTGGCCGCCTTCCTCGAGGGGGCCCTCCGGGAGGTGCGGGAGAAGCGGCTGGATACGGTCTTCGGATGAGGGCGCGATCCACCTTGTTCACGCTCTACATGGAATACGTCTTCCCAAATCGGAAGGCGCGGGTCAAGGACCTGGTGCGCTGGATGCGACTGCTGGGCTTTTCCGAACCTGCGGTGCGGGCAGCCCTTTCCCGAAGCGCAAAACGGGGCTGGGTGATCCCGGAAAGGAAGGGTAGGGAGGCCCTCTACCAGCTCTCCGACCGGGTCTTTTGGCAGATCAAGGCGGTGCGGAAAAGGCTTTACGAGCATACGCCCTCCTTTTCGGGCCGGTTCAGCCTTCTTCTGGTGCAAAACCTGGGCCGGAAGGCGCGGGACCGCTTTAAGGCCGAGCTCGCCCTCCTGGGGTATGGAAGCCTCCTGCCTGGGGTGTTCATAAGCCCCAATGGGGAGGAGGAACTGGTGAAGGAACTCCTTTCCTTTTACGGCCAGGAAGGGTTTCTTCTCCGGGCCGAGGGGTCGTTGGAGGAGGCCAGGGCCCTGGTCAGAAGGGTCTTCCCTCTCCAGGAAGCCCAGGCACATTACCAGGAACTTTTGCGAAGATCTTGGCAAGCGAAGGACCCCGAGGAGGCCTTCCGTCGTCTTACTGAGCTTGTCCACGAGGCGCGTAAGCTTCTCTTCCTGGATCCCGGCCTTCCCCCGGCGCTTGCCCCCGAGGGGTACCTGGGCCCCTTGGCCCGGGAACGGTTCTTGCAAAGAAGGGCCGAGCTTTGCGCCATGGCCAGACCCGTCTTCAGCCCGGATTGAGCCCTGTTTCATCCCCCCCTCACCCCCCGCCTGGTATGGTGGAAAGGATGCGGTGGGTTTTGCTTTTCCTTTTCCCCCCGGCCTTGGCCCAGGTGAGCATCCCCTTCTGGCACACCGCCGGCCCCCCGGGCCAGGCCCCTTTGGAGGAGGCCATCCAGGCCTTCAACCAGTCCCAGAGGAGGTACCGCCTGGAAGCCCGGTATGCCGGGGAGTACCGGGAGGCAGGGGTAAAACTCCTGGCCGCTTTGCGCTCCGGTGGAGCCCCGGTCCTTTTCCAGGCGGAGCTTTCCTTCCTCCCCCGGCTGGCCCAGGAGGGGTTGGCCCTGCCTTTGGATGGGGAGCTGGGAACCCCTCCAGACGACCTCTACCCGGAAGCCCTTAAAAGCGGGCAGGTCAAAGGAAGGACCTATGGCCTTCCCATAGGGCTTTCTCTTCCCGTCCTTTACTACAACCTAGACGCATTCCGCGCCAAGGGGCTGAAACCCCCCTCCACATGGGACGAGGTGGAAAAGGCCGCAGGCGCCTTAAAAAGCCGCACCGCCCGGGGCCTGGTCCTCTCCACGGACATCTGGAGCTTCAACGCCCTGGTGATGAGCCTAGGGGGAAGCCTGGTCAGGGACGGCCGGCCCACCTTTACCTCCCCCGAGGCGGTGGAGGCTCTAGAACGGCTTTACCGTATGGTCCAGCGCCAGGATGCCCTCGCCCGCAACCTGGCCGAGGCCCAGTTCGCCGCGGCGGACTTCCTTCGGACCAAGGCCTTCATGGGGCTCGCCCCCACCACCGCCTTGCCCGTGGTCCTTTACCACACCAGCCTTCCCTTCCAGGTGGGGTATGCCCCCCTTCCCCGTACGCCCAAGGGGTCGGTGCCGCTTTCCGGGGCGGCCTTGGTGGTCCTGAAAGGGGCCAGCCCAGAGCAGGTCAAGGGGGCGGTGGCCTTCTGGCGCTTCTTCACCGAGGCAAAGTGGATGGCCCGCTGGGTGGAGACGACCCACTACGTCCCCTTCCGAAAAAGCGCCGAAGCCGAGCTTAGGGACTTCTTAAAGGACCCCATGCGCAAGGCGGTCTTCGCCCAGATGGAGGTGGCCCGCCCCTGGAACCAGGACCCGGAGATGGTCCTCTGGTACAGCTACCTCGAGGAAGCCCTGGAAAAAAGCCTGAAGCAGGGGGTGCCGCCTTTGAAAGCCCTGGAGGAGGCGCAGAAGCGGGCCCTGGCGGTGGAGACCCGATAACCCCCTTGACCCCCAACCGGAAAGGGCATGATAGAGTAGGGGCAATGAAAAAGGGCTTCCTCTTTCTCCTAGGGGGTTTCCTGGGCCTTCTCCCCGCCCAGGCGCAGCTGAACCTGGAGTTCTGGCACAGCATGGATGGCCCTGCGGGGCGGCTCATCGGCCAGTTCGCCCAGGAGTTTAACGCCAAGGAGCCCCGCTACCGGGTCACGCCCCGGTACATGGGGACCTATGAGGAGGCGGAGGCCAAGCTGGTGGCCGCTTTGCGCACGGGAAGCCCCCCGGTGCTCTTCCAGGCGGAGATCTCCTTCTTCCCCCGGCTGGTCGCGGAAGGAAATGCTCTGGCCCTGGATCCCTACCTGGAGCTTCCCAAGCCCTTCTTGGACGATCTCTTCGAACCCGCCTGGGCCTACGGCCTGGTCAAGGGAAAACGGTACGGCCTTCCCTTCAACACCTCCACCCCGGTGCTCTTCTTCAACGAGGACGCCCTGAAGAGCAAGGGCCTAGCCCCACCCCGAACCTGGCAGGAGTTCAGGCGGGTGGCCCTGGCCCTCACCAGCCGGCAGGCCAAGGGGTTCATCTTCGTCACCGACCCGCAGGCCTGGCTCTTCGAGGCCATGGTGACAAGCCGGGGTGGGAGCCTCACCAAGGATGGCCGGCCCAACTTCACCTCCAAGGAGGCCCTGGAAGCCCTGGCCCTCCTCCAGGAGCTGGGCCAGAAGGGGGCCCTTTCCGCACGCAACATGGCCGAGTCCACCTACGCCCAGCTGGACTTCGTGCGCACCAAGGGCATGATGGTCATGGCCTCCATCGCCAACTGGCCCGCGGCGGAGCAGTTCTCCTTCGCCTTCAGGCTCGGGGTGGCCCCGGTCCCAAAGGAGCCGGGGGGCAAGGTCCCCCTGGGCGGGGCCCAGCTGGTGGTCTTGAAGGGGGCCTCCCCCGAGGAAACCCAGGGGGCCCTGGCCTTCTGGCGCTACCTGATGGAGCCGGAAAACGTCGCCCGCTGGGTCCAGGCCAGCTACTACGTCCCCGTGAGGAAAAGCGCCATCCCGCTCCTGGAGGGGTTTTATCGGGAGAACCCTTACCGGAAGGTGGCCTTTGAGGAGATCGCCGTGGCCCAGCCCAGGCCCAAAGAACCCCAGTTCTCCACCTGGGCCAAGTACCTGGCCGAGGCCTTGGAAAAGGCCCTTAAAGGGGGTGTGCCGGCGCAGAAGGCCTTAGAAGAAGCGCAAAGGAGGGCCGAGGGGAGATGAGGCTCGGGTTCAGCCCCTTCAACGCCGAGCTCCCCTATTCCGAGGCCTTCCGCCTGGCCTCGGAGCACGGGCTTTTCCTCGAGGTGGCCTACGACCTGCACGAGGCCCTTCCCGCCCTTCCCTCGGCCGAGGAGCTTAAAGCGATGGGCCGGGCCTATGGGGTGGGCTTCACCCTGCACCTGCCCTTTGTCGACCTCAACCCCGCAAGCCTTATCCCCTCCGTGCAGAGGCTTTCGACGGAGCGCCTTCTAAGGGCTTTGGACTTCGGCGCGAAGCTCGAGGCGGAGGTGGGGGTGCTCCACACCGGCCAGGTCCCCCTCCGCCACCCCATGGCCCTCCAGGCCGCGCGGGAGGCCCTGGAAAAGACCCTCTCGGCCCTTTTGCCCCTCCCCTTCCCCGTGGCCTTGGAAAACCTGGCCCTTTCCCCCCACGACCTGGTCCAGGGGGTGGAAGGCCTGGCAGGAGTCCTGCAGGCCTTCCCAGAGTACGGCTTCTGCCTGGACGTGGGCCACGCCCTGGTGGAGCTGGGCCCCCAGGGTCCCCTCCTCTACCAGGCCCTAAAAGGGCGCCTGATCCACCTCCACCTTCACGACAACCACGGCACAAGGGACGACCACCTGCCCATAGGGGCGGGAAAGGTACCTTGGGAAGCCCTGAGGCCCCTTTTCTCGGGGTTTAAAGGCACCGCCGCCCTCGAGGTGACCGGAGGCCTCGAGGGCCTCCGCACCAGCCTCCGCCGTTTAGGGACACTTGTCCTTGGTCCCTAGGGTATAGTGGTGGGTGGGGGCTTGTACCCCCTTTCACAAGTAGAGATGAGGAGGAGGCATGGTCGTAGACCGGATTGAGGTGTACCTGGATGGGGGTGAAAACCCCGTCGCCGTCTTAAGAGAACCGCCCTACACCCTTAAGCTGGACACCCGTAAGCTCCCCGACGGGGAGCATGTCCTAAGGGTCCAGACCTACTACCGGGGCGGCGGCCTCGAGATCAAGGAGATCCCCTTTACCGTCAACAACTACCCCGATGTTCTGGTCCTGGGCCTGGACGAAAAAGGGGAGGTCTCCGGCACCCTCGAGCTCCGCCTGGCCGTGGGCGAACCCGAACTGCCCATAGAGCCCGTGCGGATCTCCGGCTGGGCCTATGCCGTGGCCCTGGTGGTGATCCTGGGGGGTATCTGGGGTTACTTCGCCCTCTCCCCGGCCACGCAAAAGATCATCACCGAGGTGGCCCCACCCCCCGCCCAGGAAGGCAAGCGGGAGGCCGCGGCCCCTGCCAAAGGGGTGGACGAGGCCCTCCTCAAAAAGGGCGAGCAGATCTTCCAGCAGAACTGCGCCGCCTGCCACCAGGCGAACGGCCAGGGCCTGCCCGGAGCCTTCCCCCCCCTGGCGGGCAACCCCCACCTGAAGGACGCGAACCACATCCTGAACGTGTTAAAAAACGGCCTCCAGGGGCCCCTCACCGTGAACGGCCAGACCTATAACGGCCAGATGCCCAGCTTCAGCCAACTCTCCCCAGAGGAGATGAAGGCGGTGGCCACCTATATCCGCAACAGCTGGGGCAACAACTTCGGGCCGGTAGAGTAAAGGAGGCGGCATGTACCGGAACGATCCCGTCCTCCCCACCTTTGGCCTCATCCTGGCCCTGGGCCTCTTCTACGCCGCCTATCTGGACGGGCGGCTGATCGCAAAGCTTCTGGGCCACACCCCTCAGGAGCTCTCCGTAGGCCAGATCGGCCTCATGGCCTTTGGGGCCGTCCTCCTCCTCTACGGCCTCATCGGTCTGGTCTCCTACTGGTTGGAGGGCCTCGAGCTCCGTCCAGGGCGGCACTTCCCCGAACCCTCCACCGCCCCCATGGTGGCAGGGGTGGTCCTGGTCCTCCTCCTCACCGCCATGGCCGGGTTCTTCGTCCGGCTCCTCATCTACTCGGCCCAGACCGGCCACAACCCCACCTCGCTCCAAGGGGCCTTGTTCGGGGGAATGAGCCTGGTGGTGGCCGTCCTCCTCGGGATTTACAAAAAGTTCTACGGCCGGGAGGAGGCGGTCACGGAAGAGGAAAGGAGCGAGTTCCCCTGGTAGAGGTGAAGCATGGATGAGCGTGAGATTCGACTCAAAACCTCCCGCCGCCGCCTTTTCCTTAAGGCCGCGGTGGGCACGGGGATCGGCCTCTCCTTGGTCTCCGCCTTCTACGTGGGGGCGAGCTTAAGGCCCAAAAAGGAGGTCACCCCGGAGAAGGAACCCTTAAAACCGGGGGATATCCTGGTCTTTGCCCAAGGCGGGGAACAGGGCATCCCCATCAAGCCGGAGGCCCTTAAAGTGGGGGACCCCATGGTCCTCGCCTACCCCATGGACCCCAAGACCAAGGTGGTCAAGAGCGGGGAGGCCAAGAACACCATCCTCCTCGCCCGTTACGCCCCCGAGACCCTTGACCCCGAGGTGGCCCAGCATGCGGTGGAGGGGATCGTGGCCTACTCCGCCGTCTGCACCCACCTGGGCTGCATCATCAGCCAGTGGTTGGCGGCCAAGGGTGCGGCCCTCTGCCCTTGCCACGGGGGCACGTACGACCTCGCCCACGGGGCCAGGGTCATCGCCGGCCCTCCCCCAAGGCCCATCCCCCAGCTTCCCCTCAAGCTGGAAAACGGGGCCTTGGTGGCGGCCGGGGAGTTCCTGGGGCCCGTGGGGGTGCAGGCGGCCAGGGAAGCCGCCTGCCGTCTGGTGTAGGAGGAAGGCATGTACAAGTGGCTGGACGAACGCCTGGACCTGCAGGGCCTTTACAAGAAGGTCTTCCGAAAGGCTTTCCCGGTGCACCACTCCTTCTTTCTGGGGGAGATCACCCTCTTCGCCTTCCTCGTCCTGATCCTCACCGGGATCTTCCTCACCCTGAACTACGAGCCCTCCATCCGGGAAGTCAAGCTTCCCGACGGGCGCACCGTGCCCGCAGCCTATGGGAGCATCCTTTACATAGATAGCCTTCCCTTCGGCGCGATCATCCGGAGCCTCCACCACTGGTCGGCTCACGTGATGATCGCCGCGGCCTTTTTGCACATGCTCCGCATCCTCCTTTCCGGGGCGTACAAAAAGCCCCGGGAGCTCAACTACCTGGTGGGGCTTGGCCTTCTGGGCCTTTCCGTCGTGACCGCCTTTACGGGCTACGCCCTGCCGTACGACAACTACGCGGTCACCGCCACACGGATTGGGTACGGCATCGCCAACTCCATCCCCTGGGTGGGAAACGCCCTGGCCCAGATCTTCTTTGGCGGGGAGTTCCCGGGCTCAGAGAGGTCCATCCCGAGGCTTTATAGCCTCCACGTCCTCTGGCTTCCCCTCACCCTGCTGGCCCTCATCGGCCTGCACCTGGTGATCATGCTGAAGCAGAAGCACACCCAGCCCCGCTACGCCCAAAAGGTGGCCCCGGGGAAGATCCTGGGTGTCCCCATGTACCCCCAGCAGACGGTGATGATGGGCATCCTCTTTGCCCTTTACGTGGGGGTGATGAGCTTTATCGCCGGCGCCTTCCTCGCCCACCCGGTGGAGGCCTTTGGACCCCCCACCCCCAACACCCCCGCGGTCAAGCCCGACTGGTACTTCCTCTGGATCTACGGGATCCTCCAGATCATCCCCTCGAGCTGGGAGTTCCGGCTCTTTGGAGCCACCATCGGCCCTGAGTTTATCGGGGGGGTCATCGTCCCCGGGATTCTGGGCCTCATCGGCCTCCTCCTGCCCTTTTTGGACGCGCGCAAGGACAAGATGCGCTACATGGAGCTCCCCTCAGAGCACCCCGTGCGCACCAGCCTCATCCTGGCTCTTTTGGTCTTCTTCTTGATGGCAAGCCTTGCTGGGTACAAGATCGACTTCCAGCAGCAGGGCTCCCTCCTCGGAAACAACGCGGTCCTTTGGACGCTGGTCCTGGGCGGCCCGCTTTTGACCCACCTCCTGAGCTACACCCTGCTTCGGGTCTTTTACGGGAAGAGGGCCGAGGCCTGAGGCGGCGGGCAACCCCCCTCGGAAGGCCCCGAGGGGGGTTTGTTCCGGCCTCCCCTAGGCCAAGGGCGGCAGGACGTACCAGAGGTAGTGCAAAAAGCGGAAGGCCAGCACCCAAAGGGCAATCCCCCCAAGCCACCGCGGATCCCGTTTGGGGAGGTTGGTGAGGAGGGCCAGGAAGGGCAACAAAAATCCGCCCACCGCTACGCCGAAGGCCATTAGGTCCCAAGGGTAGATGGTCCTTTTCAGATAGAACTGGGCCTCGTGGGGGAGGTCCGCCCCCCAGATGATGATCAAGGTGGTGGCCTCCACGTAGATCCAGATGATGCTGAGGGCGAGGAGGAGGTTGGTCAGGCTGGTGAGCTGGGCCTTGAGCTCCGGCGTGGGGGCCCTCGAGGCCCTAAAAGCCCCGTAGGCCAAGGCGGCCACCGCGGCGGAAAGGAGCATCAGCGCGCCGAAGGAGGCGGAGTAGAAATGGGCCTCGAGGGCCATGAAGAGGTCAAAGACCAAAAAGGTCCCCGCGGCGAAGGTCAGGGGAAGCCCCGCCGCCCCCACCGTGGCCCGGGTCTCGCCCGGCTTTAGCCGCTGGAGGACCAAGGTAAAAAGAACGAAGAAAAGCGCATAGCGAAGGAGGAAGAAGGGGGCGTTCAGATAGGATGCCCGGTGGGCCAGGAGGGCATCCTCTCCTCCGCGGGCCCAAGGGTAAAGGGTGGGAAGGTCCAGGAAAAGGACCAGGCCCAGCACCCCAAGCCAGGGCAGAAGCCGGGCCAGGGGGTAGAGGTAGGGCTCGAGGGGCCTCCCCCAGAAGCTCGTGACCGCGTTGTGAAGGAGCAGGACCAGAAGGGCCCCCAGGCCCATCAGGGTGAAAAAGCCCCAGACGAGGAAGAAGGCCTTCAACCCAAAGACAAGGGCTAGAAGGAGAAGGGCTGGAGCCAGGATCCAAAAGGACCGGGCGCGCTCAATAGACCTTTGCACGGGCCACCTCCTCAGGACACGTCCCCTGGATGCAGGCCTTGATGTACGCGGCCACCAGCCACCGCTCCCGCCAGGGGATGCGGGAGGCGTAGGAGAGCATCCGGCCAAAGCCGTTCGTGGCCGCAAAGTAGAAGTACCCCGCGGGCATCTGAGCCACGGCCGGGTCCTGGAAGGAGCGGGGCTTGGGCATGCCCAGGGGGATCACCCGCCCATCCCCCAGGCCCCTTTCCCCGTGGCAGATGGCGCAGTAGCTTTGGTAAAGGACCTTCCCGCGCAGGAGTTCGCCCTTTGTGAGCACGAAGGGCAGGTCGGCAAACCCACCCCCTTCCTTAAGCCCCGTCCGGGCCGGGCCCACGGCCTCCCCCAGGGCCACCCGCTCCCCGGCGGGCTCCACGGGAAGGGGGCTTTCCCGGAAGGCCTTCACCTTGGGCTGGTCCCACATCCAGCCGCACCCGGCCAAAAGGAAGAGAAGTGGCCAGAGGCTACGCACGCCGCACCTCCTCCACCTCCGCCCCCAGGGCCTTTAAAAGGGAGACCGCCTCCTCGAGGCGGGGCTCGGTCACGGGAATGAACAGGCCGTACCGGTCCAAAAGGACCTCCAGGTAGTTCGGGGCGTGCTTCACCGGATGCCAGGAAAGCGGGAGGTTCGTGGTGTACAGGAGGTAGAGGAAGATGCCCACGGTGATGGTCAAAATGGTGAGCTCAAAGGCCACGGGGATGAAGGCGGGCCAGCCCAGGACCGGTTTTCCACTGGCGTTATGGGGGTAGTCAACGGAGGCATAGACCTGGAGAAACAGGGCCAGGCCCAGCCCCAAGACCCCTAGGCAGAACGCCACCCAGGGCACGGGCTCCTTACCGCCCACCGCCTCCTTAAGTCCCTCCACGGGGTTTGGGGCGTAGGCCTCAAAGCGGAAGCCCTCCCCTTTGAGCCGATGGGCCGCGGCCAGAAACGCCTTGGGCTCGGGAAAATAGGCCATATACCCGTAGAGCATGCCTCACCTCCCTAGTGCCCCTTGAGCTTGTGAAAGAGGTGGACCATCTCGGCCACCGCGATCGGGGGGAAGAGTCGGATGAAAACCGCTAAACCGAAGAGGAAGAAGCCGATCGTTCCCAGGTAAAGGGTCCAGTCCACCCAGGTGGGGTGGTAAAGGCCGAAATTCCCGGGCAGGTAGTCGTGGGAAAGGCTGATGACCACGATGACGAACCGCTCGAGCCACATCCCCACGTTGGCCAAAATGGAAAAGATGAACAACCAGGTGAGGTTGTGGCGGAACCGGGGGAACCAGAGGGTCTGGAGGAGGACCACGTTGATGAGCATCATGGCCCAGTAGTAGGGGGCATAGGGTCCGGTCATCCGCCAAAGCTGCTGGGCCCACTCCGCAGGCTCCCCCGAGTACCAGGCGATGAAGATCTCGAGGAGGTAGATGTACGCCACCCCCAGCCCCGAGGCCAGGGTCACCTTGGCCATCCAGTCCAGGTGGCGCTCGGTGATGACGCTCTCCAGACGGTACCACTTCCTCAGAGGGATGATCAGGGTCAGGGCCATGGCAAACCCCGAGTAGATGGCCCCCGCGGCGAAGAAGGGGGGAAAGACGGTGAGGTGCCAGCCCGGCACCACCCCATAGGCGAAGTCCATGCTCACCACCGAGTGGACGGAGATGACCACGGGGGTGGCCAGCCCGGCCAAGAGCACGTAGACCGCCCGGTAAAGGGCCCAGTGCCGGGCGTTCCCCGTCCAGCCCAGGGAGAGCCAGCCATAAAGCCGCTTCCGCCAGCCCGTGCTCCTCTCCCTCAGGAGGGCCAGGTCGGGGATGAGGCCCAGGTAGAGGAAAAGGGTGGAGATGGTGAGGTAGGTCAGGATGGCCAGCACGTCCCAGGAAAGGGGGCTTTTGTACTGGGGCCATAGGGCCAGGGTGTTGGGATACGGGAAAACCCAGTAGAAGTTCTGGGGCCGGCCCATATGGATAAAGGGGTAGGTGGCGGCGCAAAGCACGGCAAACAGGGTCATGGCCTCCGTAAGGCGGTTTAGGGAGTCCCGCCAGTTCTGGCGCATGAGGACCAGAATGGCCGAGATCAGGGTCCCCGCGTGGCCGATCCCGATCCACCAGACGAAGTGGACGATGTCGTACCCCCAGGCCACGGGCTGGTTAATCCCCCAGGTGCCAAGCCCCCGGACAAAGGTGACGAAGATGGCGTAAAGCCAAGCCAAGGTTAAAGCCGCCCCCACGGCCAATACCACCCACCAGGGCCCGGGCGGGGGTTTTTCCACAGGTTTAAGGAGCTCCTCGATCAAGCCCTTTTCCGTGAACTCGCCCTTGATCAGGTCCTTATCCATGGACCTCCTCCTTCTTCAAACGGGGATTGGGGTTTTCCAGCCGGGCCAGGTAGGTGGTCCGGGGCCAGGTGTTGACCTCTTCCAGAAGGGCATAGTGGTGGGGCTTGGCCCTTAGGGCCTGGATGGGGTCGTTGGGATCCAGAAGGTCTCCAAAGTGGATGGCCCTCGTGGGGCAGGCCTCCTGGCAGGCGGTCCTGACCTCTCCTGTCCGGATGGGACGGTTCTCCCTGGCCGCCTGGGCCCGGGCCAGCTCAATCCGTTGGACGCAGTAGGTGCACTTCTCCATCACGCCCCGGCTTCGCACCGTGACCTCGGGGTTCATGAGGAGGGCGAGAGGGCTTTCCTTGGCCCTCCTGGGGTTCCCTTGGCCGATGAAGGCCTCGGCGTAGGAGAAGAAGTTAAACCGCCGGGCCTTGTACGGGCAGTTGGCGGAGCAGTACTTGGTCCCCACGCACCGGTTGTAGACCATCAGGTTCAGCCCCTCGGTGGAGTGCTCTGTGGCCGCCACTGGGCAGACCGCCTCGCAGGGTGCCTTCTCGCAGTGTTGGCACATCACGGGCTGGAAGAAGGCCTTCTCCCCCTCAAAGTAGCGGTCGATGCGCATCCAGTGCATCTCCCGGCCCTTGGCCACCTCCTCCTTCCCTACTGCGGGGGTGTTGTTCTCCACCTGGCAGGCCAGGGTGCAAAGGCCGCACCCAAGACAGCGGGTGAGGTCCACCACCAAGGCCCAGGCATGCTCTCCCTGGGGCCAGTCAGGGTAAAGGGAGGTGCGTTTTTCCTCCTTAGGAGGGGGGAGCTGGTCCCTGGGGTAGACGTGGACCGCTTCCTCCGTACCCAGGGCCCCGTGGTACTGGGTGGAGACCAGGGGGTAGTCCCGGCCCAAGAGGGCGATCTCGGCCTCGGCCAGGTAAGCGGGGAAGGCGAAGTGGGAAAGGGGAGCCACCGCAACCCCCTCGGCCAGGCCCGGCAAGACCCAGAGGGGAAGCGTTCCCTCCCGTCCGCCCGCCCTGACCCGCACCAGGGGCCGCCTGGGGTCCCCCTGGCCCTCCCGCGCCCTTAGCTCCTCCAGAAGGCCCAGTTTTTCCACCTCCTTGGGGGAGAGGTGGAGCGCCCCATCCCAGACCAACTTGCTTAAGGGCCGAGGAAGCTCCTGCAGGAAGGGGTTTTCCCGGTAGCGCCCATCGTAAAGGGCGAACTCCGGCCGGACCACGAGCTCGAGCCCCCTCTCCTTAGGCAAGGGCAGATCCTTGGCCCAACCGGGTTTAGGTGATACAGCCAGAGGCTTTTCCTCCTCGAGGGGCCGGCCCTCCCTCAGGGCCTCCTTGGACCCCTCGGGCAAGGAAGGGGCCTCCACTCCGAAAAGCTCGGCCAAAACCGCAAGGAGGTCCCGGCCTCCGAAAAGGGGCTTCACCAGGGCCTGGGAGGCCCAGAGGCGGCCGAAGGCATCGTACCCTAGGCCGCCCGCCTCGAGGGCGTGGGCCAAAGGATAGTCTCCATAAAGGCCCAGACGGGCGGCAAAGGGCTTTTTCAAATCCGGCAGCGGACCCTCCGCGGCCCAGAGCACCGCTTCCGCCTCCTCCACCTCTTTAAGCGCCTCCGGGGTGGCGGGCTCCACCTCCAAGGGGGGCAGGAAGGCCACCTTCGCCCCCAGGGCCAGGTTCACCGCCTGGGCCAGGGCCTGGAGATGGGCGCCCAGGTGGACCCCCGGGAGAAGGAGGCCTCCCGCCTTAAGGTCCTCCACCAGGGCGGGAAGGAAGCCGCCGTAGTCCCCTCCGGGGCTTCCCTCCAAAACCCCCAGGGCCTTGGCCAGGTCGTAGAGGAAGGCCTCGAGGCCCGCGGGCTTGAGGGCCAGGCGGTGGTCCGCATAGGCCCCAAAGAGGGTGTAGCCGCTTTCCACCGCATACACGCGGTTTTCCGGCCTCGAGGCCGCCACCTGCCGGGCCAAGGCGTACCCTGCAGGGTGGTCCTGGAGGTCCAGATCCAAAAAGAGCAGGGTCTTGGCCTCCCCCGCCCGGTAGACCGGCCAAAGGGGCCTCCCGAAAAGCCGCTCCATCCCCCGGTAGACCTCTTGGAACCCCCAGGCCTCATAGAAGACCGCCCGGACAGGCAGCTTGTCCAAAAGGGCCTTAAGGCGGGGATCCGTGCTCCGGGGGAGGACGAGGAGGGCTTTTGCATAGGAGGCGATCCGCCTAAGCCCCTCCCAGTTTGCCGATTTCTTCCGCCTAGGATCGTAAAGGGCGTAAAGGGCCGCCAGGGCATAGGGGTCCAAGGGGTGGTCCTCCACAAGCTCCAAAAGCCCAAGCGGCCGCCCCTGGTAGGTCCTGACCCTCAGGGGCTGGGCAAAGCCCGCATGGAAGAGCGCAGAGGCATACTCCCGCCGCCCCCCCTCCGCCACCTCCTCCGGTTGGCGGACGTAAGGCACCGCCTTTCGCTGCACCACCGGGGTACAGGCGGCCAGGCTCGCCAAGCCCATGGCCAGAACCCCCCTCCGGGAGACCTTGCCAAAGGGAAACTCCTCCGAAAAAAGCGCCTCTTCAAGGGAATCTGTCCAGCCTCGCTTCATACCCCCTCCTACCGGTGGCACGTGGAGCAATCCGAAAGCGCCGCGGGACTCCGCACGTGGTAGAGCTCGGCGAGCCTCTTCCCCAGCTCCTTTTGGTCTGCCGGGGGCGTGTAGGCCATGTTCATGACCTCCTCCTTGGGCCGGAGCCTGGCCGTGGGGTTGCGGTGGCAGTCCAGGCAGAACTTCATGGTGAAGGCCTGGGGCTGGTAGACCACGGCCATCTGGTCCACCCGGCCGTGGCATTCCGCACACCCTATCCCCTTGTTCACATGGGCCGAGTGGTTGAAGTAGACGAAGTCCGGAAGGTTGATCACCCGGTTCCACCGGAGGGGCTCCCCCTTCTCCCAGCTCGCCCGTACGGGGGCGAGGAGGGAGGAGGTGGGCTTGATATAGGTGTGGCAGGTCATACAGGTCTCCGTGGGAGGAAACCCCGCATACCCCGCCCGCTCCACCGCCGCATGGCAGTAGCGGCAGGAGAGGCCTAGCCCCCCGGCGTGAAAGGCGTGGCTAAAGGGGACGGGCTGGGGTACGGGCCGGGTCCGCTGCTCGAAGGCGCCCACCCCCACCCCAGAAAAAACCACCAGGAGCAGGACGAATCCCCCCATTACACCCCCCCAAAACGCCCGCTTCACCCATCGGTTTCTCCGCATCCTCCCTCCTTTGGCACCAGAGGTTAAAGGGTCCTAGGGCCTGGCTTCCATCAGATACGCTGCGGGGTGGATAAGGAACCGAACCCTTTTACCCCCAACGCTATTTCGCTCATGGATACACTACCAAAGAAGGGAAGGGACATTTGTCCCGATGGGCTTCGGACCTCGAGATCGGGCAAAGACCCCAACGCCGACATGGTCCTCGCCTAAGCCGTCATGAAGGGGTTCAAATCGGCAGGACCTGGCCTTGACAAGGGGAGGGGTTTTGCTAAACTAGACCTTGCGCTTGGGGCGCGCCGGGATGGTGGAATTGGGAGACACGCCATCTTGAGGGGGTGGTGCCCGCAAGGGCGTGCGGGTTCGAGTCCCGCTCCCGGCACCAAGGAAGGCCCAAACGGGCCTTTTTCCCTTATGTGGAGGCTGAAGGACCTCAAGGACACCGAGGCCCTGGCCCGCCACCTGGCCCAGACCCTGCCGCAAGGCAGCCTGGTGGTCTTACAGGGGCCACTAGGGGCGGGCAAGACCACCCTGGTGCAACACCTGGCCCGGGCCCTGGGCTTTTCCGGCCGGGCCACCAGCCCCACGTACACCCTCGTCCACGAGTACCCTACCCCTGAGGGGGTTTTGGTCCACGCAGACGCCTATCGCTTAAAGGACCCCTCGCTTTTGCACCTCCAGCTTAGGGCCTACCGGGGCGAGGCCCGGCTCATCCTGGTGGAGTGGGGCGATCCAGAAGCCCTGGAGGCGGATTACCTCCTCGAGATCACCCCCACTCCCAAGGAGCGGCTGGCCCGGCTACTCCACCTCCGCCCCCGCGAGGAGGAGGGCATCTAAAAGCGCCTCCTTCCCCGCCCGGCCTGCGAAGAGGGCCACCACCTTGCCCTCCTTGTCCACTACAAGGGTCCAAGGCTGGCCAAGGATCTTAAACCGCTCCGCCACCCTGGCCGGGGTGTCGGTGCTCGAGGCCAGAAGAGGGATGAACCGGGGGTAGGCCTTCATGTAGTTCAGGACCACCTCCTTGGTGTCCTTGGGTTCCCGGCTGATCACGAAGAAGGGCACCTTGGCCTTCCCCGCCAGCTCATGCAGGGAAGGGAACTCCGCCTTGCAGACCGTACACCAGCTGGCCCAGAACACGATCACCGCGGGTTTGGGCATGGTCTTGGGGATGACGAGGCTGCCCTTGGGGTCCAAAAGCTGGAAGTCCGGTAAGGCCTCGCCGGGGGCAACGGCCAAAGCCAGGCCCAGAAGGGCCAGAAGAAAAAGGGGGCGCATGACCTCATATTAGGGCATACCCCTATACGCTATGTGAGCGGCCTCACCGTGGCCTTCTTCGGAAGTCTCGGTCAGGCAAAACCCCATCTGCGATCAGGTGGAGCCACTGGGAAAGGTAGTAGCCGAGGAGGGTAGAAAGCAGGACCTCCTTGGGCAGGCTGGGGATGCGCAGGTGGAGCGAGAGGGCCCCACCCCCCTCGAGGTAGGCGTAAACCCCCTCGAGGAAGACCCAGAGGAGATACGCGACCAAAGCCAGATAACCAAGCCGGGTCAAGGGGCCCAGAATCCAGGTGTGGGAAAGCCCCCGGTGCCGGAAAAGGACCCCGTAGGGCCACCACAAAACCCCCAGAACCCCCCACCTTCCCTTGGCCCGCACCCGGACCTCCGCCAGATCCAGATCCGGGGTGACGAGGAAGGTGCCCACCAGATAGCTCACGGTAAAGGCCAAAACCCTAGGCTCGCCCAAGGCCTCCTTGGGGCTACCCGCCAGATAAGCCAGCCCCATCAGGCCCAAGGCCGTTAAATTGATGGCCTCATGCACCCGCCCCGAGGGCATGGGGTTATTGTACCCAGGGAAGGGAGAAGCGTTCCCCAGCCCGCAAAAGGTCTACCCGGAGCCCCCGGACCCCCCGGGTGGTGTACTCCGCCTCCGTGGGGTCCACCAAGGTGATCTGGCCCGCCTGGACCTCCCCCTCCTTGGGGTAGAGGAAAACCGCGCTGTTCTCCCCAAGCCCCACCCCTATGAGATCCGGGTTGTCGGCCACCAGCTTGGAGAGGAGCTGAAACCGCCCCCGCTCCTCCACCCGGGGCAGAACCGCAAGGCCTGGGACGAGGCTCAACCCCAACCGGGCCCTCAGCCCCCCCTCAAAGGGGAAAAAAGCCGCCTCCCCCACAAGCCCTGCCCCCTCCCCCA
>NZ_PSMQ01000015.1:0-35472 GCF_040290245.1 Thermus sp.
CCCTGCCCCAGGTCCACCGCCACCGGCTGCGGAGCCTAGCCCCCGGGAAAGCTTCCGGGTCCGTCGAGCTCCCAACCCCAGGGCCCATCGATGGACCTGGTGCAGGCCCTTCGGCCTCGTCCAAGCGACCACGGCCAGCACCACGAGCCTTTGGCCGGTAAAACCGGTCTCACCGGCCCGGGTCACCCCGACCAAGCCCTTCGGGCCGGGTCCCGGACGGGTTTGGGGACCTACCGTGCCGCTTAAGGTAAATCGAGCTGCAAAAAGGACACTTTTGGGGGCGGCCCTCGGGTTCGGTCTTTAAGGCAGACACCGCCTTCTGTCCAAAGGGGGGCGCCTGCCCCGTTGTTGACAAAGCTGACAAAAGGCTAAAGCGTTTATGTTAACAACCTTGGCCCACCAGCTCTGGGATAGAATTTCCTGATACAGGCCCTTGACAGGGCTGGGCCGACCTGATATATTAGTGGGTGGTCGGGCCTGGAAGATAGGTTAAGGTCTGGCCGGGGACGAGCCTCGCAAAGTTGATTCCCGTTGGCGAAGGCAGTTGGCCGGCCGGTGGTATTGACAGCTGCGGCCGGGACTGCTAAAATCAAGATTGCGGTTGGAAGGCGCACCTTGACAACTGAATAGTGGGAGGAAGGACGCTCCCGTTAATTCCGACCAAACTGACTACCAGGACAAACTCGAAGGTTGAATTTGGTTTGACTGGAGAGTTTGATCCTGGCTCAGGGTGAACGCTGGCGGCGTGCCTAAGACATGCAAGTCGAGCGGGCTGGGGCTTAGGTCCCAGCCAGCGGCGAACGGCTGAGTAACACGTGGGTAACCTGCCCCCAAGTGGGGGATAACCCTGGGAAACTGGGGCTAATACCGCATGTGGTTACCGGACGGATGTCCGGTAACTAAAGGGCCCGCGAGGGCCCGCTTGGGGAGGGGCCCGCGGCCTATCAGGTAGTTGGTGGGGTAATGGCCCACCAAGCCGATGACGGGTAGCTGGCCTGAGAGGGTGGTCAGCCAGACCGGGACTGAGACACGGCCCGGACTCCTACGGGAGGCAGCAGTCGGGGATCTTGGGCAATGGGCGAAAGCCTGACCCAGCGACGCCGCGTGGAGGAAGAAGCCCTTCGGGGTGTAAACTCCTTTTGCCGGGGAAGAAACCTGACGGTACCCGGCGAATAAGGGCCTGCTAACTACGTGCCAGCAGCCGCGGTAATACGTAGGGCCCGAGCGTTACCCGGATTTACTGGGCGTAAAGGGTCCGCAGGCGGCCCGGCAAGTCGGGCGTGAAATCCCTCGGCTTAACCGAGGAACGGCGTCCGATACTACCGGGCTTGAGGACGGGAGAGGGAGGTGGAATTCCCGGAGTAGCGGTGAAATGCGTAGATACCGGGAGGAACACCGGTGGCGAAGGCGGCCTCCTGGCCCGTTCCTGACGCTCAGGGACGAAAGCGTGGGGAGCGAACCGGATTAGATACCCGGGTAGTCCACGCCCTAAACGGTGGGTGCTAGGTGTGGGCAGGTATCGACCCCTGTCCGCGCCGAAGGTAACCCGTTAAGCACCCCGCCTGGGGACTACGGCCGCAAGGCTAAAACTCAAAGGAATTGACGGGGGCCCGCACAAGCGGCGGAGCGTGTGGTTTAATTCGATGCTACGCGAAGAACCTTACCAGGGCTTGACATGCCGGAAGTAGGACCCCGAAAGGGGAACGACCCGTAAAGGCGGGAGCCGGCACAGGTGCTGCATGGCTGTCGTCAGCTCGTGCCGTGAGGTGTTGGGTTAAGTCCCAGAACGAGCGCAACCCCCGCCCCTAGTTGCACTCTCTAGGGGGACTGCCGCCGAAAGGCGGAGGAAGGTGGGGATGACGTCAAGTCATCATGGCCCTTATGCCCTGGGCTACACACACGCTACAATGGGCCGGTACAATGGGCAGCGAAGCCGCGAGGCGGAGCGAATCCCATCAAAACGGCCCTCAGTTGGGATTGCAGGCTGCAACTCGCCTGCATGAACGCGGAGTCGCTAGTAACCGCAGGTCAGCACCACTGCGGTGAATACGTTCCCGGGCCTTGTACACACCGCCCGTCACGTCCCGAAAGTCGGCAACACCCGAAGGCGGTGGGCTAACCCGCTTCGGCGGGGGGCAGCCGACGAGGGTGGGGCCGGCGATTGGGACGAAGTCGTAACAAGGTAGCCGTACGGGAACGTGCGGCTGGATCACCTCCTTTCTAGGGAGTTCCGCGGTCCTGACCCCGCGGGGTTCGGGGCCGCAGGCTGCGTGCGTTCCTGCCACGCTCGGTTTTGGGTCCCCGCGGAGGAGGCATACTTGCCTCCTCCGCGGCGTGATACCGCCCCGCCGTTTGCGGGGGTGCACCTTGACAACTCCATCGCGAGAGCCAAACGCAACAGGCCAGGCGCTTGAGGCTCCTTCCAGCTGCTCCTGAGGGGGAACCCGTCAAGCGAGGATGGGCGCACGGTGGATGCCTTGGCGTCAGGAGCCGACGAAGGACGCTGCCGGCGGCGAAAGGTCCGGGGAGCTGCTGAGCAAGCTGCGATCCGGACGTCTCCGAATGGGGAAACCCGGCGGGGGTCATGCCCCGTCACCCACCGCGGAATCCATACGCGGTGCGGAGGGAACCCGGGGAACTGAAACATCTCAGTACCCGGAGGAAAAGAAATCAACCGAGATTCCCCGAGTAGTGGCGAGCGAAAGGGGAACAGCCCAAACCCCGTGGGTGTCAAGCCCGCAGGCGTTGCCCGCGGGGGGTTGTGGGACGCGGCCGGACCGGGCTGCGGACCGGTCGGGAAGTGAGCAATCCTCTCTCTAGGCGAACCGTCCTGGAACGGCGGGCCACAGAGGGTGACAGCCCCGTAGCCGAAAGGCAGGGGACTTCCTGGGCTGCGCTCCCGAGTACCGCGGGACACGTGGAACCCCGTGGGAAGCCGGGGGGACCACCCTCCAAGGCTAAATACTCCTGACGACCGATAGCGCACGAGTACCGTGAGGGAAAGGTGAAAAGAACCCCGGGAGGGGAGTGAAATAGAACCTGAAACCGTGTGCCCACAAGCAGTCGGAGGGCTATGCCGATCCCGCAAGGGATCGGAATGCCTGACGGCGTGCCTATTGAAGAATGAGCCTGTGAGTTGTCGCGTGTGGCGAGCTTAAGGCCTTCGGGCCGGAGGCGTAGGGAAACCGAGTCTGAACAGGGCGCCGCTCCCGGAAGGGAGGGCGGGGGTTGCCCCCGCCAGTCGCACGCGGCAGACCCGAAACCGGGTGAGCTACCCATGGCCAGGGTGAAGCGCGGTTAACCCCGCGTGGAGGCCCGAACCCGTCGGTGTTGCAAAACCGTGGGATGAGCTGTGGGTAGGGGTGATATGCCAATCGAACCCGGAGATAGCTGGTTCTCCCCGAAATGCATTGAGGTGCAGCCCCGGTGCACAGCGCCGCGGAGGTAGAGCACTGGATGGGCTAGGGCGGAAGGATCCGTACTGAACCCAACCAAACTCCGAATGCCGCGGCGTGGTCACCGGGAGTGAGACGGTGGGGGATAAGCTCCATCGTCGAGAGGGGAACAGCCCAGACCGTCGGCTAAGGTCCCCAAGTCCCAGCTCAGTGGGAAAGGAAGTGGCACCGCGAAGACAGCCGGGAGGTTGGCTTAGAAGCAGCCATCCTTTAAAGAGTGCGTAATAGCTCACCGGTCGAGTGGTGCTGCGCCGAAAACGTAACGGGGCTAAGCTGGGCACCGAAGCCACGGGTTCGGCGCGGGTGCGCTCGCGCCGAGCGGTAGGGGAGCGTTCTGCCGTAGGGTGAAGCCGGACCGTGAGGACCGGTGGACGAGGCAGAAGTGAGAATGCAGGCATGAGTAGCGAAAAGGCGGGTGAGAATCCCGCCCCCCGTAAGCCTCAGGGTTCTTACGGAAGGTTCGTCCGCGTAAGGTTAGGCGGGAGCTAAGGCGAGGCCGAAAGGCGTAGCCGATGCACAGCCGGTCGACATTCCGGCCCCGCTCGGAGTTCGCCACGAGCCGCGGAGGGACGCAGAAGGGTAGCCCCACCGGCGACCGGTCGTGCCGGGCCAACCGGGTAGGCTGGGGCTCCAGGGAAATCCGGGGCCCCGTCAAGGCCGAGACGGGAGTGCGAGCGGACTTGAAACGTCCGCGAAGGGAGTGATCCCACGCTGCCGAGAAAAGCTTCGCGGCCAGAACTCCGGGCGCCCGTACCGCAAACCGACACAGGTAGGCGGGCACTTAAGGTGCCAAGGGGCGCGAGGGAACCCTCCTCAAGGAACTCTGCAAGTTAACCCCGTAACTTCGGGAGAAGGGGTGCCTCGGTAGGGTGAGGTGTCTCGCACACCGAGCCCGAGGGGGCCGCAGAGAATAGGCCCAAGCGACTGTTTAACAAAAACACAGGTCTCTGCGAAGCCGCAAGGCGATGTATAGGGGCTGACGCCTGCCCAGTGCCGGAAGGTAAAGGGGAGGGGTTAGCTCGGCCTGCGGGCCGGGCGAAGCTCCAAACCGAAGCCCCGGTGAACGGCGGCGGTAACTATAACCGTCCTAAGGTAGCGAAATTCCTTGTCGGGTAAGTTCCGACCTGCACGAAAGGCGTAACGACTTGGGCGCTGTCTCGAGGAGGGGCTCGGCGAAGGTGTACCACCCGTGAAGATACGGGTTTCCCGCAGCTGGACGGAAAGACCCCGTGGAGCTTTACTGTAGCCTGGTGTTGGATGTGGTTTTGGCATGTATAGGATAGGTGGGAGGCTGGGAAGCGGGGGCGCCAGCTCCCGTGAAGCCACCCTTGGAATACCACCCTTGTCAGGACTACGTCCTAACCGGAGCCCTACACCGGGCTCTGGGACAGCGTCAGGTGGGCAGTTTGACTGGGGCGGTCGCCTCCTAAAGGGTAACGGAGGCGCCCAAAGGTCCCCTCAGGCGGGACGGAAATCCGCTTTAGAGCGCAAGGGTAGAAGGGGGCCTGACTGTGAGGCGGGCAAGCCGAGCAGGGGCGAAAGCCGGGCCTAGTGAACCGGTGGTTCTGTGTGGAAGGGCCATCGATCAACGGATAAAAGTTACCCCGGGGATAACAGGCTGATCTCCCCCGAGCGTCCACAGCGGCGGGGAGGTTTGGCACCTCGATGTCGGCTCGTCGCATCCTGGGGGTGAAGAAGCTCCCAAGGGTTGGGCTGTTCGCCCATTAAAGCGGCACGCGAGCTGGGTTCAGAACGTCGTGAGACAGTTCGGTCTCTATCCGCCACGGGCGCAGGAGGCTTGAGGGGGTCTCTTCCTAGTACGAGAGGACCGGAAGGGACGCGCCTCTGGTTTTCCGGCTGTCCCTCCAGGGGCATAAGCCGGGTAGCCAAGCGCGGGAGGGATAACCGCTGAAGGCATCTAAGCGGGAAGCCTGCCCCAAGATGAGGCCTCCCACGGCATAGCCGGTAAGGACCCGGGTAGACGACCCGGTGGATGGGCTGGGGGTGTAAGCGCTGCGAGGCGTTGAGCCGACCAGTTCCAATCGTCCGAGGTCTTGACCGTTTTTGCTGGGATCTGGGGTGCTGCCACCTGGTCTGTGGTCCTCAATTTGAGGCGTACAAGAGGAGAAGCCCCCGTGCCCATAGCGGCGTGGACCCACCCGTTCCCATTCCGAACACGGAAGTGAAACGCGCCAGCGCCGATGGTACTAAGACCGCAGGGTCTTGGGAGAGTAGGTCGGTGCGGGGGTTTTTGCTTGCGGGAGTAGCTCAGTTGGTAGAGCACAACCTTGCCAAGGTTGGGGTCGCGGGTTCGAGTCCCGTCTCCCGCTCCAGAACAACCCCCCGGTAACCCCCGGGGGGTTTATTCTTCCTCTCCTGGAAGCCCCAGCGCCTCGAGTCGAGCGATCAGAGCGGGATCCTCCACCAGCACGACGTTTCTACGGGCGCGGGTCTCGGATTTGAGGCGGCCCTCTTTGGCGGCCTCCTTCCAAAGGGCCATAAGCTCCGGATCCTGTGTGAGAAGGGGGGTGACCTTGTGGGCCGGATAGATCCGCCTCACTTTAGCGCCTCCTCGAGGGCGTTCCAGGCCAAAGTGGCGCACTTCACCCGGGCGGGGAGCTTGGCTACGCCGCTTAGGGCCAAAAGATCCCCCAGGTGGGGGTCCGGCGGCGCGCCCTCCACCACCATGGCCTTGAACCTTTGGGCGAGCTCCAAGGCCTCTTCCACAGTCTTTCCCTTTACGGCTTCGGTCATGAGCGAGGCGCTGGCGGTGCTGATGGCACAGCCTTGGCCTTGGAAGCGGGCATCAAGGATGCGCCCCCCCTCTACCCTGAGCATGACCTCTACTTGGTCGCCACAGGAGGGGTTGTGTCCGCCTGCAGCCCGGTTGGCCTCGAGGAGGAGGCCGTAGTTTCTGGGGTTCTGGTAGTGCTTGAGGATGATCTCCTTGTAGAGCTCGTCCAGAACGCTCATAGCCACACCTTGAAGTAGTCTCTGACCCTTTTAAGCGCCTCCACAAACCGGTCCACCTCGCTTTGGGTGTTGTAGAGGTAGAAGCTTGCCCGGGCGGTGGCGGCCACGCCCAGGCGGCGGTGGAGGGGCTGGGCGCAGTGGTGCCCCGCCCGGACCGCGATGCCCTCCTGGTCCAAGGCGGTGGCCAGGTCGTGGGCGTGGAGGCGGCCTAAGGTGAAGGCGATGACCCCGCCTCGGTCTGGGCCTCGAGGCCCAAAGGTTCGGATCTCGGGGATCTCCGAGAGCCTCTCCAGGGCATACTCTACCAGGCTTCGGTCGTGCTGCCAGACCTTCTCCATTCCGAGCCCCATCAAGTACTCCGCGGCCTTACCTAGGGCAATGGCTTCGGCGATGGGGGGAGTGCCCGCCTCGAACCGCTGAGGGGGCTTGGCATAGGTGGAGCGGTCCAGATGGACCTCCTGGATCATCTCCCCTCCGCCCAGGAAGGGGCCCATGGCCTCCAGGACCTCGTGGCGGCCGTAAAGGACCCCGGCCCCCGTGGGGCCGAGCATCTTGTGCCCGGAAAGGGCGAAGAAGTCCGCTCCCAGGGCCTTCACATCCACCGGCAGGTGAGGGGCCGACTGGGCTCCGTCCACCACCAAAAGCGCTCCCACCTCCTTGGCTCTCCTCGCCACTTCGGCCACGGGGTTGACCGTGCCCAAAACGTTGGACATGTGGACCAGGCTCACCACCTTGGTCCTTTCCGAAAGGAGGCGGTCCAGCTGGGAAAGGTCCAGACGGCCTTCCTCGGTGATGGGAATGGCCCGGATGCGAGCACCCGTGCGCTCGGCCACCAGGTGCCAGGGGACGAGCCCCGCGTGGTGCTCCATCTCCGTGACCAGGACCTCGTCCTTTTCCTTCAGGTTCCTAAGCCCCCAGGCGTAGGCCACCAGGTTCATGGCCTCCGTGGTGTTGCGGACGAAGACGATCTCCTCAGGGCGGGCGTTCAAAAAGCGGGCCAGAGCCTTGCGCGCCTCCTCGTAGGCCAAGGTGGCGGCCACGCTCAGGGCGTAAGCCCCCCGGTGGACGTTGGCGTTGAGTTCCCGGTAGTAGCGCTCCAGGGCCTCGAGGACCGCCTTGGGCTTCTGGCTGGTGGCCGCGGAGTCCAGGTAGACGAGGTCCGGCTTCCCCGCGATGAGGGGGAAGTCCTGGCGCAGGACGTGGGGGTCCATACCCCCTTAGCTTAGCAGCAAAAGCACGGTCTCCCCTTCCAGCCGTGCGGAAAAGACCCGGATGGGCCGGGGGGCCGGCAGGGTCTGCCGGCCCGTCCGTAGGTCAAACCGGGCCCCGTGCCGGGGGCAGACGATCTTTCCGTCCTCCACCTCCCCCTCGTGGAGGGGGCCCCCATCATGGGTGCAGAGGTCCTCCAGGGCGAAGACCTCCTCCCCGGTGTAGAGGAGGAGGATGGGCCGGGGATGCTCGTCTAGGCGCAGGACCAGGCGGCCATGTTGGAAGTCTTCCAGCTTGGCCACGGGCTTCCACATGGTTAAAGCCGAACCTTTTCTTCGATGACCGCCTCGAGGTGGCGCCTCAAGGCCTCCAGGGGAACCCGGGTCAGGACATCGGCCAGGTGGGCCTTGACCAGGAGTTCCTGAGCGAGGTTCCTGGAAAGCCCCCGGGACTGGAGGTAGAAAAGCTGGAGCTCGTCCACCGGGGCGGTGGTGCTCCCGTGGGTGCACCGGACGTCGTTGGCGGCGATCTCCAGCTGGGGAATAGAATCCACCCGGGCTTCCCGGGAAAGGATGAGGTTGCGGTTGGCCTGGTAGGCGTCCGTCTTCTGGGCCTTGGGTTCGAGGCGGATCAGGCCCGAGTAGACCGCGTGCGCCCGGTCCTTTACCGCGCCCTTGTAAAGGAGGTCGCTTCGGGTGTGGTGGGCCACGTGGTGCTGCAGGGTGTAGTGGTCAAAGTGCTGCTCCCCGTGGGCGAAGTAAAGCCCCAGCATCTCGCTTTCCGCCCCCGGACCCAGAAGCTCTGAAGCCACCTCCGCTCGGGAAAGCCGCCCCCCGAAGGTAGCCACGAGATCGTTTAAAGCGCTGTCCCGTTCCAGCAGGGCCTTTTGCTTGTGCAGGTGGTAGACCCCATCCCCAAGGGTCTGGACATGGGCATGCCGGAGCCTGGCCCCGGGCCGGAGGAGCATCTCGGTGGCGGAGAGGTGAAGCGTGGGCTCGAGGTCGTCCGAGAGGTACTCCTCGATATAGGTGGCCTGGGCGTTGTCCTGGAGGACGAGGAGGCTCCGCCCCACCGAGGCCACCTTTCCCCTTTCCAAGACCTTGAAAACCCCTAGGGGTTTTTCCACCTCCACTCCGGCGGGGACGTAGAGGAAAGCCCCGTGCGTGAAGAGGGCCGCGTTTTGCGCGCTGAACTTATCCTCAAACCCCAGGGCTTGAAAAAGGGCGTTTTCCACCCGCTCAGGGTAAGCCCCTAAGGCGGTCTTCAGATCGGTGAAAAGAACCCCCTTGGCCTTTAGCTCCTCCGGGACTTCCGCATAGACGAGATCGGGCCCAAGGAAGACCAAAAAGGCCGCGGCATCCGTCTTTTCCAGCCGCGCCCGCACCGCCTTGGGCAGCTCATCCCGGCTAAGCCGCCTTCCCTGGGGGTGCTCGAGGGGGGCCTCAAGGGGGGCCCGGCCCAGGTCCGTATACCGCCAGGCCTCGTCCTTCTGCGTGGGGTAGGGAAGACGGACGAAGGCCTCTAGGGCCTGAAGCCGCTTTTCCAAAAGCCATCCGGGCTCGCCTAGGGCCTGGGAAAGGAGGCGGACTTCGTTAGGAGAAAGCGCCAGGGCCTTCATCCGACGGAACCCTCCATCTCGAGCTCGATGAGCCGATTGAGCTCCACCGCGTACTCCAAGGGAAGTTCCTTGGCGATGGGTTCGATGAAGCCACGGACAATCAAGGCCGCGGCCTCATCCTCCTTAAGACCCCGGGTCTGGAGGTAGAAGATCTGCTCGTCGTTGATCTTGCTCACCGTGGCCTCGTGCCCCACGTGGGCGGTCTCCTCGTTGATCTCAATGTAGGGGTAGGTGTCGGTGCGGCTCTCCTCATTCAAAAGAAGCGCGTCGCACTCCACGTTCACCTTGGCGTGGCGCGCCCCTTCCAGGACCTTGACCAGGCCCCGGTAGCTGGCCCGCCCCTCCCCCTTGGAGATGCTCTTGGAGACGATGGTGCCCGAGGTGTGGGGGGCGGCGAGGATGATCTTGGCCCCGGTGTCCAGGTGTTGGCCGGTGTTGGCAAAGGCGATGGAAAGGATCTCCGTCCGGGCCCCCGGCTCCATCAGGTAGCTGGAGGGGTACTTCATGGTCACCTTGGAGCCCAGATTCCCGTCCAGCCACTCGTGGAAGGCCTCCTGGTAGACCAAGGCCCTTTGGGTCACCAGGTTGTACATGTTGGTGGACCAGTTCTGGATGGTGGTGTACCGGCTCCTGGCCCCCCGCTTGACCACGATCTCGATCACCCCGGTGTGGAGGGAGTCGGTGGTGTAGGTGGGGGCGGTGCATCCCTCGATGTAGTGGACCTCGGCCCCCTCGTCTACGACGATGAGGGTCCGCTCAAACTGGCCGAACTCGGGGGTGTTGACCCGGAAGTAGGCCTGAAGGGGAAGCTCCACCTTCACCCCCGGGGGGATGTAGACAAAGGACCCCCCTGACCAGACGGCGGAGTTCAAGGCGGCGAACTTGTTGTCCTCCGGGGGGACCACCGTGGCGAAGTACTCCCTAAAGAGGTCCTCGTAGTGCCTCAGGCCCTCTTCTATGGAGACGAAGATGACCCCCTGACGCTCGAGCTCCTCCCGGACGCGGTGGTAGACCATCTCCGAGTCGTACTGGGCCCCTACCCCGGCCAGAACCTTCCGCTCCGCCTCGGGGATGCCCAGGCGCTCATAGGTGCGCCGGATCTCCTCGGGAACCTCTTCCCAGCTCCGGGCGTCCCGGACCTCGGCGGGCTTGACGTAGTAGTAGAGGTTGGGCATCTCCCTCTCGAGCTCAGAGAGGTCCGGACCCCAGGTGGGCATGGGCTTCTTCTGGAAGATCTCCAACGCCCGCAGGCGGAACTTCCGCATCCACTCGGGCTCCCCCTTGTGGTAGCTGATGGCCTCCACCACCCTTTTGGAAAGCCCCTTCTCCGCCTTGTAAACGGGCCTGATCTCGTCGATAAACCCGTACTTGTACTCCGAGCCAAGGGTGCTCAGGTCCAGCTCGCTCATCTCGCCTCCTTAGCCAGCTCCTTCACCCAGTCGTACCCGCGGTTTTCCAGCTCCAAAGCCAGATCAGGGCCGCCCGAGGTGACCAGGCGACCGTCCACCATCACGTGGACCCGGTCGGGGACGATGTAGTTGAGGAGGCGCTGGTAGTGGGTGATGACCAGGGCCCCAAACTCCGGGCCCCGCATGGCGTTCACCCCCCGGGCCACCACCTTGAGGGCGTCGATGTCCAGGCCGCTGTCCGTCTCGTCCAAGACGGCGAAGCTCGGCCTTAGGACCAAAAGCTGTAGGATCTCGTTCCGCTTCTTCTCCCCCCCGGAAAAGCCCTCGTTGAGGTAGCGGGTGAGGTAGCCCTCGTCCCAGTCCAAAAGCTTAAGCGCCTCCTGCAGCCGTCCCCAGAACTCCGCCACGCTCACCTCCTGGCCGGTCTTGGCCTGGAGGGCCAGGCGGAGGAAGTTGGCCAGGGTGACCCCGGGCACCTCCACCGGGTACTGGAAGGCGAGGAAAAGCCCTTTGCGGGCCCGCTCATCCGGGGAAAGCCCCAGGATGCTCTCTCCATCTAGAAGGATATCCCCCCTCTCCACGGTGTACTCGGGGTCCCCAGCCAGGACCTTGCCCAGGGTGCTCTTCCCCGCTCCGTTCGGACCCATGAGGGCGTGCACCTCCCCGGAGGGGACGAGGAGGTTCACCCCCTTTAGAATCGTCTCACCGTCTATGGACACCCAGAGGTCTCGGATTTCCAGTGAGCTCATTCTTCCTCCTTTGGGGGTCTTACCCCCTTGGGATCCAGTATAGAGGGAAAGGCTAAGAAAGTATAGTGATTTAGTCAGGATTCGCCAGGTAGAAGGCCAGGGCCTCCGGAACGGCCAGGGGGGTGCTGGGGAGGCGGTCCTTTAGGTCGGGCCAAAACCGGCCCAGATGACGGCCAAACTGCTCCTTGAAGGGCCTGGGGTAGGGGGTTTGGCGCACCTCGAGGACCTTGGCCCAGGCGGCCTCTGTTTCCCCAAGCCCCTTTAGGGCCAGCGCCTCCAGGGCCTTGGCCCAGACCCTGAGGCCGGGGTCGTCCGGCAGGGCCAACGCCACCAGCTGGGCCAAGGCCTCCCCGAACCGGCCCGCGCGGGCCAGGGCTTCCGCGTAGGAAAGCCGGGCCTGGGCCTGGAGGTAGGGGTTTTCCAAGTTTAAAAGGGGCCTCAGCATCTGGGCGGCCTCCAGGGGGGCCTCCAGGAGGGCAAGGAGGGAAAGGGCATCCAGCCTTAGGGCGGTGTACCGATCGGTTTTCTCCTCAGGGATCTGTTCCATAAGCCCCTGGAGGAGGCGGTGGGCCTCCTCGGCCTTAAGCCCTCCCAGGTAGGGCGGCCGGTAGGGGTGGCCGGTCTCTAAAAGGAAGTACGCCGCGGCCATGCGAAAAAGGGTGCGGAGGTGGCGGTACCTCGCCTCCTTGAGCCGCTCCCGGGTGGTGCGGAAGAAGGCCTCCGCCTCGGCGGCAAGCCTCAGGGCCTCGAGGGGCTTTCCCCGGGCTGCTTCCAGCACGCTGGCCTCGCTTTTCACCCGGGCCTGGGTGAAGGGGTCCTGGGCCTCCTCCAAGGCTTTTTGAAGGGCGTTTCCCGCCTCCTCGTAGGCCCCCAGGCGCCTGAGGAGGGTGCCGTAACGGGCGCGGATCCGGGCGAGCTCGTCCCGGGGGGCCCCTGCCTCCTCCAGGGTCCTTAGGCCCCGCTCCATCTCCTCCCTAGCCTTGGCCTCCCCCAGGCGCATCAGCAGATCCCCCATCTGGTACCGGGCCCGGCCATAAAGAAAAGGGTCGTGCCCCACCTGGGCCAAGGCCTCCAGGGCCTCCCGGTAGCGGCCCATGTCCTTGGCCACAAGCCCGCGCCAGAGAAGGACCCTGTTTTTTAGGAAAGGCTCCACCTGGAGCCCTTCCGCCTGGGCCACCCACCCCGCGGCCTTCTCATACTCCCCCCGCCACCGGTCCACCGCAGCCAAAACGAGAAGGGCTTCCGCACGGGCGGTCTCTTCCAGGAGGGAGAGGTCTTCCAGGGGGGGAAGGAGGTGGGCGGCCTCTGGGTAGGCCCCCGCATCCGCCTGGGCCTCGGCGTACTTGATCCGGGCCCAGGCGCGAAGCCTCGGGTCTTGGGAGTGGGAAAGGATCTCCAAAGCCTCCCGGGCCTCGGGATGGGTGTACTGGCCCAAGACAGCCCTGTACCGGGCCACCACCGCCGCCAAAGCCTCCCGGGCCTCCGCGGGCCAGGCGCGGCTCTCCTCCCAGAGGCCAGGCAGGAGGGCGATACGGGAGGGGTCCTCAAACAGGAGCTCCAAAAGGACGTCGTAGGCCCCGGCGTGCCGAGCGTGGTAAAGCTTTCGGAAGAGGTTTTCCCGGGGGAAGTAGTCCAGGGCGATCTGGTGCAGGCTTTTCGGGGCCTCCTTGGGCAGGAGGCTCCTTAGGGCAGGGCGGACCAGACCTTCCCCAGCGGACTCTAAAAGCGCCCTTTCCGCGTGGGAAAGCCGGTCTAGGGGCTTGCCCAAGGCCTTTTCCAGGAGGGGGATGGGGACGGCTGGATCGGCCTCGGGGGAGAAGGCGGCGAGGGCGAGGAGGAGAGGGCGGAGGGCGGGGTCCTCCTGGAGGGGGACGGAGGGGTCGTGCTTGGCCGCCTCGAGGAGGACCAGGCGGGAAAGTTCCGCGAAGTTCCGACCCGCCTGGTTCACCAAGGCCTCCACCCGCTCGGGGCTCAGGTGGGGAAGGCGCTCCTTGACAAACCGGCGGGCCTCCTCCCGGGTGGGGGGGGAGAGGGGTTGGTACGAAAGGGTTAAAGGCGGTTCCGAGAGGGCCGCCAGGTAGGGGATTTTAAGCCGCTTCAAGAAGGGCTCGAGCCAGGTGGAAAGCCCCTTCTTTTCCCCATCCGCCCCTCGCAAGGGCAGGCCCATGAGGCTTCCCTCCGCCTCGGCCCGGAGGAGAAGGGGCTTTTCCTGCCGGTTCAACGCGGAGGCCAGTAAGAGAAGGAGTTCCTTCTGGATCCCCCCCTGGAGGGCGTAGGGCTGGGTGGGGGAAAGCTGGGCCAAAAGCGCCTCGGCCTCCTCGCCGATGCCCAAGGCCTCCGCCAGGGGGAGGAGGCCTTGGGCGAGCTCTCCCGAAAGGTTCAACACATGGCCCGGAACCGCCCGGGCCAGGGCGGAAAGGAGGACGCTTTTGCCCGTGGCGGGCCCTCCCACCACCACCATCTGCGGCCTGCCCGTCTGGAGCTCCCTCAGGAAGCGGCGGAAGATCCGCCGCTTGTCCCGACCCAGGACCCTTCGGACGCTTTCCAGATAGAGTTCCGCAGGGGGCGGAGGCGGCTTTAGCCCCACCTCGCGGTAAAGCTCGACGATGGCCTGGTAGAGCCTTTCCTTTTCCTCCGGGCTTCCCAGGTCCTTGTACAGGATGTTCCGCACCGTCCCGGAGCGGCCCCCCTTCTCCGCTACCCGGGCCTCGAGCCAGCGCAAGGACCCCTTTTTGCCCCGGTGGTCCCGGCCCTGGAGGTGGGGTCTTAGGGCCTCCAGGTAGCCAAGCCAAGGTGTAGGAGCTTCCGCCATAAGTGTATACACTCTACCAGACCCGCGGGGAGTCTGTGAACCCCCTGCGCCGGCATGGGCAACACCCCCCTGGGGAGCCCCCAGGGGGGATACGGCCGGGGGTTCTTAGTGGAACTGGGCCTCCTCGGTGGACCCCTTCAGGGCCACGGTGGAGGCCAGACCGCCCGTGATGGCCAAAACCACCTCGTCAAAGTATCCGGCCCCCACCTCCCGTTGGTGCTTGACCGCGGTGAAGCCCTCCTTCTGGGCGGCGAACTCCAGCTGTTGCAGCTCCACGAAGGCGGGCATGCCCTCTTCCTTGTACTTTTTGGCCAGCTCCCAGGTGCGGTAGTTCAGGGTGTGCCAGCCCGCCAGGGTGATGAACTGGAACTTGTACCCCATGGCCCCGAGCTCCCGCTGGAACTTGGCGATGGTCGCCTCGTCCAGGAACCTTTTCCAGTTGAAGCTGGGGGAGCAGTTGTACGCGAGCATCTTGTCCGGGAACTCCTTCTTGACCGCCTCTGCGAACTTCCGGGCCTCCTCCAGGTCTGGGGTGGAGGTCTCGAGCCAGAGGAGGTCGGCGTAAGGCGCGTAGGCCAGGGCCCGGGCGATGCCCGCCTCGAGGCCCTTCTTGAAGCGGTAGAACCCCTCCGGGGTGCGCTCGTTCAGGATGAAGGGCTTGTCCCGCTCGTCGATGTCGCTGGTGATGAGGGTGGCCGCTTCCGCGTCCGTACGGGCGATGATCACCGTGGGCACCCCCAGGACATCCGCGGCCAGCCGGGCCGCCTGCAGGGTGCGGATGTGTTGGCTTGTGGGGACCAGGACCTTCCCCCCCAGGTGGCCACACTTCTTCTCGCTGGAGAGCTGGTCCTCGTAGTGGACCCCGGCCGCTCCCGCCTCGATCATCTGTTTGGTGAGTTCAAAGACGTTCAAAGCCCCGCCAAAGCCCGCCTCCCCGTCTGCCACGATGGGCACGTACCAGTCCCGGGAGACCCTCCCCTCGGAGCGCTCGATCAGGTCCGCCCGCATCAAGGCCTTGTTGATGCGCCGGACGATCTGGGGGACGGAGTTTGCGGGGTAAAGGGACTGGTCGGGGTAGGTCTCCCAGGCCAGGTTGGCGTCCGCCGCCACCTGCCAGCCGGAGAGGTAGATGGCCTCGAGGCCGGCCCGGACCATCTGCACCGCCATGTTCCCGGTGTAGGCCCCGAAGGTGCTCACGTAAGGCCGCGTGTGGAGGAGGTCCCAGAGTTTCTCCGCCCCTCGCTTGGCCAGGGTGTACTCCACTTGGACGCTGGGCCTGAGCCGGACCACGTCCTCCGGGCTGTAGTCCCGGCGGACCCCTTTCCAGCGGGGGTTCGTCTCCCATTCCTTCCGGAGCGCCTCGGCTTCCTTCTGCATCTCGGGGGTCAGCGGCATGGTTTTTCCCTCCCAATCCCCAGCCTGGAGCAAAAGGGGAAAAGGGTGTACGGTGTATCTTAAACACCCCCACACCTTGGTGAAGTGTGGGCTTCGTTCCCCCTACACAACCTTACCCGGGGGGCCACCCTTGATGGGCTGGACCGTCGGGGCCCGAACCCTGGAGGCCCGGCTCTGGCGGCAAAGCCTGTGGTATCATGCCCAGGGGCCCAGAGCGCACCGCGCCATGCACGCCCTAAGCGGCTTTCCGAAGGGAAGTGAAAGCCCTGGACGTTGGCCTGGGGAGTCACGAACGATGGGGCTTCTTCTCCTGGTGGGGCCGGTGGACGTGGGCAAGTCCACCCTGAGCGGGACCATCCTTTCCCATCGGGACGGGTTCCTTTTGGACCTGGACGTGGGCCAGGGTAGCCTTCCTGGGGCGCTCTCCCTTTTTCACTTCCAAAAGGGGCGGCGGCTTTTAATCCGCCGCTATCTGGTGGGCGGTTTTTCTCCCAAGGGTTTGGAAGCGGAGGTGGTGGCGGGCTCGGCCCGGCTGCGGGGGCTTCTCCCTATGGAGGCCTTTGCCGTAGCGGACACGGATGGCCTCCAGGAGGCCCGCTTCCGTCTCCTTCAGGCCGAGGTTCTGGCGCCCCAGGAGGTCTGGGTTCTGGGCGACCGCGGGCTCTATGCGGCGCTTTCCTGGCGGGAGGATTTCCAGGTGCGGCTTCTGGCCCCCTTGGCCCAGACCCGGAGAAAGACCCCAAGCGAAAGGCGGAAGGTCCGGGCGATGCGGCTTATGGCCCACTTCGCGGAGGCCTTCTCCCGGGTCTTGCCCTACGAGGGCCCCCCCTCCCCGGGGCTTTTTGGCCTTCTGGACGGAGAGGGGTTTTTTCTGGGGTACGCCCGCCTCCTGGCCTTGGAGGGCGGAGAGGGGCTTTTCCTTACCCCGGTGCGGGGCAAGGTGGCCCGGGTCGTCCCCACCCGGATCCCCTGGCCTAGCCGCGCACTACCAGGTTGAGGATGCGGCCGGGAACGTAGATCTCCTTGAGGATCTCCTTGCCCTCGAGGTGCGTGCGGACGTTTTTCACCTCCAGCGCTTTGGCCTTCACCTCCTCCAGGGTTGCCCCCGCCGGCACCCGCACCGCCCCCCTCAGCCGGCCGTTGACCTGGATGGCCACCTCCACCTCTTCCGCCTCCAGGGCCCCTTCGTCCAGGCTGGGCCAGCCCGCTTCAAAGAGGCTATTCGGCCAGAACCAGCTCCAAAGCTCCTCGGCCAGGTGAGGGGCGAAGGGGAAGAGCATCTGGAGATAGGAGCGGAGGGCGGTGCGGTAGACCGGGGTTGTGGGCCGGGTCTTTCGGTAGTCGTAAAGGGCGTTTAAGAGCTCCATCAGTGCGGCGATGGCGGTGTTGAACCGGAGGTTTTCCAGGTCGTCGGTGACCTTTTTCAGGGTCTGGTGGAGCTTCCGGTAAAGGGCCCGCTCCTCCCCCGTCAAGGCCTGGGCCTCAAACCGGTCCGGGGTCTGGGCCAGGGCCTCCTTGTCCTCCGCCACCCGGCGGTAGACGCGGTTTAAGAAGCGCCAGGCCCCCTGGACCCCTTCCTCCGTCCAGACCATCTCGTTCTCCGGGGGGGCGGCGAAGAGGATGGTGATGCGGGCAATGTCCGCCCCCTCCTCCTTGACAAAGGGGCCCACCATCACCCCATTCCCCTTGGACTTGCTCATCACGGCGGGTTTCCAGAAATGCGGCCCGTCTGGGCCTTCTCGGATCTCCGCCCCCATCTTCCGGACCTCTTCCAAGGGGATCCGGCCCGACTCGAGGCCCAGAGCCACCCGGGTGGGTTCGGGCAGGATGACCGTTTCGCCCTCCACCTCCACCCTTCCGAAGTCCGTCCAGGCCAGGACCATGCCCTGGGTGAAAAGGCCCTGGAAGGGCTCCACCCCCTCCACCATCCCCAGGTCGTGGAGGAATTTGGTGAAGAACCGGCTGTACAAAAGGTGCAAGACCGCATGCTCCACCCCGCCGATGTACTGATCCACCGGCATCCAGGCGTTGGCCTTTTCGGGCGCGAAGGGGAGGCGGTCGTTTTTGGGATCGGTGTAGCGCAGGTAGTACCAGCTGGAGTCGATGAAGGTGTCCATGGTGTCGGTGTCCCGCCGGGCAGGGCCGCCGCAGTTGGGACAGGCCGTCTCGTAGAACTCGGGATGGGCCTCGAGGGGGCTTTTTCCCTTGGGGCGGATGTCCTCGATGTCCTTGAGGTCGGGCAGGAGGACGGGAAGCTCCTCCTCAGGCACCGGGACCACCCCGCAGGTGGGGCAGTGGATCATGGGGATGGGGGTGCCCCAGTAGCGCTGGCGGCTGATGAGCCAGTCCCGGAGCCGGTACGTGACCCTGGACCGACCAAGCCCCCTTTCCGCAAGCCACTCGGTGACTTTCCGCTTACCCTCCTCGCTCGGCGTCCCGTCGAAGGGGCCGGAGTTCACCATGACCCCAGCCTCCTCGTAGGCGGCCTCGAGGGGTTCCGGAAGGGGGCTTTCCGGCCGCTCGATCACCTTCCGGATGGGGAGGCCAAACCGCTTGGCGAACTCAAAGTCCCTTTGGTCATGGGCGGGAACCCCCATGATGGCCCCGGTCCCGTAGCCGTAAAGGACGTAGTCCGCTGTCCAGATCGGGATCTCCTCCCCTGTGGCCGGGTTGACGGCGTAGGCCCCCAGGAAGACCCCGGTCTTCTCCCGGCCCTCCGCTTGGCGCTCGATCTCGCTTTTGCGCTTGGCCGCCTCCACGTAGGCCAGGACCTCCGCCCTCCTTTCCAAGGCCGCCAGCTCCAGCGTCATGGGGTGCTCAGGGGCCAAAACCATGAAGGTGGCCCCGAACAGCGTGTCGGGCCGGGTGGTAAAGACGGGGATCCGCCCCTCCTTCCCCTTCAGGGGGAAGTCGATCTCCGCCCCCTCGGAGCGACCGATCCAGGCCCTCTGCATGGCCTTGACCTTTTCCGGCCAACCCGTGAGGGTCTCCAGGTCGTTTAAAAGCCTTTCCGCGTACTCGGTGATCCTCAGGTACCACTGTTCCAGCTCCCGCTTCTCCACCGGGGTGTCCTCATGCCGCCAGCACCGGCCCTCCACCACCTGCTCGTTGGCCAGAACCGTCTGGCACTTGGGGCACCAGTTCACCGGGGCCCTTTTCCGGTAGGCGAGCCCCTTTTCCCACATCTTGAGGAAGATCCACTGGTTCCAGCGGTAGTAGTCGGGCTCGCAGGTGGTGACCTCCCGGTCCCAGTCGTACAGGATGCCCATGAGCTCGAGGCTTTCCTTGGCCTGACGGATGTTCTGGTAGGTCCAGTCCTTGGGGTGGACCCCGAACTTGAGCGCGGCGTTCTCCGCGGGCAGGCCGAAGGCGTCCCAACCCATGGGGTGGAGGACCTCGTACCCCTGCATCCGGCGGAAGCGGGCCAGGACATCCCCCATGGTGTAGTTCTTGAGGTGGCCCATGTGCAGGTCCCCCGAGGGGTAGGGGAACATCATCAGGACGTACTGCTTAGACCCCGGGGGCAGGTCCTTGGCCTTCATGAACCCCTTTTCCTTCCAGAAGCGTTGCCACTTGGGCTCTATGGCGTGCGGGTTGTACTTGTCCATCTCGCCTCCTCAAAAAAACCCCCTCCCCCCGGTGTTCGCTTCGCGAGAGCGGGAAGGGGGGTGAGCCCGGCCCCTCCCGTCCTAACGGTTTAGCCGGGCGGTGCGCATATCCGTAGGATACTACATGCGCCGACCGAGGAGCCGGACCACCAGGGCGCCCGCCAAAAGGACCCACATGGTCAGGTAGAACCCCAGAAGGACCAGGACGAAGCCCGCCAAAGGTCCGTACAAAAGCTCGTACTGCGAGCGGGGCAGAAGCCTGGGAAGGCCGAGGCGGATGGCTTCAAAAAGGGCCGTGGCCAAGGCTGCCCCCGCGGCGGAGGCGATGGCCTTGGGCCGGATTGGGGGAAGGAGGGCGTAGACCAGGAAGAAAAGGGTGTAGGTGGCCAGAAGGGGGAGGAGGCTGGGGAAAAGCCGCTTGGCCTCCAGGGGAAGAAAGCGGAGAAGGAAGCCGAGCCCCAGGCCCAAAAGGGCAAGGAGGATGAGGCCAAGCCCGAAGAGAAAGGGGAAGAAAAGGCCCAAAAGCCGTCCTCTTAAGCCGGCCGTTCGAGGGGGGGTGGGCCTTCCAAACAGGAGGCCTAGGACATAGGTCAGCGCGGCAAAAAAGTTGCTCGAGGCCCAAAGGAGGAGGAGGCCGCTGGCCAAAGTCAGGGGGAAGGCGCTCCGGCTGAGGAAGCCGAGGAGGGCCCGGGCCGTTTCCGGGTGGGTGGGGAAAAGGCCTTCGGTGAAGGCGCGGATGTTCTGGAGGACGCTTTGTTCCAAAGCGGGGTCCTTAAGGAAAAACCCGAAGATTCCCACGAGGAGGAAGAGGAAGGGCATGAGGGAGAAAAGGGCATAGTAGGCCAAGGCGGCGGCAAAGAAGGGGAGGTGGGCCTCCTGGTAAAGCCGGAGGGCTTCCCGCACTAGGTCCGCACCTGGCCTTCCCCTAGGGCCACCCATTTCAAGGTGGTGAGCTCCAGCACCCCCATGGGGCCGTAGGCATGGAGCTTGGTGGTGCTGATCCCGATCTCCGCGCCCAAGCCCAGCTGGAAGCCGTCGTTGAACCGGGTGGAGGCGTTCCAAAGGACCAAGGAGGCGTCCACTCCTTCCAGGAAGCGCCAGGCCGTCTGGGGGTCCTGGGTGCAGATGGCCTCGGTGTGCCGGGAGCCAAAGCGGGCGATGTGGTCCAGGGCCTCCTCGAGGCCCTTCACCACCTTGACCCGGAGGATGAGGTCCAGGTACTCCCGGTCCCACTCCTCCTCGGAAGCGGGAACGGCCTCCTCAAGGAGGGCCAGAGCCCGGGGGCAGGCCCTGAGCTCCACCCCCTGTTTCCGCATGACCTCCTCCAGCCTGGGCAAAAAGGCCGGCGCCACCTTCTCATGGACCAAAACCGCCTCTAAAGCGTTGCAGACCGCGGGCCGCTGGGTCTTTCCATTGAGGGCAAGCTCTAGCGCCATTCCAAGGTCCGCCCTTTCGTCCACATAGAGGTGGTTCACCCCCTTGGCGTGGGCCAAAACGGGGACCCGGGCCTCCTTCTGCACCAGCCGGATGAGCTCCTCCCCGCCGCGCGGGATCAGGAGGTCCAGAAGCTCCAGGCGGCACATCTCCAAAACCGCCTCCCGGTCCGTGGTGGGGACCAGGCTGACCGCCTCCTTGGGCAGGCCCGCCTCCTTAAGCGCCCTCTTCCAAAGCCCCACCAGGGCCTGGTTGCTCAAGAAGGCCTCCTTCCCGCCCCTAAGGAGCATGGCGTTGCCCGCTTTTAAGGCGACCGAGACCGCCTCTACCGTGGCCCCGGGCCTGGACTCGTACACAAAGCCGATGAGGCCCAGGGGAACCCGCATCCGGCCCACCTTCAGGCCGTTTGGCCGCTTGACAAGCCCCTCTATTCGGAAAAGGGGGTCGGGCAGGAGGGCGATCTGACGGAGGCCTTCCACCAGATCCCTCCGGGCCTTCTCATCCAACCGGAGCCGGTCCCGCTTAGGCTTGGGAAGACCCGCTTCTTGCGCGGCCTCGAGGTCCTTCTCATTGGCCTCCTTCACCTCTTCCCAGCGCTCTTCCAAAAGCCTGGCCATGCGCAAGAGCGCCTGGTCCCGGTCGCCTTGGGCCAGGGCGGGCAGACACGCTTTAGCCTTTTCAGCAAGCTCCCGGATCATCCTTCCCCCTTTTCGCCTTTCAGCGCCATATGGTCCCGATGGACCACCTCCTCTGTGTACCGGTACCCCAAGACCGCCTCGAGCTCCTGGGTCTTCCGGCCCAGGATTCGGGCCACCTCCTCGGCGGCGTAGTTGGTAAGCCCCACCCCCACCTCCTGCCCCTCCTCGTCCAAAAGCCGCACCGGCTCCCCCCGTCCAAACCGGCCCCGGACGGCTTTGATCCCAGCGGGGAGGAGGCTTGCCCCCCGCTCCCTTAACGCCTTGGCGGCTCCCCGGTCTAGGACGAGCTCCCCTTTGGGCCGACGGAGGTGGTAAAGCCAGACCTTCTCCCCCCGGTAGCGGGCCCGGGCGTGGAAGTAGGTGCCGATGGCCTCCCCTTCTAAGGCCCTGAGGAGGGCGGCCGGTTCCCTGCCGGGTAGGAGGAGGGTGGGAATCCCCACGTCCGCCGCCTTTTTCGCCGCCAAAAGCTTGCTCTTCATCCCTCCGCTTCCCAAAGGGTTTCCTTCCCCCCCGAGGCGCAGGACCTCCTCCACCCTCTGCACCTCCCTTAGGGGCCTGGCCTGGGGGTTTTTCTTGGGGTCTTCCTCATAGAGCGCGTCCACGTCGGAAAGGAGGACCAGAAGGCCCGCACCGACCATCGCCGCCACCTGGGCGGAGAGCTGGTCGTTGTCCCCAAACCGGATCTCGTCGAAGGCCACGGTGTCGTTCTCGTTGATGATGGGCAGAACCCCCAGGTCAAAGAGCCTTTCCAGCGTACCCCGGGCGTTCAAGTAGCGGGCACGGCTTTCCAAATCCTCCGCGGTAAGGAGGATCTGGGCCACCTCTATGCCGAAGGGTCTGAAGGCCTCCCGCCAGGCCTCCATCAAAAGGGGCTGGCCCACCGCGGCCAAGGCCTGCTTGCCCGGCATGTCCTTGGGCCGGGGAAGGCCCAGACGGCGCATCCCCGCTGCCACCGCTCCCGATGAGACCAAAGCCAGGCGGTGCCCTTTCTGTTTCAGCGCGCTCAGCTGACCGGCCAGGTGGGCCATGACCTCGAGGTCCAAACCCCCTTCCCCCGCGAGGACCGCACTGCCCACCTTGACCACCAGGGTTTTTGCGTCCAGGCCTGGCCGCATCCCGTCCTCTTAGGGGCAAGGATACCACGCCCACGGGGTCTTCGCCCCTGCCAGGGGGTTAATGGGGTGGGCCGGGGCTTTTGGCGAAAAACACCCCCTCGGAAAAACCCAGCCGGCCCTGCTGTTTGAGCCGCACAAGAAGGCCAAAGAGGCCTTCCTTCCTCAAGGTGGGGTAAAGGGGTTTGAGACGGGTGTGACCTCCTCCCCCCTCTAAAGAGGGGGGCTAGAACGTAGCCCCTTTGGGGCTGACCCCCCTTCACCGACGAGGCTTATGCGCACGTAGGGATTGCTCCCCACCGTGCGCACAGCGGCCCTCATCTCCAGGGGCGTTGCTTCGGGTCGGTCCAACCCTAGGGCGTCTTTAGGAGGGATGCCAAGCCCCTTCCTTTCGGTGTTTGGCCCCTCGGGCCAAAGCAGCAGGATGACCAGAGCGGCATTGTGGTCCCGGTCCGCTTTCCACCCGCAGGAACAACGGATGTACCGGTCGGAAAGCGTCAGGTCCAGCCGGGCGCCACACTGGAAGCACTCCTTGGAGGTGGTTTCGTACGGCTCCACCACCAGCGTCGCCAGGCTTTGCTTTAACCTGGCTTTCAGCCCGCCGATGGCTGTGAAATGGACCTGTTTTCCAAAGAGTCCTTCCTTCCAACCCTTCACCTGGTCATCCTGAAGAACCACGGTTGGGTAGCGCCTGAGAAAGGAGAGGATCTTGTTCTGAATGTCCTTCTTTCGATTGTTTAACCTCTCGTACTCCCTCCTCAAAAGGCGGCGGGTGTGCTCGCGATTCTTTGAACCCTTCTTCTTTCGGGAAAGGATGCGCCCGAGTCTCTTGACCCGGCTGGAAACAGGGACTTCGTACCCGAACTGCAGGCCGCCCGATAAGGTGACCTGGGTCTTGATCCCAAGGTCAACACCCACAGGCTTCAGCTTTTCGTTTGATGGATTGCTAAGGGTGTTTCGCTCCGCGAAAGCACGGGGAACGTAGACCACCAGATGGACGTAGAACCCGCTGGGCTTTCTGATTAGAAGGGCGTTTGCAATCTCATACGCCCTGGGGAGCTGGTGAAGGCCCAGGACTCTGAACCATCCCAGCTTCTGAAGCCGGACCCTGTTCCTTTCGGAATCGATCTCGTAGGTTACTCTGTGCTGCTTGAAGGGAATGCTGTTGACGAAGGGCTTGAACTTGAGTGGGCCTGCGTGGACACCTTTTTTCTTGAGCCTCTTCAACGAGGCCAGGTTATCCTTCAGACGGTCTTGGATCTCCTGTTTGACCTGGGAGCCCAGTAGGATAAGCCGGCGGGTTTCATAGGTGTCCTTGACCTTGACCTGGACCTCAGCGACCTTCCCCGCGTCAAGGTTCAGGCGATTCTGCAGATCTTCGAGAAGCCAGTTGTAGAGCCACTTGGCCTCCAAAAAGGCTCGGTTCAGATCCGCCACCTGCTTCTTTGAGAGGTTCTGCAGCTTGAGCTCAATGACCATGGGCCGCTGGGACTTGCGCCGTTCCCGGGTAGCCTGGATGGAAACCTTGATGCGTTCGGCCTTGGTCATTCCTACAGACATTATACGCTCCCCTCATAATCAAGCCACGCTGGTCAGGCGCTACCGTACCTTGGCGCGTAATAATGGTGTTCCCTTCGGGAAGCACAATAATGGTGTTCCCTTCGGGAAGCACAATAATGGCGTTCCCTTTGGGAAGCACAGCCATGTGGTGTCCCCTGGGGAGCACGGGGGGTCCATGTATCCCCCCATTGAAATGGGGGGCATTATAGCCCCCCAGACCCCCCTTTTCTGTAAAGGGCCTCGAGGTCCATCGGCTCGGCGAGGAGGGCCAACACCAAGGCCTCGAGGCGCCGCGTTCTCACATGGAAGAGTCTACCCTGGACCCGGACAGACCCCTGGGAGACCGATACGCAAAGGGACCACCCCAGGGAAGAGGCCCCCACGGATGCAGCTGAGAGCGGTTGGCCGGGAGAGATAAAGGGGGCAAGAAGGGGCGGGCGGCCGCACCAGGCCCTGGGTGACCCACTCCCCCTGGTCTTCCTGGCTGAGCCCAGGGGGAGTGGGTCCTTGCAGCGTCTCCGGTGGCCTGACCGATTGCAAGCCTTTGCACCGAGACTCCCCACGGCGTAACATGGTCCTCATGCCGCCCTTGGCCCTCCTCTTCCTTACCCTTTTTAACAGCATCTTGGGGCTTTCCATCCTCTTCCCCATCCTGGGCCCCTTGGCCCGGGAGCTGGGGCTTACAGAGCTCCAGGTGGGGCTTTTCTCCACCGGCTACGCCCTGATGCAGTTCCTTTTCTCCCCCTACTGGGGAAGGAGAAGCGACCGGGGCAGGAAGCCCGTCCTCCTCCTGGGCATCTTGGGCTTCGGCCTTTCCTTTGGCCTTTTCGGCGTCTTCGCCACCCTGGGGGAAAGGGGGGTCCTCCAGGGAACCGCCCTCTTTCTCCTCCTCCTTTTGGCTCGACTTCTCGGCGGTATCCTCTCCTCCGCCACTTTGCCCACCGCCCAGGCCTATGTAGCCGACCTCACAGGCCGGGAAAGCCGGACCGGGGGCATGGCCCTCCTTGGGGCGGCCTTCGGGCTTGGGGTGGTCTTTGGCCCGGCCTTAGGGGCCCTCCTTTCCCGCTATGGCCTCCTCGTCCCTGTCTACTTCTCCGCCGGCCTCGCCTTTTTAAACGCCCTCTTCGTCCTGCGCTTCCTCCCCGAGTCCCGGGCTCAAGAAACCGTCCGACCTCCTCGGGTCTCCCCTTTGGACCCTCGGTTCTGGCCTCTTCTAGCTTTGGGATTCATCCTCTCCCTCTCCTCCGTGGCCCTGGAGCAGACCGTGGCCTTCTACTTCCAGGACCAGCTGGGCTTAACGGGGACGGAGACCGCGCGCAAGGTGGGGCTTGCCCTGGTCTTTTACGGCCTGACGGCGGTCCTCATCCAAGGCGGCCTCGTGCGGACCCTGAAGGCCCCTCCGAAGACGCTCTTCTTTCTGGGCCTTCCTGTGGCCTTCTTGGGCTACCTCGCCCTGCTTTTCGGAAAGGGGTATCTCCTCCTCACCTTGGGCCTTGTCCTCCAGGGCGCGGGGCAGGCCTTGGCCACCCCCGGCGTGACCGCGGCGCTTTCCCTAAACGCCACCGGGGAGGAGCAAGGAGGGGTGGCGGGGCTCAACGCCAGCGCCCAAGCCCTGGGCCGGATGCTGGGGCCGATTTTGGGGACCGGGCTTTACGAGCTTTACCCCAGCCTCCCTTATCTGGCCAGCGCCCTTCTCACGCTTTTGGGCCTGGCCCTAGCCCTGCGGCTTCAAAGAGAGACCGAAAGGTCTCGAGGTTGAAAAGGGCGTGCCCCTTGGAGGTGTTGTTGAAGATCACCCAGGCCTCCTGCAAAACCCCTTCATGAGCCTTTAGAACCTCCACGAAACCCTTGAGTTCATCAGGGCTATACCGGTAGTCGTACCGCTCGGCGGCGGAGGTGGCCTCGTGCCAGGCCGAGCGGTTGCGGCCGGAAAGCCGGAGGTAAGCGGTGCTCGAGGTGGGCACGAGCCGGAAAGGGGGAAGACCTGGCAAGGGAGGGTAGTCGGGCGCCACCAGGATAAGCCCCCTTTCCCGGAAGGCTGCAAACACCTCCTCCCGGTACCAGCTCAGATGCCGGAACTCCACCGCAAGCCGCTCCCCTTCAAACCGAGCGACGAGCTCGAGGAGGTAGCGCCGGTTTTCCCTCGTCCGGTGAAAGCTCTGAGGGAACTGGGCCAGAAAGGGCCCGAGAAGCCCCGCCTCCTTCAGGGGAGAAACCGCACCTTTCAGGCGCGCGTAGGCCCCTCGGTGTTCCCTTCGGGAAGCAACGGGCTTTGCGCTTCGCTCGTGGGTCATGCTCCGGTGGAGCTTGACGGAAAAGCAAAGCCGGCCCCCACTTTTTCTTAAAAGGCCCGCAAAGGTCTTCTCCCCAGGGTTGCTTCCCCGTTAGGGGAACACAGAGAGGGCGTAAAAAGAGGCGTTGAACTCGAGGGCGTTGAACCGCTCGGCGTAAAACCGGATCCAGTCCTGGCGCCTCGACCCCTCAGGGTATAGGAGGCCCACCCAGTCCTGGTAGGCAAAGCCCCCCGTGCCCAGAAGAAGCCGCATGGACCCAGTATAATGGGACTTCGGTGCGCCTTCTTTGCCTTCGACAAAGGCATTTTCGCAATCTTCGCACCCCCGAGGTCACCCCTCCTAGAGGCCCCTTCGCCCTGGTGGGAGGAAACGCCCAGGGGAAGACCTCCTTTCTCTTGGCCGTCCATCTGGTCCTAGGAGGGGAGGTGCGAGGAAGTCTCGTGGATCAGGTCCGGTTCGGGGAGAAGGAGGCCTGGGTCTACGCGGAGGTGGAGACCGAGCTCGGGACCTACCGCCTCGAGGCCCGCATCGGACCCGAGGGGCGGAATGTCCTCCTAAACGGAGCCCCTGTTCCCCTCAAGGAGGTCTACACCCTGCCGGGCTCGGTCCTTTTGGGCCCGGAGGACCAGGAACTGGTCTACGGGGGGAAGGAGGAGCGGAGGAACTTTCTGGACCGGCTCCTCTCGAGGTTTTCCGAACGGTACCGGGTCCTCCTTTCCGCCTATGAGAAGGCCCTCCGCCAGCGGAACGCCCTCCTCAAAACCGGCCAGGACCTCGCCCCCTGGGACCAAGCCCTGATCCGGTACGGAACCGAGATCCTCCTCATGAGGCGCAGGCTCTTAAAACGCCTTGCCCCCTTGGCCCAGGAGATCCACCGCGCCTTGGCCCCCGGGGCCCTGGAGCTGGCCCTTGAGGAGACCGCCCCCCCGGAGGGGTTCTTAGAGGCCCTCAGGGCCAGGCGGGAGGAGGAGAGGGAAAGGGGCATGACCCTGGTGGGCCCCCACCGGGACGACCTCCTCCTCCTCCTTAAGGGCCGCCCGGCTCCTCGTTTCGCAAGCCGGGGGGAGGCCCGGGCCATCGCCTTGGCCCTCAGGCTTTCCGAACACCGTCTGCTCTCGGAGCATTACGGCGAACCCCCCCTCCTCCTCCTGGACGAATGGGACCAGGAGCTGGACGAAAGCCGGCGCCTGGCCCTTCTCGCCTACGCCCGGGCCCAGCCTCAGGCCCTTCTGGCCAGCGCCGAACCCCCCCCGGGCCTTCCCGTATGCTGGGTGGAGGAAGGGGTGGTCCGATGCGGCGGCTGAGGGAAGTCCTGCCTAAAGCCCTGCCCAGATCCTGGCAAAAGGGACTCCAGCGGGGGCGGATCCTCGCCCACTGGAAAAGGGTGGCCGGAAGCCCCCTGGACCGGTTGAGCGAGGCGGTGCGCCTGGAGGAGGGGGTTTTGTTTGTAGAGGTGAACGACCCCGTGCTGCTCCACCACCTCACCTACACACGCATGGAGTTTCTGAAAAAGTTTGAGGAGGCCTTCCCCAAGGCGGTGCGGGAGATCCGTTTCACCCTGGCCAAGGCCCCTTGGTCGGGTCTCACCGGGTCCTTTTCCGAACCCGCCGCCCAGGCGGAAGACCCGAAGGCCTTGGAAAAAGCCCGGGCCCTTTCCGCCCACGCCCCCCCAGGCCTGGAGGAAGCCGTACAGCGGGCGGCCTTGGCCCTTCTCAAACGCCGCCAAGGGGAACCCTGCCCCATCTGCGAAGCCCCAAGCCCCCTCCACCCTTGCCCCACCTGCCGCCGCCTGCTTAAGGACCCCCTCGTAAAGAAGGAGGCCCGCCGCCTCGCCCAAGGCCAGGCGGCACGGCTCGAGGGCGAGCCCCACCAGGTGGCCCTCCACCTGGCCAAGGAGCAGCTCAAGGCCCAGGTTTTGGAGCTCTTCCCCCAGGTGGTGCGGGCGGGGCCGGAGGAAAAGGAGGCCCTCCTTCCCCTTCTTGCCGACCTGGCCGGGCGCTACGCTGCGCTTGCGGGGTGGGAGGCCCTTCCCCCGGCGGTGAAATCCCTTCTCGGCACCCCCTAGGAGGGGGTGGGCCCCAACGCCGGATCAATCCAAGAAGGGCAAAGGGCCAAGAATCCGGAGGCCCGCTGGGCTGGGTTCCACCAAAAAGGCCAGGAGGTTCACCCCCGCCTTTTTGGCCGCTTTGGCGGCTTGGTAAAGGGCCTTGTCCTGCGGGTCCAGGGCAAAGGCCTGGGCCAAGGGGTGCTGGACAAACCAGACCGCATACCCTAAGGGTCCGAACCGGGCCAGGAGCCTGAGGTGCCGCGCCCCCCTTTGGGTGGGGGCATCGGGGAAAAGCGCCAGGGTCCCCTCGAGGCGGTTGCAGTTTTTAGCCTCAAAGATCCGGTCAAGGTCCTCTGGCGCAAAGCCCGGTGCAGCCGATCCCTCGAACCGCACAAGGAAATCCAGCCTTTCCCCGAGGATCAGGACCTCTTTTCGAAGGGCCTCGAGGGGGCCAAACCACCCTTCTTGCAAAAGAAGCTCCAAAAGCCGGCCTGCCCTATGGGCATCCACCCCCACCCAGACCCCCTGGCTTTGGACCAGGACCAACCGGCCCAGGGTCCTCGGAGTAGGCCGGGGAAGGTAGAGGCAGGGGGCACCGGGCCTCAGAAGCTCCGCCATCCGGCCCGAGTTGGGCAGGTGCAAAGGACCCCGGTCCGTCTCGACCAGGAACCGGTTTCTCCGGCTCAAAAAGGTGCAGGGCTTTAGGGGGGCCTCCCAGGGCAAAAAGAGGGCCACGGGGCCATGATAGCGCCCGTGGCCGCCTGGCGGAGAGGGCGGGATTCGAACCCGCGGTACCGGTTTTCCCGGTACAACACCTTAGCAGGGTGCCGCCTTAGACCACTCGGCCACCTCTCCAGGTTGCTTGGCGGAGGGTGAGGGATTCGAACCCCCGGTGGGGCCTAGCCCCACAGCGGTTTTCAAGACCGCCGCCTTAAACCGCTCGGCCAACCCTCCGGGCTTGGCCGCATTTTCCACTATGCGCCAAGCCCCCCCACCTGTCAAGCAAGGCCAAGGAAAGCCCTGAGGCCCGCCTCGTCCAGGCGCTTGCCTACGTAAAAGGGCCCGAACTCCCCGTAGCGGGCCGAGACCTCGTCAAAGCGCATCTCGTAGACGATCTTCTTGAACTGGATGGGGTCCTCGCTGAAGAGGTCCACCCCCCATTCCCAGTCGTCCAACCCTTGGGCCCCGCTGATGACCTGGAGCACCTGTCCCTGGTACTTCCGCCCCGTCTCCCCGTGGGCTTTCATCAGGCTGGCCCGCTCCTTTGCGGGAAGGAGGTACCAGTTGTCCTCCCCTTGGCGGCGCTTGTTCATGGGATAAAAGCAGACGTACCCCGAGGCGGGAAGCCTTGGGGTCAGACGAGGCTTGACATAGGGGGACTCGGGGTCCAAAGGCCCGGTCTGGCTCCCCAGCTCCACCACGGAGTAAAACCCGTAGGCGGGGAGGAGAAAGCGGGAAAAACGGCTCTTGTTGAGCCGCTCCTCCACCCGCAGGAGTTCGTCTAAGCTCTGCCGCAGATTCAAAAAAAGAAGGTCGGCCTTCTGGGTGATGATCTGGTATACGCCGTAAGACCCCTGCCCCTCCCGCTCGAGGCCCGCCCACTCCGAGACCAGGGCGAGAACCTCCGCCAAGGCCATTTCCCGTTCCTCCTTGGAGGCCTCCTGCCAAAGGGGCCAGTTTAGCCGGCGAAAGTCGTGCAGGATCTGCCAGCCTTCCAGGGTATAGGTGGGCTCTGGCATACGCGCATTATACCCCCCTTCCCTTTTAACATGAGGGCATGTCCGCGGTGCACCTGGTCATCGCCCTCTTCCTTTTTCTGATGGTGGGAAGGTTGGGGTCAAAAGCCTTTCTTCTCCTGGGCCGCGCCACCCCCACGGAAAAGGACGACGCCCTCTTCCGCCTTTTGGCCTACGCGTGGTGGGGGGTGAGCCTGGTCTTGGCCCTCTCCTATCTGGTCTACACCCTGGGTCTTCCGCACGAACCCTTCCGCACCTTCGGGGAAAGGCTCCTCCTGTGGATAGGGGCCAAGGGGGTGGCGGGAGGGCTTATCCTCTTCTTCACCTGGGTGGCCTTCCTAAGCCTTCCCCGCCTCCTCGCCCGCCTCCCCGAGCCCGAGGAAGCGTTCAGCCGCAGGCAGGTACGGGCCAAAACCCTGCGCGCGGTGAGCGAGACCGCTTTAAAGGTCCTGGTGGTGACCGTGGGGGGGCTTTTTTTCCTTTCCAATCTGGGCCTGAACATCTCCGCCCTCCTGGCCGGGGCGGGGGTGGCCGGGCTCGCCCTTTCCCTGGCCGCCCAGAACCTCATCCGGGATCTCATCAGCGGTTTTTTCATCCTTTTGGAGGACCAGTACGGGGTGGGGGACGTGGTCAAGATCGGGCAGCTGGGGGGGGTGGTGGAGCGGTTTAACCTTCGGGTTACGGTGCTCAGGGACCTCGAGGGCCGGGTCCACTTCATCCCCAACAGCCAGGCCCAGCCCGTGACCGTCTTGACCCAGGAGTGGGCCCGGGCGGTGGTGGATGTGAGCGTGGCCTACAAAGAAGACCTGGACCGGGCCCTGGGCCTCCTCAGGGAGGAAGCGGAAAGGCTTTACCAGGACTGGAAAGACCGGTTCACCGAGCCCCCTGAGGTCCTGGGGGTCGAGGCCCTGGGGGAAAACGGGGTGGTCTTGCGGGTGGTCTTCCCCACAAAGGCCAAGGAGCACTGGGATGTGGCGAGGGAGTTCCGTCGGCGGATTAAAAACCGCTTTGATCTGGAAGGGATAGAGATCCCCTTCCCTCACCGGGTCGTACGCTTTGGTGGCCCCCTACCGGTGAAGCAGGTAGACTAAAGGCAAATGTACCGTCAGGTGCTCAGCGCGCTCACCCCCTACTTGGGCAGAAAGGCCGAGGCCCTCCTAGAGGAAGGGGCTTTGCGGTTCGGGAAACCCCTCGAGGAGCTTTCGGAAAAGGACTTGGCAACCCTTTTGAAGGACTTGGTCTACAAAGAGCTCCAAGGCCGCCTTCCCAAGGAGGAGGCGAGGAGCATTGTGGAGGGGATCCTGAAAGATCTTGCCCCTCCGGACCTTAAGCCCATCGAAGAAGGCCTCAAGCGCTTCAACCTTTACCTAGACTGGCCCGAGGTGGGGCGGCTCCGCGCCCTTTACCGCAGGTTACAGGCCAGCCCGGACGTGGAGCTCTACCGCGAGGCCAAGGCCCTTTTGGAAGGATTGGAGGAAAAACTGGAAGAGGCGCTTCTTCAGCAGGCGAGGGAGATCGCCTACTTGGAGGAGGTCTTCTCCCGGGTAAAGAACCTGGGCGGGGCCAAGGTGAGGCGCTTAGAGGCCCTTGTGTCCACCATCAAGGAGGCCCAGGGCCAAGGGGTTTTGGCCCAGGCCGAGGTGGAGAGGGCGCGGCAGATCGCCTTGGAGCTTAGGAAGCTGGTGGAGTCCAGCGCCTTCCGGGTCTTGGAGACCCAGGAAAGGCCCCGGCAGGCCCTCGAGGAGCCCATGCCGGCCGAGCCCCCTGAGGGCATAGGCCCTCAGGAAGCCCCCCCGGCGGCCTCACACGACGAAGCCTCGGTTGCTTCCCGAAGGGAACACCGAGAGGACATCCTCCTCACCTTGGATGACTTTTCCGAGGAGGAACTCATCATCGATCTGGACACCCTCCCAGAGGAGGAAAAGCACCGACTCCAGGCCCTGGAGCTCGAGGAGGAAAGGCACCGCCTAAGACGGCTCAAGGAGCGGTATGCCCACGTGCTGAACCGGGTGGACCTAAGCCAGGCCGAGGCCCTTTTGGAAGGGGGTACCCCCTTGGGCGGGCGGCTTTCGGAGCTGGAGGAGGCCTTGAAAAAGGCCGAGGAGGAGCTTAAGGCGGAGGCGCTGGCCCAGCTGATCGCCCTGGAGGAGAGGGCCAGGGCCTTGGAAGCCCCTTGGCTTCTGGAGGAGATCCGCTTAGCCCAGGCCACCCTCCAGGAAGGGGGGTGGCCGGAGCTTTCCGTCCTCACCCGGAAGGTGGAGGAACAGGAGGCAGAAAAAAGGCGGCTTGCCGAGCTGGCCAAGGAACGGGAGGCCCTCATCAGGGAGCTCGATCAAGACCCCAGCTTCTCTGCCCTTTTGGAGGAGGTGAAAAGCCTTCCGGAGGAGCGCCTTTTTGAACTTCCCGCGCTCAGGGAAAAGTACCTGGCCCTCCTTAAGGAAAAGGACACCCGGGCCCACCTCCTGGCCCTTGCCCAGGGGGTTTTGGGGGGGGCGGAGGACCTGCCCCTAGAAGCCCTCAAGGCGAAGCTCCTCCAGGCCCTCAAAGGGCGCCTCGAGGCCCTAAAGCAAAGGGCGCAGGGGCTCGGGGTGGAGCTGGAGCTGAAGGAGGCCGAAGAGGCCCTAGAGAAGGGCCACCCCTTTGACCCGAGGCCCTTGGAGGAGGCCCTGGAAAAGACGCTGGCCCAAAGGCGGGCCCTGGCCCTGGAGGAGCTTTCCCGCCTCGAGGCCCTGGCCCAGCGCTACCGGGGCCTCGGCGGGGAGGCGGTCCTAGCCCGCATCCAGGAGGAAAGGGAAAAACCTCTGCCGGAGGTCCTTCACCTGCGGCAGGCCCTTTCCGCGCTGAAAAGGAAGGCCGAGACCTTTAAAAACACCCTCAGGACGCGGCTCACCGCCTTTTTCCAGGCTTACGAGCCCTTGCGCACCCTGGAGGGGGAGACCGCCCGGCGGCTCAGGCCCATGGCAGAGCTCTTAAAAACCACCCTGGAACGGTTAGACCGGCTGGGCCCCCGGGGGCTTTTGGAGGTGGAGCGGCTCTTAAAGGAGGCCGAGCCCCTGCTTTTGGCCCTCAAGGAGGAGGAGAAGGCCGCAAGGAGCGTTCTCCGCTCCCTTAAGGGGGAGAACCTGGAGGCCCTTCTGGGCGTCTTCGAGGAGGGGCCGAGCCTGGACCTCCTGCGGCTTCCCAAGGTGGAGACGCTGGAGTTTCTGGAAAACGTCCCCTTTGCCCGCCCCCTGGCCGAGGCCTGGGGGCATCTGGACGGAAGCCTGAGGACTAAAGGAAGGGCGCTGGTGGTCTACTGGGGCTCCAGCGCCTTGGTCCTTGCCCGGCTCCAGGAAAGGCTGGTGGTAGGGCTGATGGACCGGGGTGTGGTCTCCCATTTCCTCCAGAAGGCCCAGGGTCTAAACTAAAAAAGTGGACGATGCACACCCTCTCCTCGAGCGCCTAAGGGGCCGGGTCTCCTACCTGAGCCCGGAGGATAGGGCCCGGGTGGAGGAGGCCTTCTGGTTCGCAAAAGAGGCCCACCAGGGGCAGTACCGAAGAAGCGGGGAGCCCTACCTCACCCACCCGGTGGCGGTGGCGGAGATCCTGGCCGAGCTCCGCATGGACCCCGAGACGCTGATGGCGGGGCTTTTGCACGACACCCTGGAGGACTGCGGCGTGGCCGGCGAGGTCCTGGAGCGCCGCTTCGGCCCCGAGGTGCGGCGGATCGTGGAGGGGGAGACCAAGGTCAGCAAGCTCTACAAGATGGCCGCCCTGGAGGGGGAGGAGAAGCGGGCCGAGGACCTTCGCCAGATGTTCATCGCCATGGCCGAGGACGTGCGCATCATCATCGTCAAGCTGGCGGACCGGCTCCACAACATGCGCACCCTCGAGGCCATGCCCGAGGCCAAGCAGAAGCGCATCGCCCAGGAAACGCTGGAGATCTACGCCCCCTTGGCGCACCGGCTGGGGATGGGCCAGATCAAGTGGGAGCTGGAGGACCTGTCCTTCCGTTACCTCCACCCGGAGGCTTACCACACCCTTGCCGAAAGGCTGAAGGAGGTCCAGGCCACCCGGGAGGAGGTGGTGCGCCGCTCCATTGAGCGCCTCCGTGAAGCCCTGGCCAAGGATGCCCTCCTCCAGGCCCAGCTTTTGGGAATGGAGCTCACGGGCCGGACCAAACACCTCTACTCCATATGGAAGAAGATGGAACGGGAAAACAAAGCCCTGGAGCAGATCTACGACCTCCAGGCCATCCGGGTCATCCTAAGGCCCAGGCCCGCCTCGGACCCCGAGGTCCAGGCCCTTAGAGAAAAGCAGGCCTGCTACCACGTCCTAGGCCTGGTGCACGCCCTGTGGCAACCCATCCCCGGGAGGGTCAAGGACTACATTGCCGTGCCCAAGCCCAACGGCTATCAAAGCCTCCACACCACGGTGATCGCCCTGGAGGGGCTTCCTTTGGAGGTGCAGATCCGCACGGAGGAGATGCACCGCATCGCCGAGTACGGGATCGCTGCCCACTGGCTGTATAAAGAGGGCCTCACCGACCCCGAGGAGATCCGGCGGCGGGTGGGTTGGCTAAGGAGCATCCAGGAGTGGCAGCAGGAGTTCTCCAGCTCCCGGGAGTTCGTGGAGGCGGTCATGCGGGACCTCCTGGGGGGAAGGGTCTTCGTCTTTACCCCCAAGGGCCGGATCATCAACCTGCCCCGGGGGGCCACCCCGGTGGACTTCGCCTACCACATCCACACCGAGGTGGGGCATCACATGGTGGGTGCCAAGGTCAACGGCCGGATCGTGCCTTTGGCCTACGAGCTCCAAAACGGGGACATCGTGGAGATCCTCACCGCCAAAAGCGCCCGCCCCTCCAAGGACTGGCTCGAGTACGCCAAAAGCCGAACCGCCAAGCAGAAGATCCGGCAGTACTTCCGCGCCCAGGAACGGCAGGAGACCCTGGAAAAGGGGCAGAGGACCCTGGAGCGCTACCTGAAGCGCCGGGGCCTACCCAGGCCCACGGACAGCCAGCTGGAGGCGGTGGCCCGGCGGCTCGGCCACCCCCCTTCCCCGGAGGAGGTCTATCTGGCCTTGGCCTCCGGCCGGCTCACCGCCAAGCAGGTGGCGAAGGCCCTCTACCCGGGAAGCCACCTCGAGGCCCCCAAGAAGGAAAAGCCCTTGCGGAACGACCTCGGCATCCGGCTAGAAGGCCTCCTCGAGGCCCCCATCCGCCTGGCCTCCTGCTGCGAGCCCCAAAAGGGGGACCCCATTTTGGGCTTCGTCACCCGGGGCCGGGGGGTCTCGGTCCACCGGGCGGATTGTCCCAACCTGAAGCGCCTCCTCCTGGGCCCGGAGGCCGAGCGGGTCATCGGGGCCTACTGGGAGGGGGTGGG
>NZ_PSMQ01000092.1:0-4237 GCF_040290245.1 Thermus sp.
AGCGCACGGTCAGGGTGGCGAAGTCCCCCGTACCGCCTCCCAGGTTGCTGACCCTCGAGGGGGCGAAGACCTGGGAAGAGGTGTTCGCGTCCAGAAAGGCGTTGTAGGCGCTCTGGCCCGCCCTAGAATAGGAGGTGTCTCTAACCGTGACGCTGCCCGTGGCGTTGCTGCCGAAGTCGAAGAGGAAGTCCTGGGCGTCCAGGCTAACGCTCAAAACCGAAGGGACATTGACCGTGACCGTGTGGCTCCGGGGCGGGGTCTGGGCCAGGGCTAGACCGAAGAGGGCCAAAACCAGTGTGATACCTTTCCTCATGCCGAACCTCCGTGAGGGGCCGGTCGCGCCACTTGCTCCCCCCCGGACCGTGGCGCCCGTCTAGGCCCGGGGGTTCTCTGCTTCCCCAGAGCATTATATACCAGAACCGTTTGAAAACCCTGTGAAGATCATGCCCGGGACTCAAACCGCGCGCAAAGCCCCGGTCTGCGTTTCCACGCCCGCCCACCGTTCAAAGGCTGGGCCGGAGCGTGGCCGCTTCGGCTATCGCCCTGAGACCACGGCCACCCGGGAGGCGGTCGGAAGGAAAAGGGCTACCCGAGCCCGCTTCTTCCCCCTGGCTAAGAGCAAAGACCCCTGGGCATCAAGGCCATTGTGACCCAGAGGGGCAGCCGCAAAAAGACCCCCTTCCTCCGGGTTGCTTTCCCCCGCCCGGGCGACAAGCCCCGGATAAGCCAGGTCGACCAAGCCCCCTTCCGAGGGCCACACGGAGAGGACCTGGACCCCCAGGGGGGCCCCGTGGACCACGAGCAACCAGGAGGTATTGGCCACCACCTCCAGATCCCACTTCCCGGGAGGCAGGAAAAGCTCAGGAGCCCTTTCTCCGGAAGGGGTTTTAAGGTACAAGACGGCGGGAATCTGGACACCCACCCCGCTTGCTGCCCAGGAAACCCCTTGTGCCCAGGCCCCTAACTCCAAACCCCATAAGGCCAAGCCCAACACGGATATCCAAAAAACACGCACCCCGACCACCTCCTTGAAGTCGGGGCGCAACCGCCTTACGGCTATTCACCAGGAAACGCCGCATTCGGCCGGTTGCGCCACTGGCTCCCCGCGCTCCATGGCGCCCATCTTGGTTCGCGCGGTTCCTCGCCTCCGAATGCTGGCTCCCGCCAAAGCGGGGGTCAGCTCGAGCTGTTCAGAGGGGGCTTTTGAGCCCAGGGCGACGGAGGGTGGATGCCTCTAGCTTTCAGGGTACCACCCTGGCCGACCCATGTCCAGCCCCCCCACCCGGCCGGTCCTTGCTCCGGCGGCTTCCAAAAGCCCTTTTCATCCAAAGGAAGGTATTGACAAACTAACGAAAAGAAGAGTAATCTCCCCTCAGGGAGTTTCCCCATGCGGCGATTTTTGCCCAATCCGACCGGGGCTTTCCCTGCAAGGCGGCAAGATGGACTGCTTCCATTGAGTTCCGGCAAGGGGAGGGCCAGTCCGCCTTTCCTTGGATTCCGTTGGCCTAGGGAAAGACCCTTGGCCGAACCAGGGGGCCCGGTCTTGGGGCTGGCCTGCCCTTGCTGGGCAGGGTGCTTTTTCCCGTAGGAGGAAGAATGAGGCTGCGCTTTTCCTTAGGCGAGGTGGCGGTGGAAGCCGAAGGGGTTGGAAAGACCCCTGGGGGCTTCCGCCTTTTGGGGAAGGAAGTGCGCGTCTACGCCCCCTCCCCGGCCCGGTTCTTCTTCCGCCACGGCTGGCAGAGCTGGAGCCTGGCCAGCTGGGTGGACCTGGCCGAACCCCTTAAGCCCCTCCTTCCCCTAAAGCGGCGGCCCCAGGCGGACGACCCCTGGCTCCTTAGCCAAAAGGCCCACTGGGGAAGCGGCCTGGGGGCGTTGCGGGTGGGGGAGGGGGTCCTCCTCCTCGGAGCCTTGGGCCCGGGGGCCAGGGTGCTGGGCACAGAGGACCTCCTCTTGGGGCGGTCCGGAGGCCAGGAGGGGTGGTTTCTGGGCTTCGGCAAGGAGGAGGAGGTCTTTGCCGCCTACTCGAGGCACCTTCCCCGGCGGCTTCGGGGCAAGCCCCCAAGGGTGTGGTGCAGCTGGTACAGCTTTTATAGGGACATCAGCGAGGGACTCCTCCTCGAGGCGTTGGAGGCCCTCCAGAGCTACCCCGTCGAGGTCTTCCAGATCGACGATGGCTGGCAGAGGGCGCTGGGAGATTGGGAGGCGAACGAAAGCTTTCCCAGGGGAATGGCCTATCTGGCGGAACGGATCCGGGAGAAGGGGCTCAGGCCGGGGCTTTGGCTTGCCCCCTTTCTGGTGACGGAGGAAAGCCCCCTTTTCCGGACCCACCCGGATTGGCTTCTGCGGGACGAGGAGGGAAGGCCCGTTCCCGCGGGGTTCAACTGGGGCCTTCCCCTCTACGCCCTGGACGCGGGGAATCCGGAGGTGGTGGCCTGGGTGACCTCCCTGGTCCAGAAGGCCCTGGCCTGGGGGTACGAGTACCTGAAGCTGGACTTCCTCTACGCCGCGGCCCTTCCGGGGGCGGAAGGGGAGGCGCGGTACCGGAGGGCCCTGGAAGCGGTGAGGGAGGCGGCGGGGGAGGCCTACCTCCTCCTTTGCGGGGCGCCCATCCTCCCTTCCTTGGGGATCGCGGACGGCCTCCGGGTGGGGCCGGACGTGGCCCCTTACTGGGACAACGAGGACCGCTCCTTCTGGCTGGCCGACCCCACGGGCCCCGGCCTCCGGAACGCCCTGCGCACCACCCTCCACCGGCTCTGGCTTATGGAGAACGTGCACGTGGACCCCGATGTGGTCTACTTCCGCACCCGCTATAACCTGCTTCCCCCCAAGGCCATGCGCCTCCAGCAGGCCATGGCCTGGATCACCGGGTTCAAGGCCACCTCCGACCCCCCCTTCTGGCTCCTCCCGGAGGAGGCCGAGGCCCTGCGGCGCTTTCTGGAGGAAGACCCCAAGGTGGAGCGGCTTTCCCCCTACCGGTTCCGGGTAGGGGAGGAAGGGGTGGAGTATGCAGAGGTTCTTTAAACACATCCACCGCAAGCGGGATGGCCGGGCGCTTTACCTCTACGGCCTGACCCCCCCGGAGACCTCCCCCCTTCCTGAGCTCGAGGAAACCCTGGCCCCGGCCCCTCACCTCAGGTGGCACCCCTTAAGGGGGGAGTGGGTGGTCTACGCCGCCCACCGCCAGGAGCGGACCTTCCTTCCCCCAAGGGAACACTGCCCCCTCTGCCCAAGCCGCGAGGGGGGCTTTCCCACGGAGATCCCCTTCCGGGACTTCCAGGTGGCGGTCTTTGAGAACCGGTTCCCCTCCTTCCTCCCCCATCCCCCCCCGGCCCCGCAGGGCCTTCCCGTCCCCGGGGAGGCTGCCTTGGGTCGGTGCGAGGTGGTGGTCTACACCCCCAAGCACACGGGCAGCCTCGCCACCTTGAGCGAGGAGGAAAGGCGGCTTCTGGTCGAGGTTTGGGTGGACCGGTACCTCGAGCTCTACGCCCTGGAGGGGGTGCGGTTCGTCATGCCCTTTGAGAACAGGGGAGAGGCGGGGTCACCCTCCACCACCCCCACGGGCAGATCTACGCTTACCCCTTCCTTCCCCCCGTTTTGGAGCGGGAAAGTGAAGCCTTCCGAAAAGGACCGGTTTTCCAGGAGCTTTTCCCCTCCCTCGGGCCCTATACGGTGGACCAGGAGGAGGGCTTCTTGGCCTTCGTCCCCCCCTTTGCCCGCTACCCCTATGAGGTCTGGATCGCCCCCCTGAACCGCCACCCCGGACCCTGGACCTTCAGTAGGGAAGAGGTGGAGGCCTTTGCCCGCCTCCTGGGCCGGGTGGTGGCCCGTTACGATGCCCTTTATCAAGAGCCCTTTCCCTACGTCATGGTCTTCCACGCCAGCCCCAAGGGGGAGGAGGCCCACTTCCACTTCCACGTGGAGTTCTACCCTCCCAAGCGGGCGCGGGACCGGCTCAAGTACCTGGCGGGCACGGAGCTCGGAGCAGGCACGTTTGTGGTGGACGCCTTCCCGGAAGAGACCGCCCAGAGGCTTAAGCAGGCTCAAACAGTTGAAAAATAGCCCTCCTCGGGGGAAGCCCAGCCTCCGTGCGCAAAGGGGCGCTGGGGCCCGCAGGCTGTCTTTTGCACCTGGCCTTGCCGCGGGCTTTGGTATACTATGGAACATGGAATCCGTCCGTCAGGAGATCGAACGCGAGCTGGGCTTTGGCCTGGTCCCCAACGTCTTCGCCTACGCCGAC
>NZ_PSMQ01000093.1:0-4233 GCF_040290245.1 Thermus sp.
CCAGGCCACATCCGCTCCGTTTATCCCCTCTGCGAGGGCTACACCGAAACCTACGCTTAAGGCCACCCGGTGTTTCATCCCGCCCCTCCTGCTTCTGGGGATAGCTGACGATTTGCATAATGTTTTGAATGATATGAGATTAAAGCCGGTTTTTGATGCATTGTGTAAAACAAAAATTCGCATATTGGTAATTTATAAGACGACATTCTGCAAATGAACCTTACTTCGAGCTGGGATAAACTGAACGCCGTGACCTGGGGTACTCGAAGCCGCAAGGAGGAGGTCCTCTTCCGCCTAAGCCAGGGACAGGATGAGCGCACGGTCTTTCTTCCCGCCGACCTCTCCCCGGAGGAGCTGGCCCGGTATGCGGCGGGCCTAGCCAACCGCCAAGGCGGGGTCATCGTTCTTGGGGTGGACCCCTCGGGGCGGGTTCTCGGGGTAGGAGAGCTTCAACCCCTCCAGGTGACCCATGCCCTTTTTGCCCTTTCCGAAGGCCTCATCCTCCCCTTTGTGGAGACGGTGGAGCTGCCGGAGAGGGTGCTCCTCATCCACGTGCCCCAGAGCCCCCTGGTGGTGGCCCTTGGGCCGGGCCGGGTGCCTTTTTGGGATGGGCAGGCGCTCCGGGAACTTCCCGCCAAAACCACTGCCCCGGAGCCGGACTTCACCGCCTTGGTCCTGCCTCAGGCCAGCCTTTCCGATCTAGACCCAGTGGAGGTGTTGCGCTTAAGGCGCATCCTCGAGGAACGGGGAAGCCCGCTTGGGGGCCTGCCCGACCTCGAGCTCCTCTACTCCCTGGGCCTTTTGGAACGGGTGGGGGGGGTGGAAAAGCCCACGGTGGCAGGCCTCCTCCTGGCGGGCACCCCTTTGGCTTTGAGACGGCTTTTGCCTCAGGCGGAGGTCAGTTATTACTTTCACGAGAAAGAGGAGTACACCTTCCGGGAGGACCTCTTAAGGCCCATCCCCGCCCTTTTGGAGCGGCTTAAGGATCTGATCCAGGCCCGCAACCGCGTCCGGTACCTGACGGTGGGGCTTTTCCGCCTCGAGGTCTGGGACTTTGACCAGGAGGTCTACCGGGAGGCTCTTCTAAACGCCCTCACCCACCGGGACTGGAGAAGCAAGGACGCCATCCAGGTCCACCACTACCCCGACCGGCTGGAGATCTCTAATCCCGGTGGCTTCCCCGAGGGGATCACTCCGGAAAACGTCCTCCGCCACCCCCCCAAGCGCCGCAACCCCCGTCTGGCCGAGGCCCTCTACCGCCTGGGGTATGTGGAGCGGGCCGGCAGTGGCGTGGACAAGATGTACCGCCTTCTTTTGAAGTACGGCAAGGAGCCCCCGGAGTACCGGACCTACCCCGATGCCCTGACCCTCATCCTCTACAACCCCGAGCTGGATCAGGCCTTTGTGCGCCAGATCGCTGAGGCGCAGGAACGGCATGGGGCCTTTAGCCTGGACCATCTTTTGGTGGTGGGGTATTTGAAGCGGCGGCGACGGGCCTCCTTGGCCGAGCTGGCCCGGGCCCTCCAGCTTTCCCAGGAGGCGGCCTCGAGGGTGTTGAGGCGGATGCTTCGGATGGGGCTTCTTTTTCGGGCGGAGGGGGGGTATACCTTGCAGAAGGAGAGGGTGGAGGAGGAGGTCCTGGCCATCCTACAGCGCCCGCTTTCCCGGCGGGCGCTCGAGGAGCGGCTCGGCCTCCCTTCTGCCCAGGTCCTTCGGCTCCTGCGCCGGCTTGTGGCCGAAGGGAAGGTGGAAAGGACGGGCCGAGGTCGGGGGGTGCGGTACCGTGCCCGTTAAGGTGGTCCTCTTCCAGCCGGAGATTCCCGAGAACACGGGGAACATCGCCCGGACCTGCGCCGCTTTGGGCCTCGAGCTCCACCTCATCCGCCCCTTGGGCTTCCGCCTAAACGATTCCCGGGCCAGGCGGGCGGGGCTAGATTACTGGCCGCATGTCCGCTATCGGGTGCACGATTCCTGGGAAGCCTTCCTGGCCCTTTTGGGGCCTTTGGATCGGGTCTTTGCCTTCAGCGCCCGGGGGCAGCGCCTGTACACCGAGGTGCGGTACCAGGAGGGAGACTACCTCCTCTTCGGTCCCGAGACGCGGGGCCTTCCAGAGGAGGTCCTGGCCCTTTTCCCCACCCTCTACCTGCCCATGCCGGGACCGGTGCGCTCCTTGAACCTGGCGGTGGCCGTGGGGGTGGCGGCTTACGAGGCCTACCGCCAGCTTAGGAGGGTGGCTCCGTAGCCACGACCACCCGGTCCCGCCCCTCCTCCTTGGCCTTTAGCAGGGCGAAGTCGGCTTGGTAGACCCATTCCTCCAGCTCGGCCACCCCTTTGGGCACCCTTCCCCCGGCCAGGCCGGCGGAAAGGGTGAGGGGCCAAGGGACCGGGGGGACAGGGGTTTTGCGCATCTGGTCACGGATACGTTCCGCCACGCTTTTGGCCTCTTCCAGATCCGCGTTGAAGAGGAGGAGAAGGAACTCCTCCCCGCCGTAGCGCACCGCCAGGTCCTCCGTGCGGAGGCTGGCCTGGATTGTCCGGGCCATGGTCCTTAGGACCTCGTCCCCCACAGGGTGGCCGTAGGTGTCGTTGACGCGTTTGAAATGGTCCAGGTCCAGCATAGCTACCGAGACCGGTTTGGCGTACCGCCTGGCCAGGGCCACCAGCTTGGGCAGCTGGAGCTCCAGGCCCCGCCGGTTCAGAAGCTCCGTCAAGGGGTCGGTAAGGGCTAGGTTGGCCCAGTCCAGCTGGGCGAGGAGCTGGCGGAGCCTCCCCGCCACCAGGGTGAGAAACGCGTTCAGGATTGAATCCCGAGGGGGGGAGGAGAAGTAAAGGTAGGCCTCCTCCCTAGACCCCAAGGGGATGGGGACGGCGTATGGGGTGCGCTGGCCCACCAGGGCCTGGTGGGAGCGGACCTCGAGGCCCTCCGCCGGAGAAATCTCCCGTACGGCGTCTAGGAGGTTGAAGAGGAGACTCTCGAGGCTTAGGATCTGGCTGGCCCGTGGGGAGAGGCGGGCCAGTTTTTCCAGAGCGCGGGCCCAGCGAAGCCGGGCGTCCTCCGCACGCTCAAACCGCGTTCGCTCCGTGAGGAGAAGCCCGAGCCCACCCAGAAAGCTGTAGTAGAGGGCGCTACCCAAAAGGAAAAGCGGCGGATCCAAAAGCCCTAAGAGGGTCGGGGCCAACAGGCTTCCCGCCAGGGCCAAGGCCGGCCCCTCCCAGGTGGCTGGGTCCTGCGGATGCCGGTAGGTCAAAAGGGCGTAGCCCAGGATCCAGAGGAAGTGGAAGGGGCTTCCCGCGGGCGGATCCAGGGTCAAACGGAGAAGGTCGGCCAAGGTCAGAAGGCCGAGCCCAAAGGAAAAGAAAAAGAGGCCGGAGGGCCTTCCCTCTTGGAAGGCGGACTCGAGCCCCCGTGCCAGGAGGAGGATGAGGAAAAGACCCAGGACGGAGTTAAGAAAACCGGAATGAAGAGAGGCAAAAGATGCGGCCATCAAAAAGGCTGGCAGGGGGAGGAACCAGATTTTCTTTGGTGTCTTGCCAGGAAGTTGTACAAGGCCAAGCCCCACTCCCAGGTACCCCAGGAGGTGAGAGATATGAGCAAAATTCCGAAAAAACCCAGGGCCATCAAGGGAATACCCCAGGTCCCCTATCCCCCAAGCCAGAACCCCTAAAGCCACGGGTCTCCAGCGCCAGAGCCTATGGGCAGCCCAGGAGGCGAAAAGGGGGACGACCAGCCGTTCGCTCCAAGGCGCAGTTGAGGGTAAAAGCGCCAGGCAAAGGGCGAACGCCAAAGCGGGGATCACCCTTTTACCAGTTTAAGCCGGATCCGCCTTAAGGTCGGATAGGTGAATAAGGGCATGCTTGAGCGCCTCGATGCCCTTTAGAAACTCCTCAACCTCGATGTGCTCGTGAGGGGTGTGGTCCAGGCTCGAGTCCCCGGGGCCGTAGGCCACCATGGGCACCTTCCAGTGGGGCGCGAGGACGTTCATGTCGCTCGTCCCGGTTTTCAGCTTGAAAACCGGTCTTCCCCCGGCTTTGCGGATCCCAAAGCGGAGGGCCCGGGTCAGGGGGGTATCCTTAGGGCCCAGGTATGGCACCTCCCGTCCAAAAAACTCCAGCTCCAAGGTGGGTGGGGCGTAGGCGGTCAGGTGGCGGATGGCCTCCTCCGGGGGCAGCCTTGGGGGGAGGCGGAGGTCAAAGAACATCTCCGCCACCTGTTTGAGCTCTGCCGGGTGGACA
>NZ_PSMQ01000094.1:0-4229 GCF_040290245.1 Thermus sp.
CCAGTAAGCTCTAAGGCATGGCGGGTTTCTTTTTGCCCGAAGGGTTTGAAGCCGCCATCGGCCTCGAGGTCCACCTGCACCTTCGGACCGAGACCAAGATGTTCTGCGCCTGCCGGGCGGACTACTTCGGAAGCCCCCCCAACGCCCAGACCTGTCCAGTCTGCCTGGGCCTCCCCGGAAGCCTGCCCGTACCCAATAAAAGGGCTGTGGAGTACGGCCTTCGCCTCGCTTTGGCCCTGCAAAGCAAGGTTCCCGAGCGGCTTCTTTTCCACCGAAAGAACTACTTTTACCCCGACCTGCCCAAGAACTACCAGATCACCCAGTACGACCTGCCCATCGGCCTAGGGGGGAGACTGCCCTTCGGGGAAAGGGCCATCCGGATCAGGCGGCTTCACCTCGAGGAAGACGCAGGGAAAAGCCTCCACCTGGAGGACCGAACCCTCCTCGACCTCAACCGGGCGGGAAGCCCCCTGATCGAGCTGGTGACCGAACCGGACCTCAAGAACCCGGAGGAGGCGCGGCTTTTCCTCCAGCGCATCCAGGCCTTGGTCCAGACCCTGGGCCTATCGGAGGCCACCCCCGAGGAGGGGAAGCTCCGGGCCGATGTAAACGTGAGTGTGCGCCGAAAGGGCGAGGCTTTAGGGACCAAGGTGGAGATCAAGAACCTCAACTCCTTCAAAAGCGTTCAAAGGGCCTTGGAGTACGAGATCCGCCGTCAGACGGAGATCCTGAGGCGGAACGAGCGGGTGAGGCCGGCGACCATGGCCTTCGACGAGGGAAGCGGGAAGACCTTCCCCATGCGCACCAAGGAGGAGGAGGCGGACTACCGTTACTTCCCCGAACCGGATCTTCCCCCGGTGCCGATCCCCAGGGCTTGGGTGGAGGAGGTGAGAAGGGGGCTGCCCGAGCTCCCTTGGGAGAAGGAGGCCCGCTACCTGGCTTTGGGGCTCAAGCCCAAGGACGCGGAAGTTCTGGCCTACACCCCTTCCCTGGCCTGGTTCTATGACCAGGCCCTCGCCCTAGGGGAGGCTTCGCCCCAGGCCCTGGCCAACTGGCTTCTGGCGGATCTTTCGGGGCTTTTGAACGATAGGGGGATCTCCTTGGAAAAGACCCGCATAACCCCCTCCGCCTTCACCCGCCTGGTTCAGCTTTTCGAGCGGGGCGAGATCACAAGCCGCACCGCCAAGGACCTCCTGCCGGAACTCCTGCTGGGAGAAGACCCAGAAAAGTTAGTGGAAGAGCGGGGACTTAAGGCGGTGACGGATGAAGGCGCCTTGGAGCGGGTGGTCCAGGAGGTCATCCAGGCCATGCCCGAGGCGGCAAAGAGCGTTCAGGAGGGGAAGCTCAAGGCGATGGACGCCCTGGTGGGCCAGGTGATGCGAAAGACCCAGGGCCAGGCCAAGCCGGACCTGGTCCGCGCCCTCCTCCGGAAGGCCCTTGGGGTAGGATAGCGAGGGATGCGGTACGAGGACGCAGGGGTCCACATCGAAAAGAAGGCAGAGGCCTTGAAACGGGCCAAGGGGGCTTTGGAGGCCACCTACACCCCGGAGGTCCTCAAGGGGCTTGGGGCCTTCGGAGGAATGTTCGACGCGGAGGGGTTAAAGGCCATGCGCCACCCGGTTCTGGTGGCCTCCACGGACGGGGTGGGGACCAAGGTTCTCCTGGCCTTGGAGGCGGGGGAGGTCTCAGGCCTGGGGTTCGATCTGGTGAACCACTCGGTCAATGACATCCTGGCCCAGGGGGCAAGGCCCCTCTTCTTCCTGGACTACCTGGCGGCCTCGAGGCTCTCCCCCACGCTGCTAGAAGCCCTCCTCACCTCCATGGCCGAGGCCTGCCGGAGTGTGGGCATCCCTCTTCTGGCTGGGGAGACGGCGGAGATGCCCGGGGTCTACCAAGAGGGGGCCTGGGACCTGGCGGGCACGATCCTGGGGGTGGTGGAGAAGGACGAGATCCTGGGCCCAGAACGGGTGCGGCCAGGGGAGATCCTCCTGGCCCTGCCCGCAAACGGCCCCCACACCAACGGGTACAGCCTCATCCGCAGGCTGGTGGCGGGCAAGGATCTCGAAGCCCCGGTGCCCGAGCTCGGGGAAAGCCTAAAAGAGGCGCTTCTCCGGCCTCACCCCCTTTACCTGAGGGAGGTGGAAGCCCTAAAGCCCCTGGGCCTCAAGGCCCTGGCCCACATCACCGGGGGCGGGGTCTATGAAAACCTGCCCCGGGCCCTTCCCCGGGGCCTAGGGGCGGAGATCCAAAAGGGAAGCTGGCCCATTCCCCCCATCTTTCCCTACCTCCAGGCCCTGGGAGGGGTTTCGGAGGAGGAGATGTACCGGGTCTTCAACATGGGCCTAGGGATGGTCGCCATCCTGCCCGAGGAGAGCCTCGAGGAAGCCCTTAAGAGGGTTGTGGCCTACCCGGTGGGCCGGGTGGTGGAGGGCGAGGGCATCCGGTGGGTATGAAAGAAGTCTGGCTCATCCGGCACGGGGAGACGGAGTGGAACGCAAACAAGCGCTTCCAGGGGCATCTGGACATCCCCCTCTCCCCCAGAGGCATCGGCCAGGCCTTCCGGCTCGCCGAGCGGCTTTCGCGAAGCCAAGAGAGTTTTGACAGCCTCTACAGCTCCGACCTCCGGCGGGCCGCCGAGACCGCCGCCCCTTTAGCCCAGGCCCTCCGCCTCCCCCTCCTCACCACCCCCCTTCTGCGGGAAATCGATGTGGGTGAGCTCGCGGGGTTAAACCGCCAGGAGGCGGAGGCGCGTTTCCCCGAGTTCCTGGCCCAAGCCGCCCAGGACCCCTGGAACACCCCAAGGCCCGGGGGGGAGAGCATGGCCCAGGTGGCCAGCCGGCTCCAGGCCTTCCTCCAGGACCTTCCCCCCGGCCGCCACCTGGTGGTCACCCATGGCGGGGTCATCCGAGCCGCCCTTAAGCTCGCCCTGGACCTGAACGGGGAGGCCTGGCGGCGGTTTCACATCCAGAACACCTCCATCACCCGCATCCTCTTTCCCGGAAAAGAGGTCTTGTGTGTGGGGGATGTGGGCCACCTCGAGACCTGGGCCGACCACCTCTCCGATGAAAGTTTAAAGTAGAAGCATGAACGGCATCGTTTTTCTGCATGCCTTCCCCTACAATCCGGGGATGTGGGCCCCCCAGACCGAGCTTTTACAGGGACGGGTGCCCCTTCTTGCGCCCTTCTATCTGGGCCTTTCCCTGGAGGAGGCGGCCCGGAAGACCCTGGCCCTGATGGACGAAACGGGAATGGAAAAGGCTGTCTTCGTCGGGCTTTCCATGGGGGGGTACCTGGCCTTCCGCCTCTACAGTCTGGCCAGGGAAAGGGTCTTGGGCCTGGTTCTGGCGGATACCCGGGCGGGTCCGGACACGGAGGAGGCCAAAAGGACCCGGTACGCCCTGCGGGAAAGGGTCCTGAAGGAAGGGGTGGGCTTCCTGCCCGAGGCCCTTCTCCAAAGCCACCTGGGGCCGACAAGCCAGGCGCGGCCAGAGATCCTCAAAACCGTCCGAAGCCTCATCCTCGAGGCCAGGCCGGAACAGGTGGCGGAAAGCCTCCTCGCCCTGGCCCACCGGCCCGACTCCACCCCGCTCCTAAACGAGATCCGCATACCGGTCCTCCTCCTTTTCGGGGAGGAGGACACCCTCACCCCTCCCGAGGAGGGCAAAAGGATGGCCAGGATTCTGCCGGATGCCCGGCTGCTCATCGTCCCGGAGGCGGGCCACCTCTCCAACCTGGAGAACCCCAAGGCCTGGGGCACCGCCCTTCTGGGCTTCCTCCTCGAGGTGGGCTTAAAGGTCTAGGCCCCTACTCCGCCTTGGGCTCCCGGGCCATGAGCTGGGAAAGGGCCCTTAGAGGCTCCTCCCCCTCGTAGGCCACCCGGTAGACCGCCTCAAAGATGGGCAGCTCCACCCCCCCCGCCCGGGCCCACTCCACCAGAGCCTGGACAGTGAAAAGCCCCTCCACCACCTGTCTGCCCTCCATGAGTTCCTTCAGGCTCGCCCCCCGGACCAGCCTCTCCCCCGCCCCGCGGTTGCGGGAATGGAGGCTATACCCGGTGGCCAAAAGGTCCCCCAGCCCCGCCAGTCCGTAAAACGTAGCCTCCCGCCCCCCCAAAGCGGTGCCGAACCGGATCATCTCCCTCAGCCCCCGGGTGAGGAGGGCGGCCTTAGCATTGTCCCCCAAGCGGAGGCCGTCCACCATCCCCGCCGCCAGGGCCAGAACGTTCTTAA
>NZ_PSMQ01000095.1:0-4060 GCF_040290245.1 Thermus sp.
TCGTCTGAGAGAGGGGGGTTGGGGTTTGCACACCTTACAACTCCCCCCTTCTTCTTCCCTTTGTCAAGCCTTAGCTTTCAAAGTGATGAGAGGTCAGGGGGCTGACCTTCCCCCCTTGGGGACGACAAGCACCTCCAGGAAGGGCAAGAGGCTTCTCCGCCACTTACCAAGCCTTCCTTGTGGCCCCTTTCCTCCGCCTATTGCGCTAGGTACAGGCCCGGTTGCTTTTTGGTCGGGCCTTAGGCAGGGATGCCCTGGGCCAGGAGGGTGGGCTTCTCTACGTCCCTGGGGTGATCCACCCGGGGCTTCACGAAAGCCATTAAGTGGTACCCAAGTGGGGGAGGGTTGGTAATATGACGGATCTTTTGTCCGAGGTTGAAATATGTTACATTACTTTCATGGCGCTCTGGTTTGAGGAAAGCCAGGAGGAGCGGGCCCTTCTTGGGCCCTTGCGGGAGTTCTTGCGGGCAGAGGTGGCCCCGGGTGCGGCGGAACGGGACGAGAAAGGGGGGTTTCCCTGGGAGTTGGTCCGTAAGCTGGCCGAGCTCGGGGTCTTCGGGGCTACGGTGCCCGAGCGGTACGGAGGGGCTGGGCTTAGCAGCCGGCTTTTCGCCCGCATGGTGGAAGAGATCGCCTATGTGGACGGCTCCTTGGCCCTTACGGTGGCGAGCCACAACTCCTTGACTGCAGGGCACATCCTGATCGCGGGGAACGAAAGGCAGAAGGAAACCTTCCTCCCCAGGCTGGCTTCCGGAGAGGCTCTGGGGGCCTGGGGTCTGACCGAGCCGGGCAGCGGTTCCGACGCAGCGGCCTTAAAGACGCGGGCAGACGAGGTCCCGGGGGGGTTTGTCCTGAACGGGACCAAGCAGTTCATCACCCAGGGGAGTGTGGCCGGGGTGTATGTGGTGAACGCCCGGACCGATCCGGCCCCGCCAGGAAGAAAGCACCTGGGCATTTCCGCCTTTGTCTTCTTCCGGCCCGAGAGGGGGCTTAGGGTGGGGCGGAAGGAGGAGAAGCTGGGCTTGAGGAGCTCAGATACGGCCCAACTCGTTTTTGAGGACCTTTTCCTTCCCCAAGAGGCGCTTTTGGGGGAGCGGGGGAAGGGGTTCTACGACGTCCTAAAGGTTTTGGATGGAGGCCGGATCGGCATCGCGGCCATGGCGGTGGGCCTAGGGCGGGCGGCTTTGGACTATGCCCTCCGCTATGCGAAGGAGCGGGAACAGTTCGGCCGGCCCATTGCGGAGTTTGAAGGGGTTTCGTTCAAGCTGGCCGAGATGGCCACCGACCTCGAGGCCGCCCGGCTTCTCTACCTGAAGGCGGCCGAGCTCAAGGACGTGGGCCGCCCCCACACCCTCGAGGCCGCCCAGGCCAAGCTCTTCGCCAGCGAGGTGGCGGTTAGGGCCTGCGACGAGGCCATCCAGATCCTGGGGGGGTACGGCTACGTGCGGGACTACCCCGTGGAGCGCTACTGGCGCGATGTCCGGCTCACCCGTATCGGGGAGGGGACGAGCGAGATCTTGAAGCTCATCATCGCCCGAAGGCTTCTGGAAGCGGTTTAAAGCTGGAAGGGGCCTTTAAGGCCAGCTGGCCGCAGGCTGCCCCCACGTCCCGTCCCCGGCTCCAGCGGATCGAGGTGGGGATGCCAAGCCCCTCAAGCTCCTCGGCAAAGGCCAGGATACCCTTCTTGGGCGTACCCTCCACCGGGGCGTTCTCCCAAGGGTTGAAAGGGATGAGGTTTACGTGAGCGGAAAGGCCCTTCAGAAGCTCGGCCAAAGCCCTAGCCTGCCAGGGGTGGTCGTTGAGGCCTTTAAGAAGGGTGTACTCAAAGGTTACCCGGCGCCTCGTCCGTGCGTAATACTGCCGGACGGCCTCCAGGATCTCCGCCACCGGGTAGCGGTGAGCGGTGGGGATGATTCTGCGCCGGGTTTCGTCGTCCGGGGCGTGGAGGGAAAGGGCGAGCCTCAGACCTAGGTCCTCTTCGGCAAGCCGGCGGATGCCCCGAGGAATCCCCACGGTGGAAATCGTCACCCGCCTGGGGCTTAGGGCCAGCCCCTCGGGGTGAAGCATCAGGCGGGCAGCCTTAAGAACGTTGTCCAGATTCAGAAGGGGCTCCCCCATCCCCATCAGGACCACGTTCCGGATCTCGCGGGGGCTTATGCCCTGGTGGTGGGCGATGGCCCGGAGCTGGTCCAGGATCTCTCCCGCGCTCAGGTTCCGGCCAAAGCCCAAGGCGCCAGTGGCGCAGAAGGTGCACCCTGCGGGGCAGCCCACCATGCTGGAAAGGCAGACCGTCTTGCGGTTTTCATAGGGCATGTAGACGGCCTCGGTCTTCTGCCCATCCCAGAGGGTGAAGAGGTACTTCACACTGCCATCCCGGCTCGGGTAGGCCTCCCAAAGCTGGAAGGCGCTTAGGGTGTACCGCTCTTCCAGCTCCGCCCTCAGGGCCTTGGGAAGGTCGGTCATCTCGGCAAAGCTCCTTGCGCCCCGCCCCCAGATCCAGTGGGCGAGCTGGCGCTTGCGGAAGCCCTCGAGGGGCAGTTCCTCGGGAAGGAGCTCCAGCAAGGACCCCATCTACCTCCTAAGATACCCCAGAAGGAACCCGACCCCCGCCAGGGCCACCCCCAGAGGCATGGGCCGGACGAGGAGGCCAAAGAAGAGGGCGGCGAGCAGAAGCCCCACCCCCACCCGGGTGCGGCCCAGAAGGAAGGCGGTTCCAGCAAGCAGGCCTAAGAGCCCAGGGATCAGCCAAAGGGCCAAAAGGGCCAAGGTGGCGGCGGCCGGTGTCAAAACCTGAGGCCCTCCGGGGCGTATCCCTCTATCCAGAAGCTCCCGTCCTTCCGGTATTCCTTCTTCCAGACCGGGAGGAGCTGCTTGACCCGGTCGATTGCGTACTCCGCAGCCAAGAAGGCCTCCTTTCGATGAGGGGCGGAGACCACGATGGCGATGGAGGCCTCCTTGGGGTCCACCCGGCCCAACCGGTGCCAAAGGGCCACCCGCCCGATGGCGAAGCGCTCTCGCATCTCCTTAACCAGGGTTCGCATCGTTTTGAGGGCCATCTCCTCGTAGGCCTCGTACTCCAAAAAAGCCACCTCCTCCCCCCGGTTGGGGGTGCGGGCGGTGCCAAGGAAGCTCACCACCGCCCCGTACTGGGGCTGGATGGCCCATTCCACCAGGGTTTTTAGGTCCAGGGGGGCCCGGGTGAGGCCGAGGTTTTCCTCCTCCCCTCCCGAGACCGGGGGCAGAAAGGCCACCTCGTCCCCTTCCTCTAAAGGGGTTTCCGGCCCCGCCAGGTCCTGGTTGACCGCGGCCATGCCGCCCTCTAGCGTCAGGGCGGGGAATAGGCGTTTTAAGGTCTCGGCCAGATCCTTGACCCGTGCCCCCTCGGGAAGGGAGAGGCGCAACCGGTCCCTGCCCGCCTGCTCTCGGTAAAGGGCGAAAAGCCGCACCTCAACCTGCATGGACCTGAGTATACACCTGGCCGAGGCTGTACGCCACGGCCAAGGCCTCCTGGTAGCGCATCCTAAGCGGCCCCAAGAGGGTGAGCTCCCCCAGGTACTCCCCCCCCATGAGCCCCGTCTGGACCATGGAAACCCCTTCCCGCTCTCCAATGCGGAGGTTGACCCGGCCCGGAGGGGTCAGGACCTCCTCCTCCTCCTCCTCAAAGGCCGCCACCACCTCCTTGACGAAGGTGGGGTCCTCCGCCTCGGGCTCTGTGAGAACCAGGCCCAAGCCCTCCCGGTACCAGCCGCTCCTCCCGAGAGAGGGCTTGCTTGAGGCGGGCAAAGAGCCCTTCCAGCCCAAAAGGGGGCTCGGGCATAGCCTCGAGGCGGAAATGGTGGAGAAGGCTTTCCGCCCGGCTCAGTGTTTCCGGCGGGACTTCCAGGGGAAGCCGCACTTCTCGCACCCTACCCCCTTCCAGGACCGCCACCGCCAGCACCTCCCCTCCGGCCGGCCCCTCCAGGCGGGAAAGGTGGACCTCCAAAACCCTGGGGCTTTTGCGGTACCTGAGCCGGAGCAGGGCGGGGTAGCCGGAAAGCCGGGAGGCCACCTTGACCAGAAG
>NZ_PSMQ01000016.1:0-25804 GCF_040290245.1 Thermus sp.
CCGCCCCCAGGTGGAGCTTAAGCGAAAGGATAAGACCGTGGTGGCCACGGTGAGCGGGGAGGAGGGAAGCCTTTTCTACGGGGACTATGGGGACCTGTTCGTGGGCGTCCTCGAGGAGCTTACCCCTGAAGCGGTCCAGGTCTCAAGTCGGCGGTTTTTCCGGGATGCGGCGAGCCGCGTGGAGGGCAGGGTGGGCGACCGGGTGGAGGTGGCCTATAACAAGGACCTCACCCGGGAGGGTCTGCCCTATCTGATGCGCCTGAGGCCCCTCCCTTCAGGTGGGACCGAAAGCGCGGAAAGGGGTGGCCAGTACCTTCGCTTGGTCCTCTTCGATCCCAGGGAGGGGGTTTTGGTCCGCTTCGGCGAGGGGGCGGAGGCCAAGGGGAGCCTTGCGGTGGTGGAGCGGGGAAGCCGGGAGGAGATCTGGCTTTCGGGGGGAGAGGCCCGCTACCTGGAGGCAGAGGGGAGGGTTGAGGTCCTGCCCGCCCCTGGGGAGGTGGTCCTGAGGCAAGGGGAAAGCCAGGCGGTGGGGAAGGGCTTAAGGTACGAAAACGACCGGGGCCTGGCCGAGCTGGAAGGCCCTGTGCGGTTTTCCAGGACGGGAAACCCCCCTTTGGAGGGGGAGGCGGAGGGGCTGGAGTACCGCTTGGACGAGGAGGCGTTGTGGCTTAAAAAGGTCCTCCTCCGCCAAGGCGGAAGGCGGACCAAGGCGGATTTGGCCCTGGTCAAGGATCAGGAGGGGTTGGCCTACCTCTATGGGGGTGTGGAAAGCCAGGACGAGAAGGGGTTCGTCCGGGGGGAGCGGGTGCGATACACCTTGAGGACGGGGGACGTGTTGGTCTTGGAAAAGGTCAGCGGCGAGTTTCGGGAGTAACCCCCGCCATCAGAAGCCCCAACCGCTCCTCTGTGGCTTCTTCCGGGGTGAGCTCTCCTGCGATCCGGCCCTCGTACATCACCAGGATGCGGTCGGAGAGGGAGAGGATCTCGGTGAGGTCGGCGGAGACCAGAAGGACCGCGAGGCCTTCGTCCCGGGCTCGGATCAGTTCCTTGTGGATGGCCTCGATCGCTCCGATGTCCACCCCTCGAGTGGGCTGGGCGGCGATGAGGAGGCGGGGTTTACGCAGGAGCTCCCGTCCTACCACGATCTTCTGGGCGTTCCCCCCGGAGTACCGCCTGGCGACAAGCCCCGTGCTCCTGGGCCGGACATCGAACCGTTCCACCAGCGTTTTGGCATGGCGTTCCACCGCCTCCGGCTGGAGGAAGTCCAATGGACCCCTGAAAGGGGGGCGGTGATGGTCCCCCAGGATTGCGTTTTCCCGGGTGGTGAAGTCCAAAACCAGGCCCCTTTGGTTCCGGTCCTCGGGGATATGGGAGACCCCTTTTTCCCGGACCCCACGGGCCGTAGGGGGAAGGGGCTCGTTTAGGTAGAGGGCCCGGCCCGTGTAGGGCCTAAGCCCGGTTAGGGCCTCCACCAGCTCCGTCTGGCCGTTTCCCTCCACGCCTGCGATGCCCACGATCTCCCCGGAGCGTACGTGGAAGCTCACCCCCTTGAGGCGGGGTAAGGCGGTGAGGTTCTCCACTTTGAGCACCACCTCGCCGGGCCTTGCGGGGGTTTTCCCCACCTGCAAAACCACCTCCCGGCCCACCATCATCCGGGCGAGTTCCTCCAGGCTCGTTTCCCGGGTCCGCACCGTCCCCACCACCTTTCCATCCCGGATGACCGTGGTGCGGTCGGAGACCTGGAGGACTTCCTTGAGCTTGTGGCTGATGAAGATGGCCGCGTGGCCCTGGGCCACGTAGGCCCGCAAAAACCGGAAAAGCTCCTCTGCCTCCTGGGGGGTGAGGACGGCGGTGGGTTCGTCCAGGATCAGGATTCGCGCCTTGCGGTAGAGGGCCTTAAGGATCTCCACCCGCTGCTGCAGCCCCACGGGGAGGTTTTCCACCTTTTCGTCTAAAGGCGCGTGAAAGCCGAGCGCCTCCATCAAAGCCAAGGCCTCCCGCCGGGCCCGGCTGAGATCCATCCGCAAAGGGCTTCCCGGTTCCAGGCCCAGGATCAGGTTTTCCAAGACGGTGAAGGGCTCCACCAGCATGAAGTGCTGGTGGATCATGCCGATGCCGGCACGGATAGCGTCTTTTGGGCTTTGGGGCCGGTAGGGGTTCCCGTCGACCCACATCCTTCCCTCGTCGGGGGGCTGAAGCCCGTAGACAATCTTCATCAGGGTGGATTTCCCCGCCCCGTTCTCCCCCACCAGGGCCAGAACCTCCCCCCAGAGGAGCTCCAGGTCGATGTGGTCGTTGGCCAAAACCAGGGGGAAGCGCTTGGTGATGCCCTTCAGGACCAGGGCCTTTCCGCTCACGGTAAAAAGTATATCCCCCGGGAAGCCGGGGGATGGACAAAGGCCTATGGGTTATTTTTCAGGCACCTTGATTTTGCCCGCCAGGATCTCCCGCTTGAGAAGCTCGAGCCGGCTCACCACGCTGGCGGGGATCAGGACCTTGTTGTACTCGTCTAGGGCGTAGGCCACCCCGTTGTTGGCCAGGCCGAACTCCCGAACCCCGCCCTTAAAGGTCTTCTGGACCACGCTCTTGATGACCTCGTACACCGCCACATCCACCCGTTTCATCATGGAGGTGAGGCCGTGGTTCAGGGTCTTGGGGTTGTTGTCGGTGTCGCCCAGGTAGTTCTGGTTGGCGTCCACCCCGATGAAGAAGAGGGGGGTGGTTCCGGCGCCGCAGGCCTTGGCGTACTCCGGGTACTTGGGCACCTTGGCGTAGGGGTCGGCCTTGCGGACGAACCGGATGTTCCCGCCCTCCTTGAGGCACTTGGTCTGCTTCACGTAGTCGATGAGGCCAAGGCCCGACCCGCCGGCGGCCGCATAGATGATGTCCGCCCCCTGGCGCACCTGGCTGGCGGCGATCTCCTTGGCCTTGGCAGGGTCGTTCCAGGCGGCGGGGGTGTTCCCCACGTACTGGGCGATGACCTTGCCCTGGATGCCGTCCTCCTTGAAGGCGTACATGGCCCCGGCCCGGTACCCGGCTTCAAACTTGTGGATGAGGGGGATGTCCATCCCGCCGATAAACCCCACCACCCCGGTCCGGCTCATCTTGCCCGCGATGTAGCCCACGAGGAAGCTGCCCTCGTGTTCGCGGAAGACCAGGCCCACAGCGTTTGGAAGCTTGCCCTCCCCGGGGACCGCGTCTACCACCGCGAACTTCACGTCCTTGAACTCCTTGGCGTTGGCGGTGATGGCGGGCTCGTTGGCGAAGCCAACCCCGATGACGAGGTCAAACCCCTCCTCCGCGAACTTGCGGATCCCCTGGCCCACCTGGCTGGGGTCCGCGGGTTCAAAGTCGAAAAGCTGGATCTTGAAATCCTTCACCGCCCGCTGGGCCCCCTCCCAGGCGGACTGGTTGAAGGAACGGTCGGACTTCCCGCCCGCGTCGAAGGCAATGCCCACCCGCACCTGGGCCAGCGCCAGGCCTAGAGCGGCCACGGTTAAAAGCGCCAGAGTCCGTTTCATTCTTCCACCTCCATAAGGCACGTAGGCCAAAGGGCATTATACCGCCTGGGGTAGACTTAAGGCATGACCCGGGAAGAGGCGCGCCGGCGGATCAATGAGCTTCGCGACCTGATCCGCTATCACAACTACCGCTACTACGTTCTGGCCGACCCCGAGATCTCCGATGCGGAGTACGACCGGCTCCTCAAGGAGCTCGTGGAGCTCGAGGAGCGCTTCCCAGAGTTCAAAACCCCCGACTCCCCCACCCTCCAGGTGGGGGCCCGTCCTCTGGAGGCCACCTTCCGTCCTGTCCGTCACCCCACCCGGATGTACTCCCTGGATAACGCGTTCACCTTTGCAGAGCTCCGGGCCTTCGAGGAGCGGATCGAACGGGCCCTGGGCCGTAAGGGGCCCTTCTTTTACACGGTGGAGCACAAGGTGGATGGGCTTTCCATCAGTCTCTACTACGAGGAGGGGGTCTTGGTCTATGGCGCCACCCGGGGGGATGGGGAGGTGGGGGAGGAGGTGACGCAGAACCTCCTCACCATCCCCACCCTCCCCAGGCGGCTTCAGGGGGTTCCGGAGCGCCTCGAGGTCCGGGGGGAGGTCTACCTGCCCATCCAGGCCTTCCTCCGCCTGAACGAGGAGCTGGAGGAGAAGGGGGAGAAGATCTTCAAAAACCCAAGAAACGCCGCCGCAGGCTCCCTCCGCCAGAAAGATCCCCGCGTTACGGCCAAAAGGGGCCTCCGGGCCACCTTTTACGCCCTGGGGCTCGGCCTGGAGGAGTCCGGACTAAAGACCCAGTACGACCTCCTCCTTTGGCTTCAGGAAAAGGGCTTCCCCGTGGAGCACGGCTATGAAAGGGCCTTAGGGGCGGAGGGGGTGGAGGGCGTCTACCGGAAGTTCCTTGAGGCGAGGCGCAAGATCCCCTTTGAGGCCGACGGGGTGGTGGTTAAGCTGGACGACCTCGACTTGTGGCAGGAGCTGGGGTACACCGCCCGGGCTCCCCGGTTCGCCATGGCCTACAAGTTCCCGGCGGAGGAGAAGGAGACCCGGCTTCTTTCCGTGGTCTTCCAGGTGGGCCGGACGGGCCGCATCACCCCGGTGGGGGTCCTGGAGCCCGTCTTGATTGAGGGAAGCGAGGTCTCCCGGGTCACCCTGCACAACGAAAGCTATGTAGAGGAGCTGGATATCCGCATTGGGGACTGGGTTTTGGTCCACAAGGCGGGGGGGGTGATTCCCGAGGTTTTGCGGGTGCTTAAGGAGAGGCGGACTGGGGAGGAAAAGCCCATCCAGTGGCCCAAGGTCTGCCCCGAGTGCGGACACCGTTTGGTCAAGGAGGGAAAGGTCCACCGTTGCCCCAACCCCCTTTGTCCGGCCAAGCGGTTTGAGGCCATCCGGCATTACGCCTCCCGCAAGGCCATGGACATCGAGGGCCTGGGGGAGAAGCTCATTGACCGCTTGATCGCCGAGGGGCTTGTGAAGGATGTGGCCGACCTTTACCACCTCACCAAGGAGGACCTCCTCCCCCTGGAACGGATGGGGGAGAAAAGCGCCACAAAGCTCTTGCAGCAGATTGAAAAGAGCAAGACCCGGGGCCTCGAGCGCCTCCTTTACGCCCTTGGGCTTCCCGGGGTGGGGGAGGTCCTGGCCCGGAACCTGGCCCGCCGCTTCGGAACGATGGACCGTCTCCTGGGTGCCTCCCTGGAGGAGCTTCTGGAGGTGGAGGAGGTGGGGGAGCTCACCGCCCGGGCCATCTGGGAGACCTTAAAAGACCCCGCCTTTTTGGACCTGGTGCGCCGCCTGAAGGAAGCCGGGGTCAGCATGGAGGCCAAGGAGGTTGCTTCCCCGTCAGGGGAACACCGAGAGGCCTCGGACCTCCTTTCGGGCTACACCTTCGTCCTGACTGGGGAGCTTTCCCGGCCCCGCGAGGAGGTCAAGGCCCTCCTTCAGCGCCTAGGGGCTCGGGTGACGGACTCGGTGAGCCGGAAGACGAGCTTCCTGGTGGTGGGGGAAAACCCCGGAAGTAAGCTGGAAAAGGCCCGCACCCTGGGGGTGCCCATCCTTAACGAGGAGGAGTTCTGGCACTTCCTGGAGGAAAAAGGCGCACCGACCCCCATTTAACGTGCGCCTAAGGGCTCTCGGATTCCCTTTGTGTCGCCCGTGAAATGGGGCCGGCACCCGTTCCGAAAACCTTTTCCAAAGCCTCCCTGATTCGGCTCGTAGAAAGCCCCAACTCCCTCAGGGCCTTCTCGTAAAGCTCGGGGGTGAGAAGCCCCCTTAAGGCTTTGAGCTCGCTTCGGGAAAGGTTTGCCCCTTCTAGGACATGCTCTTCGAAGCTTTCCCAGGCTAGGGGGACATGGGCCTTTACGATCTCGGCGATCGCCCGGGCGTATTCTCGGATCTCCCACTGGGCGTGCGGGTCCAGGCGAAGCTTGAGGAAATGGAAGAGGTTGTGCAGGTCCTGCTTCCAGTAAAACTCCGTGTAGAGGGAGAGGGGAAGGACCATCCGGGCCATCTCCCGGGCCACCCCCTTCTCGAGGAGGGCCTGGTAGGTGCGGTAGGCGGTCCCCTGGGCTTCCCTGAGGAGGGAAACGGCCTCTTCGTCCTGGAACCCCCCTTCGGAGCCCTGCTTGTTCTCCTTGGCCTGGCGGCGCCAGGCCTTGGGCTCGTAGAACTCCTCCTTCAAAATGGAGTACCGCCCGGAGATCTCGTTCACGCTCGCGGTCCGGTGGCGGAACCACTGCCGCACCACGAAGAGGGGGGCCTTGACGTGGAACTTGAACTCCACCATCTCAAAGGGGCTGGTGTGCCGGTTTCGCATCAGGTAGTCGATGAGGGCCTTGTCCTCCCGGTAGGTCTTCGTTCCCTCCCCGTAGGAGACCCGGGCGGCCTGAACGATGGCCTGGTCGCCTCCCATCTGGTCTACCAGCCGGACGAAGCCCTTGTCCAAGACGGGAATCTCCACGGGGCGATTTTACACCGCCCCCTCCAGGGGGTAGGATAAGGGGGCGTAGTTGGAGTGCGCCATGGAGATTCCCACCTATCCTTTACCCGATGAGCGGGGCCGGTTTGGCCCTTACGGGGGCCGGTATGTGCCGGAGACCCTTATCCCCGCCCTCGAGGAGGTCCAAGAGGCCTACCTCGAGGCCAAACAGGACCCGGTTTTTCTGAAGGAGCTCGAGCACTACCTGAAGAGCTTTGCCGGCCGCCCTACCCCGCTTTACTTCGCCGCAAACCTCTCCCGCCACCTGGGGGGGCCTAAGGTCTACCTTAAGCGGGAGGACCTCCTCCACACCGGGGCCCACAAGATCAACAACACCCTGGGCCAGGCCCTTCTGGCCAAGCGGATGGGCAAAAGGCGGGTCATCGCCGAGACGGGGGCGGGCCAGCATGGGGTGAGTGTGGCTACCGTGGCCGCCCGGTTTGGCCTGGAGTGCGTGGTCTACATGGGGGAGGAGGACGTCCGGCGGCAGGCCCTGAACGTCTTCCGGATGAAGCTTCTGGGGGCCGAGGTCCGGCCCGTCCACTCGGGAAGCCGCACCCTCAAGGACGCCACCAACGAGGCCATCCGGGACTGGATCACCCACGTCCGCACCAGCTTCTACATCCTGGGATCGGTGGTGGGCCCCCATCCCTATCCCATGATGGTCCGGGACTTCCAGAGCGTCATCGGCCTCGAGGTGAAAGCCCAGATCCTAGAGCTGGAGGGCCGCCTGCCCGATCTCCTCATCGCCAGCGTGGGGGGCGGGTCCAACGCCATCGGGCTGTTTGCGCCGTTCGCCTACCTTAAGGAAAGGCCTCGCCTTGTCGGCGTGGAGGCGGCGGGAGAGGGGCTTTCCACCGGGCGGCACGCGGCGAGCATCGGGGCGGGGAAGAGGGGGGTTTTGCACGGGAGCTACATGTACCTCCTCTACGACCACGACGGCCAGATCACCCCTGCCCATTCCGTCTCCGCTGGACTGGACTACCCCGGGGTGGGGCCGGAGCACAGCTATTTTGCGGACGCCGGCATCGCCGAGTACGCGAGCGTCACGGACGAAGAGGCCTTAGAGGCCTTCAGGCTCCTCGCCCGCCTCGAGGGCATCATCCCCGCCTTGGAGTCCGCCCACGCGGTGGCCCATCTTCTTAAAATCGCCCCAGAGCTTGAAAAAGATCAGATCGTCGTCCTCAACCTCTCGGGGCGGGGGGATAAGGATGTGACCGAGGTCATGCGGCTTCTGGGAGGGGAGTTCTGATGGATACCCAGGAAGCTTTTTTGAAGGCCAAAGCCGAGGGAAGGCCTGCTCTTATCCCCTACCTCACCGCGGGTTTTCCCAGCCGGGAAGGGTTTTTGGAGGCGGCGCGGGCGGTTCTGCCCTGGGCCGACCTTCTGGAGATCGGCCTGCCCTACTCTGACCCCCTGGGGGATGGGCCTGTGATCCAGAGGGCCAGCGAGGTGGCCCTCAGGAAGGGCATGAGCGTCCAGGGGACCTTGGAGCTTGTCCGGGAGGTCCGTGCCCTCACGGACAAGCCCCTTTACCTCATGACCTACCTGAACCCCATTCTGGCCTGGGGACCGGAGCGGTTTTTTGGTCTTTTCAAGGACGCGGGCCTCGAGGGGCTCATCCTTCCTGACCTCCCCCCCGATGAGGACCTGGAGCTGGTCCGGAAAGCTCAGGAGATCGGCCTTAAGACGGTCTTTCTCCTTGCCCCCACCTCTACGGAAAAGCGGATCGAGACCGTGGTCCGGTACGCCACGGGGTTCGTTTACGCGGTCTCCGTAACGGGGGTTACGGGGATGCGGGACCAGCTGCCCGAGGAGGTGGGGGAGATGGTCCTTCGGATCAAGGCCAAAACCCCGCTGCCCGTGGTGGTTGGCTTTGGCGTCTCCAGCCGGGACACCGCCCGCCAGGCGGCCGTGGCCGACGGGGTGGTGGTGGGCAGTGCCCTGATTAAGGCCCTCGAGGAGGGAAAGCCCCTGGAGGCCCTTCTGGAAGAGGTTCTAAAGGGCCTTAAGGAGGCCTCTTTCGCCTGAGGGGCTAGGCCAGAGGGAGCTCGAGGGGCTCTTTCTCGCTGAGGAGGGCTTCCACATCTGGATAGCGGAGAATGCGGTAAAGGGGGTCGCGCTCCGCGGGGATAAACCCCGCGTCCACGATGTGGCGGACGATCTGCCGCACGGTGGCGTGGGTGCGGCCATGCCCGCCCGCCGCAGAGACCACGTTCTCCTCCAGCATGGTGCTTCCAAAGTCGTTGGCCCCGTAGTAAAGGGCGGCCTGGGCCACCTTGAACCCCAGGGTGGGCCAGGAGGCCTGGTGGTTGGGCAGGTTGTCTAGGGCCAGCCGGGCGATGGCCAGTTGTCTCAGGTACTCGTGGGCGGTGGCCCCGGGCGCCTTCCCCCTTAGGCGGGTGTTCTCCACCTGCAAGGTCCAAAGGGCGAAGCCGGAAAAGCCGTTTTTGTGCACGTGAATTCCCCGGTCCTGCTGCTCACGGATCCGGAGAAGATGGGCCACCCGTTCCCTAGGCCCCTCTCCAAAGCCGATGACCATGGTGGCCAGAGTGTAAAGGCCTAAGGCCTGGGCCGCGTCCATGATGCGGAGCCAGTCTTTGGTAAGGATGCGGGCGGGGGCGGCCTTTTTCCGGACCTCGTCCACGAGGATCTCTCCCCCCGCCCCCGGTAGCCCGTCTAGCCCCGCCTCCTTCATCCGTTCCAAAATGGCCTCGGCCTTCAGCCCCGTAAGCTTCTCCAGGCCCAGGATCTCCTCAGGGCTAAAGGCGTCGATGCGCACCTCAGGGTAGTGGGCCTTGAGGTAGCGAAGGAGCTCCAGGTACCAGTCCAGGGGAAGGTCTGGGTTGACCCCGCCTTGCATCAGGATCCGCCGCCCCCCTACCGCCATCAGCTCCTCCACCTTTTTCCCGATCTCTTCAAAGGAAAGCGTGTAGGCATCCTTCTGGCGTTTGGTCCGGTAGAAGGCACAAAAGCTGCAGGCCACGGTGCAGACGTTGGTGTAGTTGATGTTGCGGTCGATGAGGTAGGTGACCACCTGGGGGTCGGATTTCTGCAGGCGCACCGCGTGGGCCGCGGCCGCCACCTCCGGCAAGGGGAGGTCGTAAAGGGCAAGGAGGTCTTTCTCCGGAAGCCGCTCCCCCGAGAGCGCACGCTCCAGGACGTCCATGCCCCTCATCCTACACCCTCCGCCCCCCTAAAATGGGGGCATGGAACTCAAGCTTATCCCTATAGAGAAGCCGGAGAACCTGAACGTCATCCTGGGCCAGGCCCATTTCATCAAGACCGTAGAGGACCTGCACGAGGCGTTGGTGACCGCGGTTCCAGGTATCCGTTTCGGCCTCGCCTTCTCTGAGGCGAGCGGCAAGCGCCTCATCCGCCGCTCGGGAACGGACGAGGCGCTTACGGAGCTTGCGGTGAAAAACCTCCTGAACCTTGCCGCCGGGCACACCTTTCTCATCGTGCTGGGAGAGGGGTTCTACCCAATCAACGTGCTTCACGCGGTGAAGGCCTGTCCGGAGGTGGTTCGCATCTTCGCGGCCACCGCCAACCCCTTGAAGGTGGTGGTGGCCGAGGAGGGCGAGCAGCGGGCCGTTCTTGGGGTGATGGACGGCTTCAAACCGCTTGGGGTGGAGGACGAGGCCGAGGTGGCCTGGCGGAAGGAGCTCCTCCGCCGTTTTGGGTATAAACTTTAGCCATGGTGGACGTGGGCGAACGCGCACCGGACTTCGCCCTTCCTGACCAGGAGGGGCGCGTACACCGGCTTTCGGAGTATAAGGGGCGGTGGGTGGTCCTCTACTTCTACCCCAAGGACGATACCCCGGGCTGCACCAAGGAGGCCTGTAGCTTCCGGGATGAGAAGGGGCGGCTCGAGGCCCTGGGGGCGGTGGTCCTAGGGGTTTCCGCGGACGAGGTGGAAAGCCACCGGGCGTTTGCTGGAAAGTACCACCTGAACTTCCCCCTTCTTGCAGACCCCAAGAAGGAGGCCATCTTGGCCTATGGGGCCTGGGGGAAGAAGAACCTCTACGGGAGGGAGTACGAGGGGGTTCTCCGCCAAACCTTCCTGATCGACCCCGAGGGGCGCATTGCCAAAGTCTGGCGCAAAGTGAACCCCGAGGGGCATGCGGAGGAGGTGGCGAAGGCCTTGGAGGCAGTCCGTGGAAAGGGGGCTTGAGCAGTACAAGAAGGAGGCCGCCCACGCGGCGGCGAGCCTGGTGGAAAGCGGGATGGTGGTGGGGCTGGGGACGGGTTCCACCGCCCGGTATGTGCTCCTGGAGATCGCCCGGAGGCTTAGGGAGGGGGAGGTCCGGCAGGTTCGGGGCGTCCCCACCTCTGAGGCCACCGCGGAGCTGGCCCGGAAGGAGGGCATCCCTCTTTTAGACCTTCCCCCGGAGGGGGTGGACCTGGCGATCGACGGGGCGGATGAGATCGCCCCGGACCTTTCCCTCATCAAGGGGTTAGGGGGGGCGCTTCTAAGGGAGAAGATCGTGGAGAGCACGGCCCGGGAGTTCATCGTGGTGGCGGACCACACCAAGAAGGTGCCGGTCTTGGGCCGGGGGGTGGTGCCCGTGGAGATCGTGGCCTTCGGCCACCGGGCCACCTTGCGCGCCATCGCTTCCTTGGGGGGAGAGGCGGAGCTTCGCATGGATGGGGATGAGCTCTTCTTCACGGACAACGGCCATCTGATTGCGGACGTTCGCTTTGGCCCCATTGGCGATCCCTTGAGCCTCCACCGGGCGCTTCTCGAGATCCCCGGGGTGGTGGAGACGGGGCTTTTCGTAGGCCTGGCCAGCCGGGCCTTTGTGGCGGGGCCCTTTGGCCTAGAGGAACTCACCCCTTGAGGATGGTATACTTTTTCCATGGTCACGCCGGAAGGGCGTGCCTTGAAGGGAATGGGGCTGGCCTAGGGCGGGGAGACCCTTCCCGCCCGGGGCCTTCTGCCCCGGGTTTTTTGGAGGACGGCCGTGGAGAAAGTGTTTTACGTGACCACCCCCATTTACTACGTCAACGCCGAGCCCCACCTGGGCCACGCCTACACCACGGTGGTGGCGGACTTTCTCGCCCGTTGGCACCGGTTGGATGGCTACCGGACCTTCTTCCTCACCGGAACGGATGAGCATGGGGAGACGGTCTACCGGGCCGCCGTGGCGGCCCAGGAGGACCCTAAGGCCTTTGTGGACCGGATCTCTGAGCGGTTCAGGACCGCTTGGCGGCTTTTGAACATCTCCTACGACGATTTCATCCGCACCACGGAGGAGCGGCATAAACGGGTGGTCCAGCAGGTCTTAAAGGCCGTCTACGACCGGGGGGACATCTACTACGGGGAGTACGAGGGGCTTTACTGTGTGGCCTGTGAGCGGTTTTACACGGAAAAGGAGCTTGTGGAGGGGAACTGCCCCATCCATGGCCGGCCGGTGGAGAGGAGGCGGGAAGGGAACTATTTTTTCCGAATGGAGAAATACCGGGAGTGGCTCCTCGAGCACCTGCGGGACCACCCCGACCTGATCCGGCCCGAGGGGTACCGGAACGAGGTCCTGTCCATGCTTTCCGAACCCATCGGGGACCTTTCCATTTCCCGTCCGGTTTCCCGCGTCCCATGGGGAATTCCTCTACCCTGGGATGCCGGGCACGTGGTCTACGTCTGGTTTGACGCCCTCTTAAACTACGTTTCCGCCCTCGGGTACCCGGATGGGGATCCATACCGCGTCTTCTGGCCCCACGCCTGGCACCTCATCGGCAAGGATATCCTGAAGCCCCATGCGGTCTTCTGGCCCACCATGCTGAAGGCCGCGGGCATGCCCATGTACCGGCACCTGAACGTGGGAGGGTTTTTGCTGGGGCCGGACGGCCGGAAGATGAGCAAGACCTTGGGGAATGTGGTGGACCCCTTTACGCTTGCCAAGAGGTACGGCCGGGATGCGGTCCGCTACTACCTTCTCAGGGAGGTTCCCTATGGCCAGGACACCTCGGTGAGCGAGGAGGCCTTGAGGGAGCGGTACACTGCGGATCTTGCCAACGACCTGGGGAACCTGGTCCAGAGGCTTAGGGCCATGCTTTTCCGCTACGCAGATGGACGCGTTCCTGAAACAGCGGATGGGGACGGCCTCGAGGTGGGCACCGCTTTGGCCTCGCGCCTTCGCCCCTTGGTGCGGGAGCTCAAGTTCCACGTGGCCCTGGAGGAGGTCCTCCAGTACGTGCGGAGCCTGAACCGCTACATTAATGAGAAAAAGCCCTGGGAGCTTGAGAGGCAGGACCCCGAGGAGGCCCGCCGGGTCCTTTACCGGGTGGTGGAGGGGGTGCGGATCGCCAGCATCCTCCTCGAGCCCGCCATGCCGGAAAAGGCGGTGGAGATGCGAAAGGCCCTAGGCCTTAAGGAGGCCTACACCCTAGCCGAGGCGGAGGCCTGGGGCCTGGCCAAGCCCGCTTCTTTACCGGAGGAGGCCCCCCTCCTCTTCCCTAAGGAGGCCCGGGGGGAGGGGGTAAAACCCCCTAGGTCCACCCAGTCCAGCCCTATAGAGCTCGAGGACTTCCAGAAGATTGAGCTCCGGGTGGCTTTGGTCAAGGAGGCCCGCCGTCACCCCAACGCCGACCGTCTCCTCGTCCTGACGTTGGACCTGGGAGGTGAGGAGCGGACGGTGGTCTCGGGGATCGCCAACTGGTACACTCCAGAGGAGCTTCTGGGCAAGAAGGTGGTCCTGGTGGCCAACCTCAGGCCCGCCAAGCTCCGAGGCATCGAGAGCCAGGGGATGATCCTGGCGGCGAGCGAGGGGGAGGCCCTGGCCTTGGTCACGGTGGAGGGGGATATTCCCCCGGGAGCGGTGGTCAAGTAGGGCCCATGCGCCCAAAGGAAACCGTGGGCCGGGAAGACCCCGGCCCACGTCGGTTTTGGGGCTAGCGCAGCTCCTCCAGAGCCCGCTTCAAGATGGCATCGGTTTCGAGGTCCAAGACGGCCTGGCCCCGCTCCTCAGGCAAGGGACGGCTTTTTTGGGGTTCGGCGTAGGTGAACTTGCCCTCCTGGTCCGCTTTGACCCGGACCGTCCTCCCGTTCACCGTGACCGTGACCTCTGCCCCTGCGGGCACCCCGGCCCCCTGGAAGGAGAAGGGCGTGGAGAAGCGGGTGTCCTTGACCTCGAGGTCTGGCCTTAGGCCCTCCTTGTTGATGGCCCGTTTCCTGGGGGTGAGCCACTCAAAGGTCACCAGGGTGAGCTCCCCGCCGTTGGCCAGGGTATAGGGGGTCTGGCCTACTCCCTTGCCAAAGGTCTTCTCTCCGATAACCTTGGCCCGGCCGTAGTCCTGGAGGGCCCCGGCCACGATCTCGCTGGCGCTGGCGGTGTTTCCGTTCACCAAGACCACCATGGGACCGGTCCAAAGGGGCCGGCCCGAGGCCTCGCAGTAGACCCGGGTAAGGGTCCGGGTGCGGGTGTAGACGATGGGGCCCTCCTTTAAGAAGTCGCTGGCCACCGCACAGCCTTGGTCCAAAAGGCCACCTCCGTTATCCCGGAGGTCCAGGATGAGCTTCTTCGCACCCTTTTGCTTCAGATCCTGGATGGCTTGGCGGAGCTGGTCCTCCACTTTGAAGTTGGCAAAGGTCTCGAGGCCCACATACCCCACCTCCCCGATCATCCCCTGGGTCACGGAGATGATCTCCACCTTTTCCCGGACCAGCTCGAACTTCAAAGGCGCGGGCACTCCTTCCCGCTTGATGGTCAAGGTGACCTTTGTGCCCTCCCGGCCCCGGATTCTGGCCACGATCTCCGCAAGGGGAAGCTGGGTGACGTCCTGGCCGTCCACCTCCAGAATGACATCCCCCGCCTTGATCCCCGCCCGCTGGGCAGGGAGGCCCTTCATGACCCCTTCCACCTTGGCACCCGTCCCGTCCGGGTTGACCGGGGCCAAAGTGGCTCCAATGCCAAAGAACTCCCCTCTCAGGTCCTCTTGGCGGAGGCTGGCCCTTTGGGGTGGGGAGTAGGTGGTGAAAGGATCCTTGAGCGCCCCCACCATTCCCCCGATGGCCCCTTCCAACACCTTGTTCAACTCCTCCCGGGAGAGGGGCTGGAGGTAGTCCTGCTGGATCCGTTGGAAGACCTCTAGCACCGCCTGGCCGTTGGGGTTTTGGAGAAACGCCTCCGCCTGGGGTCTGGAAAGTTGGGCGTAGACGAGAGCCAAAAGGAGCCCTGTCGCCAAGAAGAACCATGCGCGTTTTTTCATCTTCTCCCTCACCTCCTTACACTATAGGCCCTTATGATGAGAGGGAGGGTAGGGATGATTGCTTTCCACCGCGTGAGCCTCGAGTACCCGAGGACCAAGACCAAGGCCCTTTATAACGTGAACTTGGAGATCAAAAAGGGGGAGTTCGTCTACCTCCTAGGGCACTCGGGCGCGGGAAAGTCCACCCTGCTGGCCCTTGTCCTGAGGCGGCTTGTGGCCACCGAGGGGGCGGTTTACTTCCAGGGGCAGAACCTCAAGGCCCTTCGGGGGGACCAGGTGGCGCTTCACCGACGCAAAATCGGCATGGTCTTCCAGGATCACCGCCTCCTTTTGGACCTCACGGTGGAGGAGAACCTGGCCTTCGTTCTCCAGGTGCAGGGGGTGCCCAAACAGGAGTGGGGGGTGCGGATCGCCCAGGCCCTCCGCCGGGTGGGTCTTTCCCATAAGAAGCGGGCCTTCCCTGAGGAGCTCTCCGTAGGGGAGGCCCAGCGGGTGGCCTTGGCCCGGGCCTTCCTCACCGACCCCCCTGTGATCCTGGCCGACGAACCCACGGGGAACCTCGATCTGGACAACGCCCTCATGGTGCTGGAAATCCTGAAGATGGCCCACGCCCGGGGGGCGACGGTGGTGGTGGCCACCCACGCCCGCGAGCTTCCCGAAGCCTACCCCGCCCGCACGGTGGTCCTAAAGGCGGGCCAGGTGGTGCGGGATGAACGGCCCGGCGGGAATGGTAGCATAGGGGCAAAGGAGGGCGTATGAACATCTACCAGCTTAGCGGTCGCAACCTGGAAATCACCGAGGCCCTCAGGAACTACGTGGAAAAGAAGATGGCCCGTCTGGACCGGTACTTTGACGGGGAGATGGAGGCTAAGGTGGTCCTTTCCCTGGCGGGAAGCCCCCATGTGGAGAAAAAGGCCAGGGCCGAGGCCCAGGTCAACCTCCCGGGGGGGATGGTCCGGGTGGAGGAGGAGGACAAGGACCTGTATGAGGCGATCGACCGGATGGTGGACCGCCTGGAGACCCAGATCAAGCGGTACAAGGAGCGCCGCTTCATCGGCCGCCGCCACACCACCCTGGGTCCCCAGGCTCCGGAGGCTCTGCCCAAGGAGCCCGAAGAGGAGGGGCCTCGGATCGTCCGGGTCAAGCGGTTTGAGATGAAGCCCATGACCCCAGAGGACGCCGTCTTCCAGATGGAGGCCCTGGGGCACAGCTTCTTCGTCTTTCGCAACGCCGAGACGGACGAGATCAATGTGGTCTACCGCCGCAAGGACGGGAATTACGGCCTGATCGCCCCGGCCTGAGCGTACTTTTTAGTAGTAAGCGGAGGGATCGACGAACCGGGTGGTGCCTTCCAGGAGAAGGGCCACCCGGAATTCCATCTCCTCCGGCCGCATTAGAAGCCCGCCCCCGGTGTACCCGATGAGCTGCCCCTTGGTCACCCTTTCTCCCTCCCGTACCAGGGGTTCTTGCAGGTTGGTGTACACGGTGGATAGGGTCTCCGTATGGGCGATCATGACGGTGTACCCAAGGTTGGGCACGTAGAGGATGCCGGCCACGTACCCCTCCGCCGCCGCCTGGACGGGGCTCCCCGGGGCAGGCCCTGCCAGGATCTGGAAGGGCCCCTCTACCCCATAAGCCGCCACGATCTTTCCACCGGGGATGGGGAAAGCCAGCCGGCCCACCGCCTTAGGGAGGGGGGGTGGGGGGATGTAGACCGTGGGAGGGCTGCTCCTCTGGGCAGCCCTTTCCGCTCTTTTCCGCCTTTCCTCTTCCGCTCTTCTTTGCTCTTCTTCCAATCTCCTACGTTCGGCTACGACCTTGGCCTGGAGGGCTGCGATCTGACCCTCCAGCGCCCTTCGCTGGTTCAGGCTTTCCCGAAGGAGGGCCTTTTGCCCTTCCTCCTTTTTTTTGAGCTCAGTGAGGCGGCTCTTTAGGGCCTGCCGTTTTTCGCTTAAGGCGGTCTGCGCCAAGGCCCTGGCCTGCTCCTGCTGGGCTAGGTCCTGCAAGAGCAGGTTCAGCCGGGCCTTTTCCCGCTGAAGGGCCTCGAGGGTGGCCTGAAGCTCCTGCAGCGTGTCCTGCTGCCGTCGGGTCAGCCGGCCGATGAGCCGGGCCCGGATCGCCAGGTCCGAGAAGCTTTCCGCCCGCAAAAGGGGGAGGTAACGTGCGGCCTTTTCCCGGTACAGGTTTTGGATCAGGGCCTTTAGACGGGTTTTCAAGGCCTGGAGGTCCTTTTCCAGGCGGGCGATGTTCTTTTCGGTTTTTTGGATCTCCCCCTGGAGGGTGCGGATCCGCTCCTGAAGGTCTGCCCTTTCCTTTTCCAGCCGCTGGATCTCCCGCTCCAGACCCTGAATCCCTTGGAGGAGGGCCTGGGTGGCCTGGCCCAGGTTGGCCAAGGTTCGGTTTAACTCCTGGATGCGGGCCTCGGTCTTCCTTTGGGCCTCCTGAGCTTTTCTGAGCTCCTCCTGTAGGGTGGGTAGGGTCTGGGCGAGCCCGCTCAAAAACCCCAGAAGAAGGATCCAGCCCATTCCCTTTAGGAAGCGATTCAGGAGGTCCATCATCTCCTCGCGTGGGCCCGGCTTGCGAAAAAGGCCCCCCCACCCCCCAGGAAAAGCGCCAGCAGGAGAACCCCGAGGGAGAGCCGGAGGACGTCCTTTTGGCCCAGGATGGGAAGGAAGGGGAGAAGCCCCTGGAGGCCTTCGGCCAGGAACCTGTAGGAGACTCCGGAAAGGAGGGTGGCGAGAAGGGCAGCGCCCGAGGTGAGGAGGACCCCCTCCCAGACAAAGGGGGCCTGGATGAAAAGCCGCCTTGCCCCCACCAACAGCATGATGGCGATGGCTTCCTTCCGGCTTTCCACCGAAAGCCGGATGGTCCCCATCACGCTGAATAGGGTGTTGAGAAGGAGAAGGGCCCCTAGGCTCCCCATCCCCAGCTGGAAGCCCGCCAGGACCCGGAGGAGCCTTTCGGTGAGCTCGCCCCCGTACTCCACCTCCTCCACCCCGGGGAGGGTCTTAAGCCTCTGGGCCACCGCCCGGACCGCCTGGGGCTGGTTCAGTCTCAGGCGGAGGGTGTCCGGAAGGGGGTTCTCCACCAACTCCTTGGCCTGGGCCAGGTAGGGGTAGTCCAGGATGAGGCCGGCCAGGGCCTCCTCCTTGGTGACCAGGCGGACGCTTAGCACCTCGGGCCAGGTCTGAATCTCGGCCAGGAGGGTTTCTGTCTCGGCGTTGTCCTTTAAGAACGCGGCCACCTCGAGGCCCCTTTCCAGGCTTTCCACCACCCGGTCCAGGTTCCAAAGCAGAAGGCCCATAAGGTGGAGGAGGGAAAAGGATAAGAGGGCGGTGAAAAAGGTGGCCAGGCTGGCCGTGGGGTGCCGGGAAAGCTGTTTTAGAGCCTGCGCCAGGGCGTACACGCTCCCATCCTAAGGCAGTATGCTTTAAGCGGTATGAAGAAGACCCCTCTGTACGAGGCCCACCTCCGCCTTGGGGCGAAGATGGTGGAGTTCGCGGGCTACGCCCTCCCCCTCTACTACACCTCCATCAAGGAGGAGCACCTGGCGGTGCGGAGGGCCGCTGGGGTGTTTGATGTGAGCCACATGGGGGAGTTCTGGATCCGGAGTGCTGCTTCCCCGTCAGGGGAAGACAGGGCTGCTTCCCCGTCAGGGGAACACGGGGAGGAGGCCTGTGCCTTCCTCCAGTACGCCACGCTGAACGACGTGGCCCGCCTCAAGGTGGGCCGGGCCCAGTACTCCATGCTCCTGAACGCGCGCGGAGGGGTGGTGGACGACATCTACCTCTACCGCACGGGGGAGGCGGAGTACCTGATGGTGGTGAACGCCGCGAACCAGGCTAAGGACTGGGCCCACTTGACCCGTCTCAGGGAAGGCTTCCAGGTGGAGATGGAAGACGCCTCGGAAAGGACCGCCCTTTTAGCCCTCCAAGGGCCCAAGGCGGCGGAGGTCCTCCAGGGGTTGGTGGAGGAGGACCTCTCCCGATGGAAGAGGAACGACACCTTCCTCACCCGGGTGGCGGGAAAAAGGGCCCGGCTCGCCCGCACCGGCTACACCGGGGAGGACGGGTTTGAGATCTTTTTAGCCAACGAGGATGCAGAGCCCGTCTTCCAGGCCCTTTTAGACCAAGGGGCCCTCCCTGCGGGCCTGGGGGCGCGGGACTCCCTCCGCCTCGAGGCGGGCTTCCCCCTCTACGGCCATGAACTCACGGACGAGACGAACCCCCTTTGCACCCCCTACGCCTGGGTGGTGAAAAGGGAGAAGGACTTCTTCGGCAAGGAAGCCCTTCTTTCCAAGACCTGTGACCAGGTCCTCGTGGGGCTGGTCCTGGAGGAGGGGGTTCCCCGGGAGGGGTACCCGGTGCTCCAAAGCGAGGGCCGGACGGTGGGCCGGGTGACCTCCGGGGGGTTTTCCCCTCTCCTCGGAAAGGGGATCGCCCTGGCCTACGTGGAGGCCCAGGTAGAGCCTCCCCTTTTTGTGGAGATCCGGGGCCAAAAGAAGCCTGCTTCCCTGGTGAAGCCGCCGTTTGTGCCCTTAAAATAGCTGGGGTTTGGAGGAGAGTATGGACGCACCCAAGGACCGGTTCTACACGAAAACGCACGAATGGGCCCTCCCCGAGGGGGAGGAGGTGGTGGTGGGGATCACGGACTACGCCCAGGAGCAGCTGGGGGACGTGGTCTATGTGGAGCTTCCCCAGATTGGACGGAAGGTGGAGGCTAAGGAGGCGGCAGCGGTGGTGGAAAGCGTGAAGACCGCCTCGGACATCTACGCCCCCGTGGCCGGGGTGATCGTGGCGGTGAACGAGACTCTGGCCTCCACGCCCGAGCTCGTCAACCAGGACCCCTATGGGGCAGGCTGGATCTTCAAGCTGAAGCCCGAGCGGCTTTCCGACCTGGATGCCCTTATGGATGCGGAGGCCTATCTGAAGAGCCTCGAGGAATAGGAGGGCTGGATGTACGCGCCCCATACCCCGGAGGAGATCCGGGAGATGCTGGAGAGGCTGGGGTTTTCCTCCCTCGAGGAGCTCTTCCAGGACCTGCCCAAGGAGGTCCTTCTAAGGGGCCTGGACCTTCCCCCACCCCTGACGGAGGCGGAGGCGTTGGCCCGATTAAAGGCCCTGGCCCGGAAGAACCTGCCCGCGGACAAGGCCTTTTTGGGGGGAGGAATCCGGCCCCACCACACCCCCCCGGTGGTCTCGGCCCTGGCCAGCCGGGGGGAGTTCCTCACCGCGTATACCCCTTACCAGCCCGAGATGAGCCAAGGAGTCTTGCAGGCCATCTTCGAGTACCAGACCATGATGGCCGAGCTCACCGGCCTCGAGGTCTCCAACGCCTCCATGTACGACGGCTCCACCGCCTTGGCCGAGGGGGTGCTTTTGGCCCTCCGGGAGACGGGCCGGATGCGGGTCCTGGTCTCCCAGGGGGTCCATCCCGAGTACCGGGAGGTGCTGAAGGCGTATCTGGATGCCGTCGGGGCGGAGGTGGCGGAGATCCCCCTAAAGGGGGACCGGACCCCGGTCGTGGAGGTGCAGGGGGGGGTGGGTGCGGTGGTGGTCCAGACCCCCAACTTCCTGGGAGCCCTGGAGACCCCGGACCCGCTCGTGGAGGAGACCCACCGGAAAGGGGCCCTCTTTGTGGCGGTGGTGGACCCCCTGTCTTTGAGCGTCCTCCGTCCTCCGGGGGAGTACGGGGCGGATATCGCCGTAGGCGATGGACAGACCCTGGGCCAGGCCATGGGCTTTGGCGGGCCCCACTTCGGGTTTTTGGTCGTGAAAAAGGCCTTGGTCCGCCAGCTTCCTGGCCGGCTGGTCTCCGAAACCGTGGACGTGGAAGGGCGGCGGGGCTTCATCCTTACCCTCCAGGCCCGGGAGCAGTTCATCCGTCGGGCTAAGGCGAAAAGCAACGTCACCACCAACGCCCAGCTCACCGCTTTGATGGGGGCGATCTACCTGGCGGGGCTTGGGCCCGAGGGGCTTAAGGAGGTGGCCCTCCTCTCTGCGGCCCGGGCCCGGCGGCTTTACGAGCTCCTCCTCGAGCTGCCCGGGGTTCGGCCCTTCACCCGTCCACCTTTCTTTACAGAGTTTGCCCTTCGGCTGCCCCGGCCTCAGGAGGCGGTGCGCCGGGCGCTGGCCGAACGGGGTTTCCACGCCGCGGCCCCCGTGCCCTTGGACCCCCACCTGGCCCTTTTCGCCGCCACCGAGGTCCACACAGAGGAGGATCTGATGCGGCTGAGGGAGGCCTTAAGGGAGGTTTTGGCATGAGCTTTCCCCTGATCTTTGAACGAAGCCGGCCCAACCGGCGGGGCCTGAGGCCTGCCAAAGGGCCGCTTCCCGATGCGAAGGCGCTTTTCGGCGCGGAGCACCTCAGGAGAAGACCGCCCCGCCTGCCCGAGGTGGATGAGCTTTCCCTGGTCCGGCACTACACCCTTCTCTCCCACCGCCAGGCGGGGGTGGACACCACCTTTTACCCCTTGGGGAGCTGCACGATGAAGTACAACCCCAAGGCCCACGAGGAGGCGGCGCGGCTTTTCGCCGACCTCCACCCCTACCAGGACCCCGCCACAGCCCAAGGGGCCTTAGAGCTCATGTGGGAGCTCCAGACCTACCTGGCCGAGATCACCGGGATGGACGCGGTCACCCTGCAGCCCGCGGCGGGGGCCCACGGGGAGCTTACGGGCATCCTGATCATCCGGGCCTACCACAAGGACCGGGGGGAGGAGAAGGCGCGCCGGGTGGTTTTGGTGCCCGATTCCGCCCATGGCTCCAACCCCGCCACCGCCTCCATGGCCGGCTACGAGGTGCGGGAGGTGGCCTCCGGGCCGGACGGGGAGGTGGACCTCGAGGCGTTGAAGCGGGAGCTTGGGCCCCACGTGGCGGCCATTATGCTCACCAACCCCAACACCCTGGGTCTTTTTGAGCGGAGGATCCTGGAGATCAGCCGCCTGGCCCACGAGGCCGGGGCCCAGCTCTACTACGACGGGGCCAATTTGAATGCGATTATGGGCTGGGCCCGGCCGGGGGACATGGGGTTTGACGTGGTCCACCTCAACCTGCACAAGACCTTCACCGTCCCCCACGGGGGTGGGGGGCCGGGGAGCGGACCCGTGGGGGTGAAGCGGCACCTCGAGCCCTACCTGCCCGTGCCCACGGTGAAGAGGGTAGGGGAGGTGTACGCCCTGGACTTTGACCGGCCCAAGTCCATCGGACGGGTGCGGAGCTTTTACGGAAACTTCCTGGCCCTGGTGCGGGCCTGGATGTACATCCGCATGCTGGGCGCGGAAGGACTTAGAACGAGCGCGGCTTTGGCCGTTTTGAACGCCAACTACCTCCGCCTCCTCCTCAAGGACAAGGGGTACCGCATCCCCTATGACCGCCTTTCCATGCATGAGTTTGTGGCCCAGCCCCCCGAGGGGATGAGGGCTTTAGAGATGGCCAAGGGGCTGATCGAGCTGGGCTTCCACCCGCCCACGGTCTACTTCCCCCTCATCGTCAAGGAAGCCCTGATGATCGAGCCCACGGAGACGGAGGCCAAGGAGACGTTGGAAGCCTTCGCCGAGGCCCTGGGGGCCCTTTTGCAAAAGCCCAAGGACTGGCTGGAGAACGCCCCCTACTCCACCCCGGTCCGCCGGCTGGACGAGGTCCGGGCCAACCGGAAGCCCAAGCTTACCTACTTCGACGAGGGCTAGGCGCAGGCCGAGCACCGGCCGTACAGGGTGACCTCGTGCCCCTCGGCCAGGAAACCGGGGGGAACCAGGGCCTCCACACCCTGGGGGCAGCCTTGGAGCTCGTAGACTTTGCCGCAGACCCGGCAGAGGAAATGGTGGTGGTGGGCCTCGCCCGAACGTTCGTACCGAGGCGTCCCCCCGGGGAGCTCCACCGGGACGAGGAAGCCCTCCTCCAGAAGACCCTTTAAGGTGCGGTACACCGTGGCCAGCCCCAGACCGGGAACCCGCGCCCGGGCCAGCTCCAAGACCTCCTGGGGGGAGAGGGGTCTTTGGGTCTCGAGGAAGACGGACCGGATGGCCTGGCGCTGCTTCGTCCTTCGCTCCACGCTCCTAGGATACCAAACTGAGAAGATTTTTTCATCTTTCTGGGATAGACTCGGCCCATGGCGCGGGCGATTTGGATGGTTCTCCTCCTTTTGGGCGGCTTGAGCAGCCCCCTCGGGGCCCTGGCCCAGGGGTATGAGGTGGGCCGGATTCTGAGCCTAGAAGGGGGCAAGGCTCGGGTGGCCCTGAACAACGGGGCGGTCGAGGCGGAGCTTCCCCAAGGCGGGCTCAGGTTCCAAGTGGGCGAGCGGGTGGTGGTGTTTTCCGAGGGGGGGCGGCACTACGTGACCGAGCCCGACCGCATTCCCTGGCTGGTGGGCCTGTTTTTCCTGTTCATCCTCTTTGCCGTTGCCCTCGGCCGGGGACAGGGGCTCAGGGGAGTGTTGGGGACCCTCCTCGGCTTTTTGGTCCTGGTCTACTTGGTCGTCCCGAGGATCGCCGCTGGGGGGAGCCCTCTGGGGTACGCCCTTTTCGGAAGCCTGGGGGTCCTTCTCCTTTCCATCTACTTCGTTCACGGGGTGAACCGAAAGACCACCGCCGCCCTCTTGGGGACGCTGCTTTCTGTTTTTTTCACCCTTCTTCTGGCCCGCCTTATCGCCCAGGCCCTGGGCTTCACGGGCCTGGCCAGCGAGGAGGCCCTTCTCCTACGGCAACGGGGCGGGGTGGACCTGCTTTCCCTTTGGCTTGCGGGGGTGGTGGTGGGGACACTGGGAGCCCTCACGGATGTGACCGTGACCCAGGCTTCTGTGGTCCAGGCCTTAGCCCACGCCCATCCAGGCTTCGGCCTGTGGGAGCTTTACCGGCGGGCCATGCGGGTGGGGTATGACCATATCGGCAGCCTGGTCAACACCCTGGTCTTCGCCTACGCCTCGGGGAGCCTGCCCCTTTTCCTCCTCCTCACCCAGGACCCCACCCCGGTCCGCTTTCTGGTGAACACCGAGCCCTTTGCCGCCGAGGTGGTGAGCATGCTCCTTGGCTCCTTGGGGCTTCTTCTGGCCGTGCCTTTGACCACCTTCTTGGCCTCGAGCTTCTTCCAAGGGGGTTCTTCCCCAGGGGGCGAGGGCCACCCTTTTCACCTTCACTGAAGGTAGGATGGGAAGGATGCAGGTCTTCCGACTGAAGGGCGATTTCCGAAGCCTGGACCCAGTCCTTCCCCTCCTTTTTGACCATGGGGCCCGGGGCCTCGAGGAGAGGGAAGGCGAGGTCTGGGCCTACTTTCCCGAGCGGGTGGGGCTTCCTTTGGAAGGGGAGTGGCTCAGCCTACCCGACGAGGACTGGCTTTCCGCCTGGAAGCGGGACCTAAGCCCCGTGGAAGCGGGGCCCTTCTTGGTCCTGGCCCCTTGGCACAAGCCGAGGCCCGGCCTCATCCCCATCTTCATCGAGCCGGGCATGGCCTTTGGGACGGGCCACCACGAGACGACCCGGTTGGCCCTTCGCGCCCTCGGCCGGTGCGTTCGAAAGGGGATGCGGGTTTTGGACCTGGGCACGGGCAGCGGGATCTTGGCCATCGCCGCGGCCAAGCTCGGGGCCAGGGCTTTAGGGGTGGATATCGATCCCGCGGTCCTCCCTTTGGCCCGGGAGAACGCCAGGCGGAATGGGGTAGAGGTGGAGTTTCTGGAGGGGAGTCTCGAGGCTTCCGAGGCCAGGGCCCCTTTTGACCTCATCGTGGCCAACCTCTTCGCCGAGCTCCACCAGGCCCTCCTGCCGGGCTACAGGGCCCAGCTCGCCCCTGGGGGGGGCCTCCTCCTCACCGGCATCCTGCATTCCAAAGGGGCGGGCGTGGAGGAGGCCCTTAGGGGGGCGGGGTTTTCCTTCCAGGCCGAGAAAGAGGGGGAGTGGGTGCTCTATGCGGCCGCACCGGGCGTATAGCCCCGGCCTCACGGGGACGCTTCCGCCCCGGGAGGCCCGGCACCTTGTGGAAGTGCTAAGGGCCCGGGTGGGGGACCAGTTCACCGTTTTTGACGGGTCGCGGGAGGCCCTGGCCGAGGTGGTGGAGATAGGTCCGGGGTTTTTGCGCTACCGCATCCTAGAAGAACGCGTTCCCGAACGGGAGGTGGGGGTGGAGGTGGCCCTTTACCCCGCCCTTTTAAAGGGGGACAAGATGGCGGATCTGGTCCGCATGGCCACCGAGCTTGGGGCCACCCGCATCCAGCCCTTGATCGCCCTGCACAGCGTGGCCAAGGAGATGGGGGAGGCCAAGCTGGAAAGGCTTAAGCGGGTGGCGGTGGAGGCGGCCAAACAGTCGGGAAGGCTCAGGGTCCCCGAGATCCTCCCCCCCATTCCCCTAAAGGCCCTGCCCCAGGTGGAGCAGGGGCTTCTCGCCCACCCGGGGGCGGGGGCCTTGGTGCGGGAGGTGCTGGACCTAGGCCGGCCCTTGGCCTTGGCGGTGGGCCCCGAGGGCGGGTTTAGCGAGGAGGAGGTGGAGCTTCTGGTCCAAAAGGGCTTTACCCCCGTCTCCTTAGGGCGGCGCACCCTCCGCTCCGAGACGGCCGCCTTGGCCCTCCTGGCCCTGGTGACCGCAGGGGAGGGGCGGTGAGGGGAATTTTTCTCCTCCTCCTTGTCCTTGCTGGGTGCCGGTATACCTTTTTACCCCTGGACCCGGGCCGGCCGGTCCAGACCCCCCGGGTCTGGGTGGTGGGGAAGGCCCTTCCGGACAGGGCGGTTTTGGAGGTGATCCGCCTCGAGCGCCCGGGGTATCTGGGGATCCGGATCTACCGGGAGGAGACCCTGGTTCGGGAAAGGGCGGTTTTCCTCGAGGGCCCAAAGGTGCTGGAGGTGGACTGGCCGGAGGAGGGGTATACCCGGTTGGTGGTTCTCTTTGAAGGGGAGGTCCTCCTCCAGCTGGACCGGGGTGCCCCTACCCTACCCAATCCCGAGGAGCCAAAGGACCAAAGGCAGGGTTAAGTGGTGGCCACCGCGCTCCGGGCGGCCCGGGCCGCATCCCCCCCGAACGCTTGGCTCATCAAAAGGCATTGACCGCCGTGGGCATGGCCGAAACCCAACAGGGCCCCCACCCCATGGGCCAAGAGGGGGGTGAGGAGAAGGCGAAGGGTGCTCACG